>NZ_JBFTJJ010000005.1:0-217448 GCF_056395365.1 Variovorax sp. 10L421
AACCAGCCCCTCATCGCAACCCGCAACTTTCATTGCAAACCACTGAAGCCGTTTCAGCGAAGCCTTCGATTATGCACCGGTTTTTTAAGACCAGTCAAACTTTTTGAAGACTTTCTTTGCCGACTCGCAAACAGAACTCCTGGGAGGACTGCTTGCCTCGAACACCTTGCGGTATTCATCAGCGAAGCCCACGAGTATATGACAGTTTTCGGACCTTGCAAGGCTGCCCGCAAGAAACTCGAAGAAGGCCCCTCAGGCCCCTCACACGGAGCGGCCTCCTCCTCCACCACCAGGCCCTGACATCGGCTCCTCCGATAATCCGCGCCACATGGCACTCATCACACTCCTCGACGCCCAGCTCGCGTTCGGTCACGTCCCGCTGCTGGATCATGCGGACTTCTCTCTTCTCGAATCGGAGCGTATCGGCCTGATCGGCCGCAACGGTGCTGGCAAGTCTTCCCTGCTCAAGATACTGGGCGGCCTGGAGAAGACCGACGACGGCACTCTCCAGTTGCAGCAGAACCTCCGTGTGGCTTATGTCGCCCAGGAACCCTTGCTGGACATGGACGCGGATGTATTCACCGCAGCCAGCCAGGGCCTGGGCCCCGTCATTGCCATTCGCGATCTCTATCTCTCCGGTGCGGACGGCCTCGATCTGGACGCGCTGCAGTCCCAGATCGAAGCCTTCGACGCCTGGAACTGGGAGCAGCGCGTGGAAGAAACGCTGCACCGCCTCCACCTGGACCGCGACGCCCGCGTCGGGTCGCTCTCCGGCGGCACCCGCAAGCGCGTCGCACTGGCCCAGGCGCTGGTGGCCGCGCCCGACGTGCTTCTATTGGACGAACCCACCAACCACCTGGACCTCGACTCCATCGAATGGCTCGAGCAGTTGCTGATCGACTTCAAGGGCAGCGTCGTCACCGTCACCCACGACCGCAGCTTCCTGAACCGCGTCGCTACCCGCATCGTCGAGCTGGACCGGGGCAAGCTGGGCTCCTACCCCGGCAACTTCGAGCAGTATCTCCTGCAGAAGGAAGAGCAGCTCGCCCAGGAAGCCGTGATCAGCGCCAAGGCCGACAAGCTCCTGGCGCAGGAAGAGATCTGGATCCGCAAGGGCGTCGAAGCACGCCGCACCCGCAGCCAGAGCCGCATCAACCGCCTGCAGGAACTGCGCGCCACGCACGCCGCCCGCCGGAACGTGCAAGGCAGCGTCAACATGGACGTGGCCTCGGGTCAGTCCAGCGGCAAGATCGTGGCCGAGCTCACCGATGCCACCAAGTCCTTCGGCGAGAAGACCGTCATCCGCAAGTTCAGCAGCACCATCTTGCGCGGCGACAAGGTCGGCCTGCTCGGGCCGAACGGCGCGGGCAAGACCACACTGCTGAAGCTGATCCTGGGCGAGCTCGAGCCCGACACCGGCAAGATCCGCCGCGGCACCAACCTGCAGGTGGCGTACTTCGACCAGATGCGCGACAAGCTCGACCTCGACGCCACGCTGGAAGACTTCATCAGCCCCGGCAGCGAGTGGATCGAGATCGGCAGCCAGAAGAAGCACGTCAAGAGTTACCTCTCGGACTTCCTCTTCTCGCCGGCACGCGCCAACTCCCCGGTCCGCTCCCTCAGCGGCGGCGAGCGCAACCGCCTGCTGCTGGCCCGCCTGTTCGCCCGCCCGGCCAACGTGCTGGTGCTGGACGAACCCACCAACGACCTCGACATCGACACCCTCGAGCTGCTCGAAACCCTGCTGCAGGATTACGACGGCACGGTGTTCCTGGTGAGCCACGACCGGACCTTCCTCGACAACGTGGTGACCAGCACCATTGCCTACGAAGGCGACGGCAGCTGGCGCGAGTACGAAGGCAGCGTGCAGGACTGGCTGATCCAGTCCAGGCGCGCCCGCGAGATTGCCGAGCAGCGCCTCGCCGCAGCACCCGCTCCAGCACCTGCGCCCGCCCCGGCCGCGGAACCCGCGGCAGCCCCCCGGACAGCCGTCGCCCGCAAGAAGCTCTCTTATAAGGAGCAGCGCGAACTGGACGCCCTCCCCGCGCAGATCGAAGCCCTCGAAGCCGAGCAGAAGCGCATTACCGAGATGCTCGAACTCGACGGTGGCGCCATCTACGCCACCGATGCCTCTCGCGCCGCCGAACTGGCCGAGCGCCACGCCAACATCGACGACGAACTGCTCGCCGCCCTGGAGCGCCAGGAAGAGCTGGTCGCCGGGCGCTGACGCCCATGCCGGTCGTCCGCCTGTCCGACGCGCGGCAGGCGCCGACTAGGCTATACATGCTGCTCATCTCAACACCGGGAGAAGCCGCATGCCTTCCTCCTTCCAGGCGTTCTGCCGCCGATCCGCCACGCTTCCCGCGCTCGGCGCGTTCCTGGCGCTCCTGTTCCTCTGCGGCTGCGCGCAATTGCCGCAGAACGTCGAGCGCCCCATCTCGACCGCGATCACCTCGCCAGCCAGCGGCACCGCGCTGGCCGACCTGGTGCAGCAGCGCCGGCAGGCCGACAAGGCCCGCTATGAATCCGGCTTCATGCTCATGGGAGGCCCGCAAGCGGCGTACGGCAGCCGGCTGGCACTGATCGAGGGTGCCCAGAAGACGCTGGACCTGCAGTACTACGCCATCCACGCCGATGCCAGCACCGGCCGCCTCGTGCGCGGCCTGCGGGGAGCTGCCGAGCGCGGCGTGCGGGTGCGCGTGCTGCTCGACGACTTCCACACTACCGGCCGCGACGCGGCGGTGCTGGGGCTGGCCTTCATTCCCAATATCGAGATGCGGCTGTTCAATCCGATCGCGGGCTCGCGCGATTCCCGCATCAGCCGCTTCCTCAATTCGATCGACGACGCCTCGCGCATCCAGCAGCGCATGCACAACAAGCTGTTCATTGCCGACAACGTACTCGCCGTCACGGGCGGGCGCAATCTCGGCGATGCGTATTTCGGCAATGCGGCCAACGCCAACTTCATCGATGTCGACGTGCTGGCGGCCGGTCCCATCGTGCAGGATCTCTCGCGCAGCTTCGACAGCTACTGGAACAACGAGCGCGCCTACCCCGTGCAATCGCTGATCACGCGCGAGGAGCTGCAGGCCATGCGCGACCGCGCGCGCAAGGCCGATCAGGAACTGGCCGAGGAATCGGCCCGCGCCCAGGACGCGAACGGCAACCCGAAACCGCCGGACGGCGAGCCGCGCCCCAACGCGCCTCCCACCGCCGCCCAGCGCGCCCGCGCCTGGGACGAAAAGCCGCTGGACCTGCGCACCGCTACCTTCGTCTGGGCTCCGGCCGTGATGCTGGCCGACAAGCCCGGCAAGATCCCCGCCGACTCGGATCCCACCAATGCGAAGGCACCGGGCCTCGTGGTCAGCCGGCCCGATGACAAGGCCGGCACCTCGCGCGGTGCGGCGTCGCTGGAAGCCGCCTCCGACCGGGCGGCCAACGGCGACACGGTGGTCGAGGGCCTCCTGCAGCTGATCGGCCAGGCGCGCACCGGCCTGGTCATCATCTCGCCCTACTTCGTGCCCGGCAAGGACATGCTGCGGGCTTTTTCCGAAGCCCGCGGGAGGGGCGTGCGCATCCGCGTGCTGACCAACTCGCTGGCCTCGAACGATGCCCCGGTGGCGCACGTGGGCTACGCGCGCCATCGCGAGGAACTGCTCAGGATGGGCGTCGAGCTCTACGAACTGCGCAGCGAGCAGGCGAGCCTCGGCAATGTCTTCGGCTCCTCGGTCGGCGACAGCGCTCCCGGTGAATCGCGCGCGATGCTGCACTCCAAGGTGCTGGTGATGGATGGCCGGCTGCTGGTGGTCGGCTCAATGAACCTCGATCTGCGCTCGCAGCTGCAGAACACCGAGCTCGCGCTGCTGATCCGCAGCAACGAACTCTCGCGCGCAGCGTCGGAGCAGATCGAGCGCGGCATGCGCGAGCGCTCCTGGCACGTCGATCTGGTGGACGGATCGCTGCAGTGGCACGCGCCCGAAGGCAGCGACCTGAAGGACACCCGCACCGAGCCAGACGCCAGCGCCATGCTGCGGCTGATGCTCAAGCTCTTCGGCCCGCTGGCGCCCGACCAGCTGCTTTGAAGAGGCTCAGTGCTTGTGCTGATGCGCCGGGCCGGCGGCATCGGCACCTTCGGGCGCGCCCACCGGCAGCGCTACGTCCAGCGCGGTCTTCACGCCCTTGGCGTCCTCGAACTTCAGCGTCATCGGCACGCTCGCGCCCTTGGCCAGCGGGCCCTGCAGGTCCATCATCATCACGTGATAGCCGCCGGGCTTGAGCTCGACGGTCTGGCCCGCGGGCAGGTCCAGGCCGCCGGAGAGTTCGCGCATCTTCATGGTGTCGCCCTCCATCTTCATCTCGTGCACTTCGGCGATGCCGGCTGCCGGGGTCGAGATGCCGACCAACTTGGTGCCGGTAGGTGCGGTGAGCTTCATGAAGGCGCCGGTGCCGCTCTGGCCCGGCACCGACTGGCGCACCCAGCCATCGCGTACGTCGACGGTGGCCACGCCCTGCGCCACCACTTCGAGCTTCGCGGCGGGGCTCTTCAGCCCCTTGGTCGAATTGCCCGAGGCCGGCACCTCGGCCCAATCGGCCACGCCAACGTCGCAGGTCTGCAGCACCTTGAACCACAGCGTGCCCGGTGCCGCGGGCATCTTGCCGCGCAGCACGAACTCGGCGCGCTCGCTGCCGGGCAGCGCGTTCTCGGGCTTCTCGGCGGTCCAGCGCACTTCGCCATCGCCGCCCGTTCCGCCCTTCTGCACGTCGAGCTTCCAGCCCTTGCGCGCCTGTGCGTCGCTCAGCACGAAGCCCTTTGGCAGGCGCACGGCGAGGCCGGTGGTGGCCTTGGCGCCTTCGCAGGCGTGGCCGACGCGGAAGGCGGCGTTGTAGTCGCTGCCCACGGTGGCGCCGCCCGGCGGCAGCGTGACATGCGCGGAGGCGGCCGCAACGCCCGTCAGCATGGCGCAGGCAGCGAGAGTCTTGAGAGTGGTCGAGGCATTCATGGCGAAAGATCCTTGAAGTGGAAAGAGGGTCAAAGGTCGAACTTGAGTTCGGCCACGTAGGTGCGCTGCGGGTATGGGTGGAAGGCCCAGTACCTGTTGTTGTTCAGGTTGTCGATGCCGAAGGACGCGCTCCACTGCCGGTCGATCCGGTAACGTACGCGCGCGTCGACCACGAAGAACTTCGAGAAGCCCATGTACGCGGCGCCGTTGGGGTCGCTGTTGTCGAGCGTGCCGTACTGCCTGCCGCTGTAGCGCGCGCCGACGGTGTAGCTCCAGCGGGCGTCGGGGCGGTAGGTGGCGAGCAGCGCGGCGCGCACCTTGGGCACGCGCGGCTGGTCGCGGCCGACGCTGGCCGCAAAGCCGCTGTTGGCGGTGATCTTCGAGCGGGTCAGCGTGAGGCTGCCGCTCAGGTCGAGCCCCCGCACGCCCACGTCGACCGCGTTCATCGCCACTTCGAGCCCGCGCGTGCGGATGGCATCGACGTTCTGCACCGTGCTCACGAGGTTGGTGAGTGCCTGGGTGTAGAGCGCGTCCTTGGTGTTCTCGAAGAACAGCGTGGTGCGGAGCACGCCGTCGAGCCCCCAGCCCTTCATGTCGCGCTCGGCGCTGAGCTCGGTGGTCCACGAGCGTTCAGGGCGCAGGTTCGGATTCGTGTTGACGATGCGGTTGCCGTCGATCGAGCCCTGGTAGAGCTCGCTCACCGTCGGCATGCGCACCGCACGGCCGGTCGAGGCCTTGAAGAGCCAGTCGGACGTGGCCTGCCACGCGATGGCGGCCTTGGGCGAGTCGTAGCTGTTCTTGCGCGGCGTGAAGTTCAGCAGCGTGCTTGCGTTGCCGAGCTGGCCGCCGTAGGCCTGCCAGCGCTCATGGCGCAGGCCGAGCGTGGTCTTCCAGTCCTTTGCGAAGCGCCAGGTGTCCTGCGCGTAGAGCGACTGCAGCCGGGTGTTGCCGTTGAAGGCCGAGAACGGCGTGACGGGAGAGCCGTCGATCCAGTCGAGCGTGTTGCCGACGCTGGTGCGCAGGCGCGCCGTGTCCTGCTGGAAGCCGAAGTCGACCACGTGCGCGCCCACGCCTTCGGCCGAGCCGGTGGGCCGCCAGGTGCCGGCCGCCTTGAAGGTGTTCCAGCCGGAACCGCCCATGTCGGTGGTGCGGCCCGGGCCGCCGTTGAAGGCGCCGGGTAGCGGTGTGGTGGGCGTGCGCGAGGTGTCGCGCGAATAGTCGAACAGGCTCGCCGCCACCTCCCAGTCGAACACGCCGCCGGTGTGGCTCTTCACCGAGAGGCCGTGCATGTAGTGCGTGAGCGCGGTCTCGGTCGGTGCGAGCGCGGCGCTCGGCGAATCGAGGTTGTAGCTGCGCCCGCCGATGTTCACGCGCCCGCCGTACACCGGCCGCCCGAAGGCGTCGCGCAGCCAGGTGTCGACGCTGCCGTGCGTGGTGTTGTTCCATGCACCCAGCGTGTAGGTAGCGCGCACCGTAGGCGAGAAGTCGTAGGCCACCTTGAGCTTGGCCTGTTCCTGCGTGGTGTCGTAGAGGGTCGAACCGCCCACCAGCCACCACGGCTGGTTCGATGGATTCAGCCCGAGTACCGCGCCGGTCACCGGCGTGCCCGCGCTGCCGACCGTGCCCGCGCTCACCAGCCGGTTGCCGAACACCAGCGCCTGCCCCTTGCTGTGGGTGCGCGACGCGCTGAGCCACCACGACCAGTCACCGCTGCGGCTGCCCAGCGACAGGTCGAGCTGCTGGCCGGCCGGCGAGGAATGGCTGTTGTACAGGTCGAAGTTCGACGCGAAGCCGCTGAGCTTGACGTGCGCCTCCAGCTGCGTGGGCATGCGCGTCACGTAGTCGACCACCGCGCCCACCGAGTTGCCCGGGTACGCGGCCGAGAACGGCCCGTACAGCACGTCGACCCGCTCGATTTCTTCCGGCGACACCATGCCCCAGCGCGGCGCGTAGGTGGCGCCGTTGCCCAGCGGGTTCGACAGCATGATGCCGTCGGCGTACACCATCGAGCGCGCGCTGTTGCCCGTGCCCGAGGCGCGGGTGGCGAGCACGGCGTGGTTGAAATCGCCGATGTAGCGCTTGCGCACGACCAGGCTCGGCAGGTATTTGAGCGCGTCTTCGCTGTCGGTGGCGTTGACGGTTTCGACGACCTGCTCGTGCGTCACGCCTTCGATGGTGGTCGGGATCTGCGTCGGCAGCGAGGTCGGGCGGCCGCCGGTCACGGTGATGGTGCTGAGCGCGCGGCCACCGGTGCCGCTTTCAGGTGTCTCGGCGGACTGCTGTGCCAGCGCAGGCGCGCCGAAGGGAAATGCCATGGCGATCGCCAGGGCGCGGGAATGCTTTTTCAAGAGGAACCTTCTCCACGAAACTTCAAGCCGGACAGGCCGCACATGCGCTTCGGTCGCGCGCATGCAGCTACGGTTTTGAGAGCGTCAGGAGAAAGCCGGGGGCCCGCGCGCCGGCAACGGCGCCGCGGTGGCCGCGGCCAGGCGCGCGGCGGGAATGGACTGGACCACGCGGCCCAGCGGCAAGGGAAGATCGAAGACGGGAGCGGCCACAGCCGGCGGCGGTGCGCCGCTCAGCACGCACAACGGGCAGTCCATGTGCGACGCGCCCATTTCCTGCGTGCCGTCTTCGGTGTGGACCACCACCTTGATCGAGCCGGCGCTGGAACACACCAACTCCATGGCCTGCGGGTTCACCAGCGGCGATGCCACCGCCACGCCCAGCGACAGCACGAACCACAGCAGCACCCAGCGGCCGACGAGGCCGAGGAAGCGGGTGGGGTGGCGCAGCATGTGCATGGCGGTCGCGATTATCTGCGCACTTTGCCCTTGGCAGGCGCCTTGCCCCCTTTGGCGGCAGGCACAGCCTTTGCCGATCTACCGCCCTTTGCTGCGGCAGCAGGCGCACCCTTCTGACCACGCTGACCCTTGGCGGCCTTGCCGCCGCGCACGGCCTTCGGCGCTGGCGAAGGCGCCGCAAGCGCCGGCATCGGCACCGCCGTCTGCGCCTGTGCATCGGTCAGCACCGCCGTCACGGTGAAGCCGCGCGCCGCCATCAGCGCGGGCAATCCCTTCGGGCCGATCATGTGCAGCGCACCGACCGCCGCGAACACGCGCTTGCCACCGAAGTGCAGGCGCTCGATGCCGTCGGCCAGGTTCGGGTTGCGGTCGTCGAGCAGGCGCTTCATCAGCCGCTGCTCGGCGGTCGTCTTGAGGCAGTCGCACCACTCGGGGTAGCGGGCGAGCCTGGCCGCGTCGCTGCGCGCCCAGACGTCGGCCAGCTCCTTGAGCTGGCCGCGCAGCTTGCCCGATTCCAGTTCGTCCAGCGCCGCATCGACCTGCTCTGCCTCCTCGGCTTCGGATTCGCCGGTCAGCGCCTTCAGCTGCTCGGCCGCGCTTTCGAGCGCGACGACCGGCTTGTTGCCGTTGCGGGCGGAAACCGCCAGCGTCTCGTCCACGCCGAATTCCGGGTACAGCCCGTCGGCCCGTCCCGCCAGGCCGGCCAGTGCCGTGACCTGCAGGATCGGCTGCAGCTTCGACAGCGTGCCAGGCGGCACGCAAGCCTCGGTGTTCTGGCGCTCGAGACGGCGGGCACGCTCGCCGCTGAGCATGCGTGCCAGCAGTGCCGGGTCGGCCGGCTGGCCCATGACCTGGGCAGTAGCCTCGTCGCGCAAGTCGAGCTCCAGCGCAAGGGTGTCGCTCTGCGCGAGCGCTTTCTGGATGGTCGGACCGGGCCGCACCCAGTCGCCGCGGCCGACGTGGATGGTGCCGTAGAGCCACGAGCTGCGCCCGTCGCGCTCGATGCGCCAGAGCACCCCGCGGTCGACGCCATTGCGCACGCCCATGCCCGGCTTTTCGAGGCTGGCGATGGCCGAGGGGGGGCAGGCGGCATGCGCAGCCGCGAAAGTGAACAGAAGAGCGATGCCGCACATCCGCGCGGCGAAGATCCGGAGTATCCGCAAGGCTTGCTCCACGATAAAAGAAAGTCCGGCATTCTCACAGCACCGCTGCCCATAATCCGAAACCATGCAGAGCATCTTCCACCTGGCCTTCAACGTCCGCGACCTCGACGTCGCCCGCCGCTTCTATGGCGGCGTGCTCGGCTGCGCCGAAGGCCGCAGCACCGGCACCTGGGTCGATTTCGACTTCTTCGGTCACCAGGTTTCGCTCCACCTCGGCGAGCCCTTCGCCACCGCCCGGACCGGCCGGGTCGGCGACGTGATGGTGCCGATGCCGCACTTCGGCCTCGCGCTGGCCCTGCCCGACTGGCAGGCGCTGGCCGCGCGGCTCGAAGCCGCCGGCACCGAGTTCGTGCTGAAGCCGCAGGTGCGCTTCGAGGGCCAGCCGGGCGAGCAGTGGACGATGTTCTTCCTCGACCCGTTCGGCAACCCGATCGAGGTCAAGGGTTTCCGCTCGCTCGACACGCTTTACGACAAGTGACATGACCCCGCGCCGGACCGCCCTCCGCGGCGCCGCCGCATTGCTCGCGTTGCTCGGCGCCGCGACGGCGCACGCGCAGCTGGACTGCGAGCTGAACGGCCGCAGCGTGAACCCGGCCGACGGCAGCAGCACCGCGGGCAAGACCGGCCTGCTGCGCTGCAAGGACCGGGCAACCGGCGAGCTGCAGCGCGAGGAACAGGTGCAGAACGGCGTGTCGATGGGTCTGGTGCGCATCTACGAGAAGGGCAAGCTCGCCAAGGAGCACACCCTCAATGCCAAGGGCAACCTGCAGGGCCGCGCCCGCGAGTTCTCGCCCACGGGCCGCGTGCTGCGCGACGCCACCTACGACGACGGCCAGGAGCGGGGGCTCGTGCGCAGCTTCTACCCCGACGGCAGGCTTCGGCGCGCCATCTTCTATCCCGACACCGGCAGCGGCAGCGAACGCGCGTCGGTCGAATTCACCGAGCACGGCCAACTCTCGGCCCTGCGCTGTGCCGACGCGCCCACGCTGGCCCCGGTGGTCGATGACGCCAGGCTCTGCGGCTTTACGGGCACCGGCCCGTCGCAGGTCGAACTGTTCGACTCGCGCGGCACCCTGCGCTCGCGGCTGTCGTACGTGTCGGGCAAGCGGGTGCGCTCGCAAAGCTTCTACGACAACGGCAAGACCGCGGCGATCGACGAAATCGTCGGCAACCAGCGCACCGAGCAGAACTACTCGTCCGAGGGCGTCAAGCGCCGCGAGGCGGTGTACCTGCTGGTCGAGCGCGCGAGCGTGCGCCTGCGCGAGCAGGCCTTCTCCGAAAAAGGCGCGCTGGTGCGCGACCAGCGCTGGAACAGCGCGGGCGAGCCGATCGTCGACGACAGCTACTACCTCAACGGCCAGCCGAGCAGCAAATCCGCCTACAGCGGCAGCGGCGACACGCGCACGGTGGAGATCACCGAGTTCTACGACAGCGGCCAGCGCGCCGCGCAGGGCCGCTACCAGGTGGTGAGCCGCGGCCGGCAAATCCCGGTCGGCACCCACCAACGCTTCAGCGAAAAGGGAACGCTGCTGGCTGAATCCACCTTCGACGCCAAGGGCCGCGTGACGCGCGAGCGCGCCTGGGACGAGAACGGCGAGCTGCAGCGCGACGACGAGGTCTTCGAGGACGGCTCGAAAAAATAGGCTCGCCTCCTACCGGGGCAACACCAGGGGCCCGGCAACGCCGGTTCCTCGGTGTTTCACGAAGGGAGAGAGTCCCCTCTGCGGCTTCAGTCCAGCTTGATGCCGGCTTGCTTGATGATCGGGCCCCAGCGCCTGGACTCGGCGCGCGACAGCGCCGCGAACTGCGCCGGCGTGCCGGGCATCGCTTCCATTCCGAAATCATCGAAGCGCTTCTGCACGGTCGGCGTGCCGAAGGCCTTGTTGAGGTCGCCGTTGAGCTTGTTCACCACCGCCGCCGACAGGCCCGCCGGGCCCAGGATGCCCTGGAAAGCGAACACCTCGGTGTTGGGCACGCCCACTTCGGCCAGCGTCGGCACGTTGGGCAGCAGCTTGCTGCGCGCACCCGAGCCGATGGCCAGCACGCGCACCTTGTTGCCCTGCATGATCGACAGGCCCGAAGCCAGGTCGAGGAACATGCAGGGCACCTGCCCGCCCATCACGTCGGCCATGGCCGGCGCCGCGCCACGGTACGGAATGTGGGTGATGAAAGTGCCGGTGCGCACCTTGAACATCTCCATCGCGAGGTGGTGCGGCGAGCCGTTGCCGGGCGAGGCGTAGTTGACCTTGCCGGGGTTGGCCTTCACGTAGGCCAGGAACTCCTTGAAGTTCTTCGCCGGGAAGTCCGGATGCACGACCAGTGCCAGCGGGAACTTGCCGATCGCACCGATGTAGGTGAAGTCTTTCTCGGGGTTGAACGGCAGCTTGCTGAACAAGTGCTCGTTGAAGGCCAGCACGGCGTTGTCGGCCGACATGATCGTGTAGCCGTCGGGCTTGCTCTTGGCGACGATGTCGGCGCCGATGTTGGTCGAGGCACCGGGGCGGTTGTCGACCACGATCTGCTGGCCCAGCGTCTGGCGCATCGATTCGGCCAGCACGCGCGCGATCACGTCGGTGCCGCCGCCCGCAGGGTACGGCACCACCCACTTGACGAGTTGCGCGGGGTACTCCTGTGCATGGGCGAAAGGCGTGGCGGCCACGGCGGCGCCGGATGCGAGCGTGGCGAGAAGGGTGCGGCGATCCATGGATCAGTCTCCAGTCGTTGTTTGTGATTCGGAAGCGGACAGCGATGGTACGGGCAGCGCGTGCAACGCGTCGGCCAGCGCGGCGCGGCAGCGCGCCTCGTCGCCGACCTGCTCGAACAGCAGCAGCGCAAGCCGCGCGAGGAACAGCGATTCGCGCTCGGCGCCCGCCTCGGTGATGGCGCGCGCGCACTCGGCGTAGAGGCGGTCGCGGGCGTCGGGGTTCAACGGTGTCGCGCTCATGCGGGGAGTTCCTGGGCCGCGCGGGCCAGTGCGGGTTGCAGGGCGCCGGGCGGCAGGCGATGCCAGCGCGCGGCCACGTGGCCGTCGGGGCGCAGCAGGTAGACCGCGCCGTCCTGTGCGCCGAGCGCTTCAAAGACGGCAGGGGATGCATGCGCATCGGCGCCGCCGGAGCCCGGGCTCGCAATGCTGCGAACGACGAAGGGCAGCGCGCCCTGCCGTGCCTGCGCGACGTCGGCCGCGGGCGGCGCGGCCACCTCGGGCTGCAGCACCAGCAGCGTGAAGGCCGGCGCGACCCAGTCGGTGAGATGGCCTTGTTCGAGTTGCTGCTCCGGCATCACCTCGCCCGGCAGCGGGCCGGCCGGCAATGCATCTCCTTCGCCCGACGACAGCGGCGAATCGGCGTAGCGCACGGCCTGCGTCTGGCGCGGGTTGATGAGTTGCGCGATGCCGCGGTGCCTTTCCGACAGCGACAGCGCCGCCTCGCGCAGCAGGTCGAAGCCGCGCGACGGCGGCGACATGAACTCGGTGCTGCGCATCGCGTTCTCGGCGTTCACGTGGAAGGCCGCGATGCGCTCCTGCGAGTACGAGTCGAGCAGTGCCGCATCCGACAAGCCCCTGGCGACGAACGCCAGCTTCCACGCGAGGTTGTCTGCGTCGTCGAAGCCCGAGTTGAGCCCGCGCACGCCGAAGATCGGCATCGCATGCGCCGCGTTGCCCGCGAACACGACGCGGCCGTGGCGGTAGCTGTCGAGCGTCATCGCGCCGGCGCGGTAGACCGAGGTCCACACCGTCTTACATGGCAGGTGGCCTTCGCCGATGGCGTCGAGGTGGCGCTGCACGAACTCGGCCACGGCTGGTGGCTGCAGCGCCTCCTCGGTGCTCTGGCCGGGGCGCAGCTGGTAGTCGATGCGCCAGATGTCGTCGGGCTGGCGGTGCATCAGCACGGTCGAGCCCGGGTTCCACGGCGGGTCGAACCACGCGCGGCGCTCCGTCGGGTGCCTGCTCTTGAGCTCGATGTCGATGATCACGTAGCGGCCTTCGTAGCCCGTACCTTCGAGCGCGAGCCCCATCGCCTTGCGCACGAAGCTCTGGCCGCCGTCGCAGGCTGCGAGCCACTGGCCATGCAGCCGGTATGCGCCTTCGGCGTTGCGCATGTCGAGCGTCACGCCGTCGTCGTGCTGCGCGAGGCCGGTGAGCTCGGTGCCCCAGCGGATGTCGATGAGCCCCGGCGTCGCCTCGTTGCGGCGGAAGATCTCTTCGAGCAGGTAGTGCTCGGCGTAGTACTGCTCGAGGTTGATCATCGGCGGCAGCTTCTGCTGCGCGTCGTGCGGCATCTCGAAGCGGAACACCTCGGCCGTCTTGTAGAAGCTGCGCCCGCCGGTCCACGGCAGGCCCTTGCCCATGAAGCCGCGCAGCACGCCGAGCCGCTCCATGATCTCGAGACTGCGGCGCGAGATGCAGGCCGCGCGGCTGCCCACGCACACGGTGTCGTCAGCTTCGAGGATCACGCAGCGCACACCGTGGTTCGCGAGCCCCAGCGCCAGCGCCATGCCGACAGGGCCGCCGCCGGCGATCACCACCGGGTGGCTGCCGGCTTCAACGCCGCCAGGGCCGAGCGCGGGCGTTCGGGCTCCGTAGCGCGTGTAGTGGAACGCGCCGACCGAGGGCGGCAGTCCGGCGTCGGCGCCGGACTTCGGCGGCACGGGGCCGCTGGCGGCATCGCCGAGGGTGGCAGCGGGAGAGTTCGTCATCCGGCGGGATTGTCCCGATGCGGGAGGAGCGTCAATGTCATAACTTCGTACGAGGTAGTTACCCGTATGCGCGCCCTTTTCTTCTTCTTTCCTCCCGCATGAGACGCTGGCGCATCCACCCCGCCGAAGACACCGCGCTGGCCGCCGCCGTGGTCGGCGATGTGCTCTCCGGCGTGGGCACGCCGCTTCTGGCGACCAGCTATCTCAAGGCCATGCAGCGCGTGATGCCGGTGACTTTCTGCACCGTGTTCGTGGTCGATGCCGCCGGACGCATCGAGCTCGTGTCTGCCGCCAGCAGCTACGGCAGCACGGCCGAGCGCACGTCCGAACGCTACGTGGCGCAGCGCTTCGATTTGCTCGACCCGAACATGGCCTGGCTGGCGGCGCGCAAGCTGCCCAGGCGTGCGCAGCTCTGGATGGGGCACCAGCGCGCCGACGAAGTGGCCGACCCGGTGTACCGCGCCGCCTGCTACGGCGACGTGGGCATTCGCGAGCGCGCCTCGGTGCTGTTGCTGCAGCCCACGGGCCAGCGCGTGGCCGTGAGCTTCTACCGCAGCCTCGCGCAGCCGGAGTTCGGCGCGGCCGACTTCGCGCGCATCGAGGCGCACGCCACGCTCCTGGCCGATGCCACCGCCGCGCACGGCCGCAGCGCAGTGGCCGCGCGGGAGCCGGTGGAGCCCGTCCTCGCCTCGCGGCTGCTGAAGCTGAGCCTGCGCGAGCGCGAGGTCATCGGCCACCTGATGGCGGGCCGGACGGCCAAGGAAGCCGCGCGCGAGATCGGCGTGGAGCTGACGACGGTGCGCACCCACCAGTACCGGGCGTTCCGGCGGCTGGGGATACGGTCGCAGAAGGAGTTGCTGCGCGGCGCGGGGCCGCACTGAGCCGGCCCCTCAGTCTTCGGAAGCTTCTTGCTCCGGCCGTGGCTCGTCCGGCGCCCCGCCCTGCTGCGGCTTCACCAGCGACACCGGCGCCTCCTTCGGCCGCCCCGCCGTGGACACGATCTCCTGATCGATCGCCCCGAACAGCGAGCGCCCGTCCAACCCCTTCATCTCGATGCGG
The DNA here is from genome assembly GCF_056395365.1 of Variovorax sp. 10L421. Taxonomy (NCBI): domain Bacteria; kingdom Pseudomonadati; phylum Pseudomonadota; class Betaproteobacteria; order Burkholderiales; family Comamonadaceae; genus Variovorax; species Variovorax sp. 10L421. Next base: position 14,722 of record NZ_JBFTJJ010000005.1, read on the forward strand.
ATCGTGTCGCCGAACTTCATGAACTCGGTGTAGGGCTGGCCGGTCTGGATGGTCTCGATGCAGCGCTTCTCGGCGATGCACGAATAGCCCTTGGGCCAGTCCATCTGGCCGTCCTTCTTCTCGACGCCCTTGTTGCTCACGGTGCCGCTGCCCACGATGCTGCCGGCGCGCACGTTGCGCGTCTTGGCGATGTGGGCGATGAGCTGGCCGAAGTGGAAGGTCATCTCCGGGCCGGCGTCGCACAGGCCGACCTTGCGGCCGTTCCAGCTGCTTTGCAGCGCGAGGTGTACGCGGCCGTCCTGCCACGCCTCGCCGATCTCGTCGAGCGTGACGGCCACGGGGCTGAAGGCGGTGGCGGGCTTGCTCTGGAAGAAGCCGAAGCCCTTGGCCAGCTCGGCCGGAATGAGGTTGCGCAGGCTCACGTCGTTGGCCAGCATCACGAGGCGGATGCCGTCGAGCGCCTGGTCGGGCGTGGCACCCATGCGCACGTCGCCGGTGATCACCGCGATCTCGGCCTCGAAGTCGATGCCCATGGCTTCGCTGGGCACGACCACGTCGTCGGTCGGGCCCAGGAAGTCGTCGCTGCCGCCCTGGTACATCAGCGGATCGGTGTAGAAGCTCTCGGGCACCTCGGCGTTGCGCGCCTTGCGCACCAGCTCCACGTGGTTCAGGTAGGCCGAGCCGTCGGCCCACTGGTAGGCGCGCGGCAGCGGGGCCATGCACATCGACGGATCGAAGGGAAAGGAATGGCGTGCACGGCCGGTGTTGACGGCGTCGTACAGGTCCTGCAGCTGCGGGCTCATGAAGCCCCAGTCGTCCAGCACCTGCTGCAGCCGGCTCGCGATGCCGGTGGCGTAGTGGGCGAGCGTGAGGTCGCGCGATACGACGACGAGCTGGCCGTCGCGCGAGCCGTCCTTCAAGGTGGCGAGTTTCATGATGCGGTGCGTGCGTGAGAACGGGGACGGGGCGCCGGCCCGGGCCGGTCGCCGCTCCCACTTAAACTGGTTGAACGGGCGGCAGTTTACCGAGGTGGTCTTTCGTGAACCTCCGGGCCGGCGCCTCACTCCACATACCGATGCCGACGCTCGTCGCCCCCTCTTCCTCGCCATCGCTGCCTCCCGGGCTGCCGGGGCGTCCGTCGTGGCGGGTTCTGATCGGGCTGACGCTGCTGGTGGGGCTGGTCCATCTGTTGCTGCTCGGGCTGGCGCCGACGGCGGTCGGGCCGGAACCCTCGCCGCTGGCTAGCAAGTTCAGCACGCGCACCATCGTGATCGCACCACCGGCGTCCGAGGCGCCCGCTCCGGCGGCCGCACCCGCCGAAGCGAAGCCGCCTCCGCCACCCAAGCCGCGGCGTCCCCGTGAAGCGTCTGTGCCCAAGCCGAAACCGGCCGTCGTCAAGCCTGCGCCCGCGCCAGAGCCGGATGCCTCCACGCCTTCAGCCCCCGAAACGCCCGACCTGAAAGCCCAGGCCGCTACCAATTCAGGAGCAACACCGCCGGAAGCAGCGGCCAGCGCCCCAACCGGCGCGGTATCGCCTTCCAGCGGCACCGGAACCGGCACCACTGCGGCGGCCGGCGGCGAGGCCTCGGGCACCATCGCCGGCACCCAGGCGATGAAGATCCCCGGCTCGGTCACGCTGGACTTCGAGGCCACCGGCCAGTCCGGCGCCTCCCCGCAGCGTGGCGTGTTCGGCGAACTGGTCTGGCTGCAGGATGGCAGCCGCTACGACGGACGGCTGACGCTCAAGGCGGTGTTCTTCACCTTGCTCAACTGGCACAGCACCGGCCGCATCGGTCCCTCGGGGCTGGAGCCCGAGCGGTACTCCGAAAGCCGCAAGTCAGAGCTGGCTTCTCATTTCGTACGCGAACAGGGGCAGATCGTGTTCAGCAACAACGCGCCACCCGTGCCCCTGCTGGCCGGCGCGCAGGACCGCATGAGCGTGATGATGCAGCTCGGCGGCCTGCTGGCGGCCAGCCCCGGGCGCTATCCGGCAGGCACCCGGATTTCGGTCCAGACCGTGGGGCCGCGCGATGCCGACGTCTGGGTCTTCGTGGTCGGTGACGAAGAAAAAGTGAGCCTTCCGGCCGGCGAATACGTCACGCGCAAGCTCACCCGCAATCCTCGGCGGGAGTTCGACCGAAAACTCGAGCTTTGGCTTGCGCCAGCGTACGGCTACCTGCCAGTGCGCATCCGGCAGACGGAACCCAACGGGGACTTCGCTGACGCCCAATTGCGCAAACCCCTACCCGCGGCCCCCCCGAACTGAGGAGAAGGTCGTTCCATCGGAGCAAAGCCAAGAAAATTAGCCCGTTGGTTTTACAAGAATGACAACCTGTCTTGAAACTGGCGCGTTGATTGCTATGTATCCCCCATGAACGCCATCGACATCCTCACAGGGCCCGCCATGAACATGCTTTATGACTCGGAGTCTTTCGTCGTCGTCCACGTGCAGCCCAATGAAGGCGACGAACCCGCGCAACCCAACGTGCCGGTTCTGGAGCGCCACGGCTTCGAGATCGTGGACAAGCGTTCGGGCAAGGAGGTCTACCTTGACGGCTCGTGGGCCGAGCTGTTCCAGCAGCAGATCGCCGCGTGGCAGCTCAACACCCCCACCCAGGAAGAAGTCGAGGACACGCTCGAAGGCTACGCCGAGCTGGCCCACACGCCGGTGCTGGTGCACTGACGCAAATTCGGCCTCCAACGACAAAGCGCCCTGTCCGGGCGCTTTTTTCATGAAGCACCGGCAACGGGTCCCGTGAACCGGGGGTCAGCGAAGAAACCGAAAGAGACGACAGGGAAAAGCGGAAATGGACGGCACGGCGGGCGTGTGCCGGGGCATAGTATGGCGTGATGTCCCCTCCAAACCGGCCCCTGCGGACTCCCTGGCGCCTGCTTCTTCCCCTGCTCGCCACCACCGCATTCGGGGGCTGCTCGGTGCTGCCTCCCGGCGCCGATGCACCCATCGCGCGCCGCATCGCAGCACTCCAGCCGGTCGACGCCCTCCTGCTCGGCGAGCAGCACGACGCCCCCGAGCACCACGCCATCGAGCGCGAAGCCGTCGAGGCGCTGGTCGCGCGCGGCCATCTCGCCGCGCTTGCGCTCGAAATGGCCGAGGAAGGCCGCAGCACCGCGCGCATCGCCCCCACCGCCACCGAAGCGCAGGTGCAGGCGGCCCTCGACTGGAGCGACAAGGCCTGGCCCTGGGCCAGCTACGGCCCCACCGTGATGGTGGCCGTGCGCGCGGGCGTGCCCGTGGTCGGCGCCAACCTGCCGCGCACGCGCATGAGGGACGCCATGGCCGACGTCTCGCTCGACGTGCAGCTCAATGGCGAGGCCTATGCCGTGCAGCAGGACGCCGTGCGGGAGGGCCACTGCAAGATGCTGCCCGAATCCCAGATCGTCCCGATGACGCGCATCCAGGTGGGCCGCGACCGTGCAATGGCGCAGGCCATCGTCAAGGCAAGGCGGCCGGGCCAGACGGTGCTGCTGATCGCCGGCGCGGGCCACGTCGTGCGTACGCTCGGCGTGCCGCAGCATCTGCCCGACGACATCAAGGTTGCCACGGTGCAAATGCGCGCCGCTGCCGCTGCGACGGACGTGGCGGCGGGCGATTACGACAGCACATGGCAGACGCCGCCATTGCCCGAGAAAGACTATTGCGCCGAGTTCAAGCGGCTGGCCAGGCCGCAACCGAAGGCTTGAACGCGTCGACCCTATTCACCGAACCAGAACAACAACCAGGCGCCGACAGAGCCGAGTGTCACGGTGACGAGAAGAGCCTGACGACCCACGAAAAGCGGCTGATTCATCCAGCGTTCGATTTTTTCCGACATCGTCATCTCCAGCCCCGTGGTGAGGGCTGAAGAATGAAGCTCCCGCTGGCTTCTGTCAAAGCGGTAGAAATGCTTCGCCGACCGTCAGTTCAAAACGAAAGTCGCATGGTTTCCAGCGCCGCGATCCTGCGAACGGCCTTCGCGTCGCCGGCTTGCGCAAGTGCCGCCGTCCCGCTCAGGCGTGCTTTCTGATCGAATCCGCCAGCGTATTCACCAGCGTGTCGATGTGCGACTTTTCCACGATGTACGGCGGTGCGATCACCAGCACGTCGCCCGCGGGCCGTACCAGTGCACCCTTGTGGAAGCAGTCCAGGAAGATGTCGTAGGCGCGCTTGCCCGGCGTGCCCGCGATGGGCGCGAGTTCCACCGCCGCGGCGAGGCCCAGGCTGCGGATGCCGATCACGTTCGGCAGGCCCTTGAAGGCACTGTGGAAGGCATCGCCCAGCACCTTGCCCATTTCGCCGGCGCGCGCGAACAGGTTCTCCTGCTTGAAGAGATCGAGCGTGGCGATGGCCGCGGCGCAGGCCACCGGGTGGCCCGAGTAGGTGTAGCCGTGGAAGAACTCGACCACGTGCTCGGGCGCCTCGGTCTTCATCATCGCGTCGTAGAGCTTGTCGCGGCAGATCACGCCGCCGAGCGGAATGACGCCGTTGGTCACGCACTTGGCGAAGTTCAGCATGTCGGGCACCACGCCGTAATAGTCGGACGCGAAGTTGGTGCCCATGCGGCCGAAGCCGGTGATGACCTCGTCGAAGATCAGCAGGATGCCGTGCTTGTCGCAGATCTCGCGCAAGCGCTTCAGGTAGCCCTTGGGCGGCAGGTACCAGCCGGCCGATCCGGCCACCGGCTCGACGATGATCGCGGCGATGTTGCTCGCATCGTGCAGCGGCAGGATGCGCGTTTCGAGCTCGACCAGCGGGTCTTCGGCCCACACCGGCTCCTCGTTGTGGATGTAGGCGTGGTTCACCGGATCGTGGATGAAGCGCATGTGGTCCACGCGCGGCAGGAAGGCCGAGCCGAACACCTTGCGATTGCCGGGAATGCCGCCCACCGACATGCCACCGAAGCCCACGCCGTGGTAGCCCTTCTCGCGGCCGATGAACACGTTGCGGTGGCCTTCGCCGCGTGCGCGGTGATAGGCAAGCGCGACCTTCATCGAGGTGTCTGCGGCTTCCGAACCCGAGTTGCAGAACAGCACCTTGTTGAGATCGCCGGGCGCGAGCGAGGCGATCATCTCGGCCGCCTTGAAGGCGCGGTCGTTGCTGACCTGGAAGGCAGTGGCGTAGTCGAGCGTGTCGAGCTGCTTCTTGATCGCCTCGTTGATGGGCTTGCGGTTGTGGCCCGCGCCCACGCACCACAGCGAGGAGATGCCGTCGATCACCTTCTTGCCTTCATGCGTGGTGAACTCCATGCCATCGGCCGCCACGAAGACGCGCGGGTCTTTCCTGAAATGGCGGTTGGGAGTGAAGGGCAACCATTGGTTGTCCATGTTGAAGTCCTGCTGGGCCATGTCTCGCTCCTGCGGTTATGTGGTCGAGGAAAATCGCGATTCTGGCACCCCTGCGACAATCACGCCCCTGATGACGACCACTACGCCCACCTCGCCCGCCTACATCCTGAACCTCTCTTGCCCCGACCGTACGGGCATCGTGCACGCCGTGTCGGGCTTCCTGCTCGAACGGGGCGCCAACATCGAAGAGGCCGCCCAGTACAACGACCACGACACGGGCCTGTTCTTCATGCGGGTGCGCTTCGCCTGCGGCGAGCACAGCGAAGCCACGCTGCGCGAGGAATTGAAGACCTTCGCCGCCGGCTTCGGCATGGCGCTGCAGCTGCATGCCGCCGCCGAGCCCATGAAGACCGTGATCCTGGTCAGCAAGGAAGGCCACTGCCTCAACGACCTGCTGTTCCGCTGGAAGAGCGGCCTGCTGGCCATCGACGTGCGCGCCATCATCTCGAACCACCGCGACTTCTACCAGCTGGCCGCCAGCTACAACGTGCCGTTCCACCATATCCCGGTGACGGGCGCGACCAAGGCGCAGGCCGAGGCGAAGCAGCTGGAAATCATCGAGGCCGAAGGCGCCGAGCTCGTGGTGCTCGCGCGCTACATGCAGATCCTGAGCAACGACCTGTGCCGCAGCCTGGCTGGCCGCGCGATCAACATCCACCATTCGTTCCTGCCCAGCTTCAAGGGCGCCAAGCCCTATTACCAGGCCCACGACCGCGGCGTGAAGCTGATCGGCGCCACCGCCCACTACGTGACGGCCGACCTCGACGAAGGCCCGATCATCGAGCAGGACGTGGAACGCGCCGACCACACCGACACGGTCGAAGACCTCACGGCCCGCGGCCGCGACACGGAGAGCCAGGTGCTGGCGCGGGCGGTGAAGTGGCACAGCGAGCACCGCGTGCTGCTGAACGGCCACCGCACCGTCGTGTTCCGCTGAACCCTGCCGTCAGTTGCGATTCGGGTCGTCCGGCCGGCGGTCGTAGCGGTTCGGCACCCCGTCGCCATCGCGGTCCCAACCGCCCCTGTGGTATTGCCAGCGGTCGCCGTCCTGGCGCCATTCCGGCGGACGGTAGGCATAGCCCGGACGCTCGCGCACCCAGTAGCCGCGGACCCACACGTGGCGGCCACCGTGCCATTCATAGTGCCCCGGCGACCACGCATAGCCGCGGCGCGGCGGCGGCATGCGTTCGAAGCGCGGCGGGGGCGGCGCCACCTCGATGGTGACGGGCTGCGCCTGCGCGGCCGTGGGAACAGCCAACGTGCCCACCGACAGAAGCGAAGCAGCGCCGATGGAAAGAGCCAATGCGATCTTTTTCATGAAGTACCCCTCATGAGTTGCAGGAGCCTTCATGCTGCCCAGCCCATGTGAAGCGCCTGTAAGCGGTGCACGAAATCTTGTGTAGAGCTGTGACCCGCCTTTCGCTGCTCCCACAGCCCTTGCGAGCACTCACTCCTGCAATTCGTGCAGGTCGATGGTCGCGGCCATCGCGGCATGGCCGGCCTTGTTGGGGTGCAGGTGGTCGCCCGAATCGAACAGCGGGTTCAATGCCTGCGGGTCCGCGGGGTCGCGCAGCGCCGCATCGAAATCGACCACGCCGTCGATGTCCTGCCGACCGCGAATCCAGCGGTTGACGGCTTCGCGCATGGCATCGTTGGCCTCGTTCCAGTAAGGCGTGTTCCTGAATGGCGGCACCGTGCCGAGCAGCACCTTCACGCCCTTGGCGCGAGCCTGCTTGACCAGCTGCTCGAGCCCATCGGTGATGCGCTCGGCGGTCGGCATGTCGCGGGGCTTGATCTCGGCGCCGGGCACGTTGGCGAACAGGGTGCGGCCGATGTCGTTGGTGCCGAGCAGGACGATCGCGTGCGTCACGCTGCTCTGCCGTAAGGCGTCGCGCTCGAAACGCGAGAGGCCGCTGGGCCCCATGCCGTCGGCCAGCAGGCGGTTGCCGCCGATGCCGGCATTGAGCACCGCTATGTCGTTTCCAGCGCCCTGCGTATCGCGCAGGCGCGTGGCCAGCATGTCGGGATAGGCCCCGAATTTGGCCTCCGCGGTGCCCGACGTGATGGAGTCGCCGAAAGCCACGACGGTGCGCACGGACTTCGTGGTGAGGACGTCGAGCCCGGTCACGATCTGGTTCAGCACCAGCGGCGTGGGGCTCTTCAGCTTCGGCGCCATCACGGCATTGCCGGCAGTCACCCAAGTCGTTCCCGGCTCGAGCATGGAAACCGTGGAAAACGGCGCGGCGCGGTCGAAGAAGGCACTCACGACCACGGTTTGCCCCGCCTGAACCGGCAGGTCGACGCCATCGCTCCAGGCGTCCGCGCCGGGGGCGATCGTGAGGCTGGTGCGCCCACCGAACCGCAGCACGCGCAGCGTGGCCGGCGAGAACGCATCGGCGCCGGTGCCGCGTGCCGCACTCGCGGCGGCAATGCGCAGCGGCGCCTTGCCGAAGCGGTTCGAGAAGCGGATGCGGATGCGCTGGCCGTCCAGCGACAGTTCGACCTGCTGGCGCAGCGTCTGCCCGCGCAGGTCATTGCCGGCGGGCGATGAATAGCCCGCGCCGCCGGGGCTTGCGGCCAGCTCGCCGAACTCGACCGGCGCCACCGCCCAGCTCGCCACCCAGTGCGCCTCGGCGGGCTGGCGGGGATGGTTGCCGGGAGTGACGGCCTGCACACCCACGGCCAGCACTGCGAGGCAGAGGGCTGCCACCCAGTGCGCCGTGGCCACGTCGCGGAGGTGGGCTGCCCAACGAGAAACCAGTTTCATTGGCGCAAAGCGACGCAGTTTACGGAGCCATGATCTCCCGCGCGTGACGAGGTCTAAAGCCGGGTTACCAAGTGTCTACATAGGCAGCGGCCGCGCCGGGCGCCTTCGTCGCGGAGGACAGCCCACGCACCAGCCAGGTGCGTGTTTCGGCCGGATCGATCACTGCATCGATCTCCAGCGTCTGCGCCATGTGGATCGCCTCGCCGTTCGCGTACTGCTGCGCCACGAGCTTCCTGAACAGCGCATCGCGCTCGCCGCCCTCCGGGACGGCCGCCAGTTCCTTGCGAAAGCCCAGGCGCACAGCACCTTCGAGCCCCATCGCACCGAATTCGCCAGTGGGCCAGGCCACGGTGAAAACGGGTGCGTCGAAACCGCCCGCCGTCATCGCCTGCGCGCCCAAGCCATAGCCCTTGCGCAGCACCACGGCGAAGAACGGCACGCGCAGGTGCGAGGCCACCATGAACATGCGGCACACGTGGCGCACCTGCGCCTGCGCCTCGATTTCGGGCCCGACCATGAAGCCTGGCGTGTCGCACAACGAAACAATTGGAAGGCCGTGCGCATTGCACAGCTGCATGAAGCGCGCGGACTTGTCGGCCGCTTCCACGTCGATCGCGCCGCCAAGGTGGTGCGGGTTGTTGGCCATCAGGCCCACCGGCCGGCCCTCGATGCGCGCGAGCGCCGTGACGATGCCCGCGCCGAAACCCGCGCGCAGTTCGAGCAGCGAGCCGGTGTCGGCCACGCCGCGCATCGCCGCTCGCACGTCGTACACGCGCAGCCGGTTCTCGGGCACGACGTGGCGCAGCGTGCGCGGGTCTGCGCATTGCCAACCGGTGGTCGCACCCTGGAAGTAGGACAGGTACTGCTTCGCCGCGGCCACTGCGGCGGCTTCGTCTTCCACGAGGATGTCGATCACGCCATTGCGCGACTGCACGCTGCTCGGGCCGATCTGTTCGGGCGCAAAGGTCCCGAGGCCGCCGCCTTCGATCATCGCGGGGCCGCTCATGCCGATGTTGCTGCTCCTGGTGGCGATGATCACGTCGGCGCAGCCCAGCAGTGCCGCGTTGCCCGCGAAGCAGCGGCCGTGCACGATGCCGACCACGGGCACCTTGCCCGAGAGCGCCGCGAACTGGCTGAAGGTATGGTTGTTGAGCCCCGCGACGATCGGCATGTCCGTATCGCCGGGACGACCGCCGCCACCCTCGGCGAACAGCACCACCGGCAGCTTCAGCTGATGCGCGACCGCCAGCAGCCGGTCGGTCTTGTGGTGGTTGCGCATGCCCTGCGTACCGGCCAGCACGGTGTAGTCGTAGGCCAGCACGGCGCAGCGCGACACCTCGGGGCCGAACTGCTTCGCATTGATGCTGCCCAGGCCCGTGACCATGCCGTCGGCGGGCGTGTTGGCGATCAGGTCCTCGAGCGTGCGGCGGCGCGTCTGTGCGGCGATGGCGAGCGCGCCGTACTCGATGAAGTTTTGGGGGTCGGCAGCGGTGTCGCACAGGTCGGCGATGTTCTCGCGCGCGGTGCGGCCGCCCTGCGCGTGGCGCTTGTCGACGGCGGCCTTGCGATTGATGTCGAGCGTGGGCGCGTGGCGGTCGATGACCTTTTGCAGGTCGGGGCGGATCGCATCGAGGTCGTGCTCGGCGCGCGCCTCGGCCTCGACGGCTTGCGCATCGACGGCTTCGAGCTGCACCAGCGACTGGCCTTCGACGAGGTAGTCGCCGGGCGCGGCCAGCAGCGCGACCACGCGGCCGGCCACGGGCGCGTGCAGCAGGTGCTCCATCTTCATGGCCTCGAGCACGCCGAGTTGCGCGCCGGCGGGCAGCACGTCACCGATGTCCACTTCGAACTGCAGGAGGCGGGCCGGCATCGGCGCCTTGACGGTCAGTTCGTCCGAACCGTCGTCTTCGACGGCGGGTTGTGTAGCCGGCGCGGCCGCCGTCTTCTTCGCATGCTTTTCAAACGAGGCCGCGGCGGCCAGCAGATCGCCCAGATGCGCCTCCACGAAGCGCGTGTGCACCGCCTGCGTCGCGAACTCGGGCCGCGCTGCGATGGCGCGCAGCAGCGGCTGGTTCGTGGCGATGCCGTCGATGTGGCATTCGTCCAGCGCGCGCAGCGAACGGCGCAATGCATCTGCGAAACGCGGCGATGGCGAATGCACGATGAGCTTGGCGAGCAGCGTGTCGTAGTGCGGCGAAGGCGCAAGGCCCGCATAGCCGTGCGTGTCGACGCGCACGCCCGGCCCGGCCGGCAGGTCGAAGCGCGCGAGCGTGCCGCCCGAAGGCCGCGCGTTGCCTTGCGCATCGAGCGTCTCGGCGTTGATGCGCCACTGCACCGCGAAGCCGCGCTGCGGCGCGGTGCGATCGGCGTCCACGCCCAGTTCATCCAAGGGCTGGCCCGCTGCGACAGCGATCTGCAGTTGCACCAGATCGAGACCGGTCACCGCTTCCGTCACCGTGTGCTCGACCTGCAGCCGCGGGTTCGCCTCGATGAAGACGAAGGGCAGCGTCGTCGATCCGGCATCGACCAAAAATTCGAACGTGCCCAGCCCGCGATAACCCACCGCCTTCGCCATGCGCAGCGCAGCCTGCGTTACCTGCGAGCGCAGGGCCTCGGGCAGCGAGGGGCTCGGCGCGATTTCCACCAGCTTCTGGAAGCGCCGCTGCAGCGTGCATTCGCGTTCGCCGAGGCTGGCCACGGCCTGCCCGTCGCCCAGCACCTGCACCTCGATGTGCCGCGCATTGCGCATCAGCCGTTCGACGTACACGCCCTCGATGCCGAAGGCCGCCCTGGCTTCGGACATGCAGCGGGCATGTGCCTCGGGCAGTTCGTGCACATCGATCACCGCGCGCATGCCGCGCCCGCCGCCGCCGCCAATGGCCTTGACCATCACGCCCGCGCCCTGCGCGTGCTGCTCGACGAAGAAGGCCTGCGCCTGCGCAAGCGTCACCGCGCCGGCGCTGCCGGGCATCACCGGCACATCGCATTGCGTGGCCAGGGCGCGTGCGCGTGCCTTGTCACCGAACAGGCCCAGCTGCTCGGGCGTCGGGCCGATGAAGACGAGGCCTGCCTCGGCACAGGCCTGCGCGAAATCGGCGCGCTCGCTGAGAAAGCCGTAGCCGGGATGCACCGCATCGCATCCCTGCGCCTTTGCAACGGCAGTCAGCGCGGCCACGTCGAGGTACGCGGAAGGCCCGGTCGCATCGAGTGCGACGGCCGTGTCGGCCAGCTGCGCGTGCAGCGCCGAGACGTCGTCGCGCGCATGCACCGCCACGCTGGCGATGCCCAGGTCGCGCAGGGCGCGCATCAGCCGCACGGCGATCTCGCCGCGGTTGGCAATCAGAACTTTGGAGAACAAACAGAACCTCTCAGCTTTGGTCTTTGAGCAGGCGGCGCAGCACCTTGCCCGCGCCGGTGGTCGGCAATGCATCGATGAAGCTCACGGCGCGCGGCGCCTTGTAGCTCGCCATGTTGTCTCGCGCCCAGGCAATCAGCGCATCGGCCTCGAGCGCGGCGCCGGGCTTGCGCACGATGAAGGCCTTCACGACCTCGCCCTTCTCGGCATCGGGCTGCGCGATGACGGCCGCCTGCGCGACCGCCGGGTGCTTGATGAGGATGGTCTCTACCTCTTCGGGGAACACGCTGTAGCCCGAGACCTTGATCATTTCCTTGAAGCGGCCGATGAAGGTGAGGTAGCCATCGGCGTCGAGCTTGCCCATGTCGCCCGTGTGCACCCAGCCGTTGCGCAGCGTGGCAGCGGTGGCCTCGGGCTTGTTCCAATAGCCCTTGAAGACGCCGGGGCTGGTCAGCACGATCTCGCCGACCTCGCCTGCGGGCATGTCGGCCTGCGTGTCCGCGTCGACGATGCGGATCGTCACGCCCGGCACCGGCACGCCCTGCGTGCCCCAGCGCGGCGCGTGGTGCGGCGTGTAGGTGTCGCAGGTGTGGGTCTCGCTCAGGCCGTAGGCGGCCTCGAACGAGGTGCAGTTCGGCGCATGCGAGCGCCACTGCTGCGCCAGCGGCTCGGTGAAGGCGATGCCGAAGCTGGTCACCGGGTTCATCTTCAGGCTGCCCAGGTCGAAGCTCGCGATGTCGGGCACCTGCATGCAGGCCACGTTCATCGGCGCGATGCTGTACCACCAGCTCACCTTGTACGCGGCGATGGCCTGCAGCGCGGCGCGCGGATCGAAGCGGTGCATCAGCACCGAGGCTGCGCCGCTGAGCACCGGCACGTTGACGCCCATCAGCATGCCCGCGATGTGATACAGCGGCGCGATGGACAGCAGCACGTCATCGGGCCCCACGCCATTGCAGTCGGCCGCGGCGCGCGTCTTGAAGAGCGCGTTGCCATAGCTCAGCATCGCGCCCTTCGGCAGGCCGGTGGTGCCCGAGGTGTAGGTCATGAGCGCAACGTCGTCCATGTCGATGGCGACGGCCTGCGGCTTCGCGCCAGCCTTCATCACGGCGAGGAAGTCTTCGCAGCCTTCGGGTACGGTGCGTTCGGACTTGCGCTCCGCGGCGAGTTCGAGCGGAAGGTCGAGCGCGGGATGGGCAGGCAGCAGATCGGCGTAGTGCACCACGAACACATGTTCGAGCGCGCTCTGCGGCTGCACCTTGCGCACTACCGGCAACAGCGACGCGGCCGCGACGATCACGCGCGCCTTCAGGTCGTTGACCTGGTAGGCCAGCTCGTGCTCCTTGTTGAGCGGCCCGCTCGGGCAGACGATGGCGCCGATTTTCTGGATGCCGAAGTGCGCCACAAGGTATTGCGGGCAGTTGTTGAGGAAGAGCACCACCGGCTCTCCCTTCTTCACGCCGAGCGCCTGCAGCCGCGCGGCGAAGGCGTCGCTCGCGCGATCGAGCTCGGACCAGCTCATCGCCTGGCCGTACCAGAGACAGGCAGTGCTGCCGCCGCGCTCGCGTGCGTGGGTGCGCAGGTACTCGTGCAGGGGCTGCTGCGGGCGGTCGGGCAATGTCTCCATGGCGTCACTTCCTCAGGGTTATCGATAGCCGCACGCACCGGGCTGGCGCTTGCCAATGGTGCATGGTGCACGAACAATCCTACCCATGGGTATAACTTCCGCGACACGGCACAAACCCTCTGGAAGCCAGAGCGGTACCGCTGCACAGCCGCACCTGCCCCAAGGCACGGGCCGACAGCGCGCAGCCACGCAGGGCACCGACCTGCAGCGCGAGCGCATCCTGCAGGCGGCTGCGCAGCTGTTTGCGGCGCAGGGCTATGCCAACACCACCATGGCGCAGATCGTGCGCGCGCTGGGCGTGACCAAGCCCTTCGTGTACTACTACTTCCGCGACAAGCAGGAGATTTTCGAGACGCTCTCCTGGCGCCCGGCTGTCGATTGCTTCACCGCGCTCGACTTCGCAGCCACAGACCCGCGTCGCGCCAGCGAGAAGGTGATCGACGGCATCGAGCGGCTGATTCGCGCGACCATTGCGCATCACCCCGTCGCCTTCTTTCCTTATCGCGAGCCGCAGGTGTACCGGCCCGAGTACATCGCGGCGCAGAAGAAGCTCGCCCACCACTTCTACGACCTGCTGTGCCCGCTGCTCGAAGAAGCGCGGCGCGACGGCGACCTCGACTTCGCCGAGACCAAGCTCACCGCGCTCGCGGCCTGCAGCCTGCCGGGTTTTCTCTACAGCTGGTACCGCCCCAACGGGCGCCTCTCGCCCGACGAGGTGGTGGCCGAACTCACGAAGCTGGCCGGCCGCGTGATCGGGCTGCAAGCGAAGAACTGACCGACAACCATCCCCGGAGACAAACCATGAAGTTCAACCGTGCGCCATTGGCGCGGATCGCCCTTGCCTGCCTGCTGGCCACCGCCGGCGCCGCTCACGCGCAGCAGACCTACAAGGTCGCCTACATCGATCCGCTCTCGGGTCCTTTTGCCAACGTCGGCGAGCTGATGCTGATGCACACGCAGTACGCCATTGAGGACATCAACGCCAGGGGCGGCGTGCTCGGCGGCACGAAGCTGCAGCTGCTGCAGTTCGACAGCAAGCTCTCGGCGCAGGAAAGCCAGAGCGCGCTGCAGGCGGCCATCGACCAGGGCGCGAAGGCGATCGTCACGGGCGGCTCGGGCTCGTCGGTGGTCACGGCGCTGGTGCAGTCGGTGGCGCGCTGGAACCAGCGCAACCCGGGCAAGGAGCTGATCGTGCTGAACCACTCCTCCATCGACCCCGAGATGACGGGCAAGGGCTGCAGCTTCTGGCACTTCCAGACCGAGGCCAACACGGCGATGAAGATGAAGGCGCTGGCCAACTACATCAAGAAGACGCCCGACGTGAAGAAGGTCTACCTGCTCAACCAGGACTACGCGCACGGCAAGCAGTGGGCGAGCTATGGCAGGCAGCTGGTGGGCCTGGCGCGGCCTGACATCCAGTTCGTCGGCGAAACGCTTCACCCCATCGGCCGCGTGAAGGACTTCGCGCCCTACATCGCCAACGTGAAGCAAAGCGGCGCCGATTCGGTCATCACCGGCAACTGGGGCCAGGACATGACGCTGCTGCTGAAGGCCGCGGGCGACGCGGGCTACAACTTGCGCTACTTCAACCACAGCGCAGGGTCGGTGCCGGGCACGGTCACGGCGGTGTCGCAGGCGAAGCTGGGGCAGCTGACCTGGGTCGCCGAATGGCACCCCGGCGAGGCCGGCACGCCGAAGGTGGACGCACTGGCCAAGGCCTACAAGGCCAAGACCGGCAAGGACTTCCTCGCGCCGCGCATCGACATGACGCCGCGCCTGCTGGCTGCCGCCATCGACAAGGCCGGTTCGACCGACACCGTCAAGGTGGCTCGCGCGCTCGAGGACCTGAGCTTCGACTCTGCGGTGGGCCCAGTGCGCATGCGTGCCGAAGACCACCAGTTGTTGTTGCCGCAGGTGGTCAACACCATCGTGCCGGTGGACGGCAAGACGGTGAAGACGGGCTGGGAGGGCACGAACTACGGCTTTCGCACCGACGCGGTGTATACCGGGAACGAGCTGGCGCAAGGTACGGAGTGCAAGATGGTTCGGCCATGACTTGCCTCGGGGCGCACGCGAAGGCCACCGGGTGCTCCCCTCCGCGAATGTCCTAAGGGAAACCCCGTCCTGCCCACCTCCCGTGCCGTCGGGATACTCCGGCTTCCATACCCCGGTATCCGAAGCGGGTCCACTCCAAAGGCACAACAAGACCATGGCAGGCAAAAACTCGCTCCACCCGATCCCGCATCCGGCGAAGAAGCCCTTCGTCGGGAACCTGCTGTCGATCGGCTCCGACTCTCCCGTGCTCGACATGTGGAAGATCGCGCAGGACCTCGGCGGCATCTACTGGCTGGACATGCCGGGCATGCCGGTGATCGTGGTCTCGTCGCCCGAGCTGGTGGACGAACTCTGCGAGGAAGCGCGCTTCGACAAGAGCACGCGCGGCGCGCTGCGCCGGCTGCGTGCCGCCTCGCACGGACTGTTCACTTCGGACACGCACGAGGAGACCTGGTCGAAGCCGCACAACATCCTGTTGGCCAACTTCAGCCAGCGCGCGATGCAGGCCTACCACCCGATGATGCTGGACATCGCGGGGCAGCTGGTCACCAAGTGGGAGCGGTTGAACTTCGATGAAGAGGTGGACGTGGTGCGCGACATGACCGCGCTCACGCTCGACACCATCGGCCTGTGCGGCTTCGGCTATCGCTTCAACTCGTTCTACCGCGAAGGCTTCCATCCTTTCGTCGACGCGATGGTGCGCACGCTGGAGACGGTGCAGAACCGCCGCGGCCTGCCGCTGGAAGAGCTGATGCTGAAGAAGGAGCTCGCGCAACAGCGCAAGGACATCCGCTTCATGCACAAGATGGTGGAAGACATCATCGAGGAGCGGCGCGCGAGCGGGGCCGACATCGCCACCAAGCCCGACCTGCTGAGCTACATGATCGCTGGCGTGGACAAGAAGAGCGGCGAGCAGCTCACCGACAAGATGATCCGCGACGAGTGCATCGAATTCCTCATCGCGGGGCACGAGACCACCAGCGGCCTGCTCTCGTTCGCCATCTACTTCCTGCTGAACAACCCCGAGGCGATGGCCAAGGCGCAAGCCGAGGTGGACAACGTGTTCGGCCCGGACACCTCGCAGAAGCCGACCTACGCGCAGGTCAACCGGCTGCAGTACGTGATGCAGGTGCTGAAGGAATCTCTGCGCCTGTATCCGACCGCGCCCGCGATCTCGATGCGCGCCAAGGAAGACACGAAGATCGGCGGGCTGTACACGATCAAGAAGAACAACATGGTCATCATGCATGCGCTGGCGCTGCACCGTGACAAGGGCATCTGGGGCGAGGATGCCGACCAGTTCAACCCCGACCACTTCAGCCGCGAAGCCGAGCGCGAGCGGCCGGCGAACGCGTTCAAGCCCTTCGGCAACGGGCAGCGCGCCTGCATCGGGCGGCAGTTCGCGCTGCAGGAGGCGGTGCTCACGCTGGGCATGATCCTTCAGCGCTTCAACCTCGTGGACCACACGGGCTACAAGCTGAAGATCAAGGAAGCGCTGACGATCAAGCCCGAGAATTTCAGGATCAAGGCACTGCTGCGCGACCCGGCCACGCGCCCGCGCGGCAACATGAGCGACGCGGCCGCCGCGCCCGTGCAGCCCACGCAGCCAGCACAGCGCAAGCAGCAGGCGGCGCGCCACGGCACCTCGCTGCTGGTGCTGCAGGGCTCCAACCTCGGCACGGCCGAAGACCTCGCGCGGCAGCTGGCCGAGGCCGGCGAGACGCGCGGCTTCTCCACCCAGCTGGCCTCGCTCGACGACTATGCCGAGCGGCTGCCGGCCAACGGCGCGGTCGCCATCGTCTGCGCCTCGTACAACGGCGTGGCGCCCGACAACGCGGCCGAGTTCCACCGCTGGCTCGACAAGGCCGACGATTCGCTCAACGGCGTGCGCTTCAGCGTGTTCGGCTGCGGCAACACCGACTGGGCCGCCACCTACCAGGCGGTGCCGCGCCGCATCGACGAACGGCTCGAGGCGCTCGGCGCCACGCGCGTGCATCCGCGCGGCGAAGGCGATGCGCGCGAGGACATGGACGGCGCCTTCCAGGACTGGAGCGATGCGCTGTGGCCCGAGCTGGTGAAGGCCTTCGACATCAAGACCGGCGCCGACTCACCCGCGCAGAGCGAGCCGCTCTACACGCTCGAGGAGCTGCCGCCGCCGCAGAAGAACGCGATCGTCGACGCGCTGGGCGCGGTGGCGCTGCGGGTGATCGAGAACCGAGAGCTGCAGAACGGCGGCAACGGCGAAGCAGGCCGCTCCACGCGCCACGTCGAGCTGATGCTGCCCGAGGGTCTGGTCTACCGCGCCGGCGACCACCTGAGCGTGGTGCCGCGCAACAGTCCGGCCCAGGTCGAACGTGCGATGGCGCGCTTCGGCTTCGACCGCGACGCGCATGTGCGCCTGCATGCCGGCTCGGGCCGCAAGGCGGCGCTGCCGGTGGAGCAGGTGATCGCGGTCGACCGCCTGCTGGGCGACTACGTCGAGCTGCAGGACGTGGCCACGCGCAAGCAGATCGCCACGCTCGCGGCGTACACCGAGTGCCCGTTCACCAAACCCAGGCTCGCGGCGCTGTCAGGCAGCGACGAGGCTTCGCAGGCGATGTACAAGACAGAGGTGCTGCACAAGCGCAAGTCGCTGCTCGACCTGCTGGAAGAGCACCGTGCCTGCCAGGTACCGTTCGCGGTGTTCCTCGAAATGCTGTCGCCGCTGTCGCCGCGCTACTACTCGATCTCTTCTTCCCCGACGATGACGCCGGGCAAGTGCAGCGTCACGGTGGGCGTGGTGAGCGGCCCCGCCAGGTCGGGCAGCGGCACCTTCGAGGGCGTGTGCTCCAACTTCCTGGCGCGCGCCGAAGCCGGCGACACGGTGCACGGCGTGGTGCGAGAGACCACGGCCGAGGGCTTCCGGCTGCCCGACGATGCGGCCCGGCCGCTCATCATGGTCGGACCAGGCACCGGCCTCGCGCCGTTCCGCGGCTTCCTGCAGGAGCGCGCGGCGCAGATCGAAGGAGGTAACCCGCTCGGCGAGGCGCTGCTTTTCTTCGGCTGCCGCCATCCCGAGCAGGACTTCATCTATGCCGACGAACTCCAGGCCTGGGCGCACCGCGGCGTGATGAAGCTGCACACCGCGTTCTCGCGCGCGGGCGAGCGCAAGGTCTACGTTCAGGACCTGATCCGCGAGCAGGCCGCCGATGTGTGGAAGCTGCTGGAAGCGGGCGCGGTGGTCTACGTGTGCGGCGACGGCTCGCGCATGGAGCCCGACGTGCGGCGCACGCTGAGCGACCTCGCGCGCGAGCACGGGCACGACAGCAAGGCGTGGATGGACAAGATGATCGCCGACCAGCGCTACGTGCTGGACGTGTGGGCCGGAAGCTGAGAAGCCCGCTGGGGCTCAGATATCGCGATCGGGATCCGGATAGACCAGCGGCCCCAGCAGCCCTCGGTTGAAGGGCTTCCACTCGCCCTCGGGCTGCGCCAGCCGGTCGGCCACCGCATAGAGCACCGCAGGGTGCGCGCCCAGTCCCAGGTGGCTGGCGACGACTTCGATGTTCTCGGACTGCGGCCCGGTCTTCTCGATGCTGCAGCGCCAGGCAACGACACCGTCGGTGCGGCTGAAGATCGAGGTGGTCGGCACCGGCGGCGTGGGCTGCACGAACTTCATGCGGCGCGGGTCATGCGAACTCTGGCCGCTCACGCCTTCGTACACGCGCCATGCGTTGGTGGCGCGCGGGCTGCCTGAGAAGGGGCTGCCCAGCGTGATGACGTTGCGGATCATGGGCGCATAGGAAGACGCCAGCAGCCGCGCATACACGCCGCCCAAACTCCAGCCGATCACGCTGACCTTCTGGCCGCTCTTGTCGTGCAGGGTCTTCAGCAGCTCGACCATGGCGTCTTCCACGCCTTCGCGCGGACCGAAATTGCGGCCCTGGCCCCAGCCGTGCGCGTCATAGCCGCGGCTGCACAGGTAGCGGCGCAGCAGCAGCGTGGAGCCGTCACCCGCCACCAGGCCCGGCAGCACGAGCACCGGGTGTCCATCGCCGCGCGGCGCGAGCTGCAGCAGCGGCCACATGGCGATGCCTGCGCCGGTTTCCCAGAGCGCTCGGGCTTCGGCCAGCAGCAGCAGGCGCGACGGCGGCGCGACAGGTTCCTTGGCGTAGGTGGCAGTGGTCATGATGAAGGATGGCTCCTTTGTGGTTTTTATCTGCTTCAAGACGAACATGAGGCCGACGGAACCAATGCCCCGTCGGACGACAGCGACATTTAACCGAGGTATTTGCGCCTCAGGTAATCAAGGTAAGCCCTCGATTCGCTGGAAACATACGGAGAAACCAGCGTGAGCGTGTAGAAAGCCGCCAAACCGGGGTCGGCCTGCGCCAGCGCGTCGCGCCCCGGCACGAGCCGCTCGAACGACAGCCAGCAGGTGGTGGTGAAGACCATCTGCAGCGCCAGGATGCGGGCCTGCTCGGCACTGGTCTCGATCACGCCGGAGGCCACCAGGCCTTCGCACAGCGTTTGCGCAGCCAGCAGGTTCTGCGCGGTGAGGGCCTGCGCGCGCTGGCCCAGCGCCGGGTATTCGCTGGCCAGGAAGGCCATGTCGCGGTAGATGAAGCGGTATTCGTCGATGGCCTCGAAGCGCAGGTGCAGCGCAAGCCAGAGGTCGTCGATGGCGGCGATCGATGCCGACGAACCGTTCAGGGCCTCGAGCCGCTGCTCGAAGCGCCGGAACAGCCATTCGACGATCAACTGCTTGGCCTTGAAGTGGTAGTGCAGGTTGCCCGGGCTGATGCCGAGCTCGGCCGCGATCTTGTGGGTCGACACGGCCGCGAGGCCTTGCGCGTTGAACAGCGCGAGGCTGGCCTGCAGGATGCGGTCGCGTGTGGTGTTGGAACTGGCCACAACCGGCTTGTCGGGTTGTCGCTCAGCGTTTGGCGCGGCCACGGGGGGCGGCGGCGCCGGTGCCTTCGAGTTGCGCCACGCGCACGCGCAGTTGCGCGACCTCGTCGCGCAGGGCCTGCACTTCTTCTGCGCCGGGCATGCCCAGGCGCTGCATGGCGGTGGCGACGCGCTGGTCGAAAACGTCCTCGAACTTGCGGATGCCGAAGCTGTCGAGCCCGGGGACCTTGCCCTGCCCGATGCCGAGCAGGCCCTCGATCACGTTGGCCTGGCGCTTGGCGACGTCGTTGCGCACGTTGTCCAGTGCCTTCAGGCCGGCGCGCAGCAAGACTTCAGCCTTGCCGGGCTCCGCGGACTTCTTGGTTGCCGCGGTCGCCTTCCTGGCAGCCGGCATCTTCTTCGCAGGCGCCGCCCTCTTCTTCAGCTTTGCAGTTTCGTCAGAACGGGTCGCCATGCAGTGCTCCAGATGCCGGAAAAAAGAAAAGGGCGCTTCACGCGCCCCGGGGTCAGGCCGCCTTGCGGGCAGCAGCGCGGCGAACCGGCTTCTTGGCGGCGGCGGCCTTGGCCTTCACCGTGCGAACGGGCCTGGCTTCTTCGGCGCCGCTCACGCGGGCTTCGATCTGCTTCGTGCCGGCGGCGATCTTGTCGGCGATCTGCACCGAGACGGCGGCGATCGGCTGGTTCAGCGCGCCCAGGGCATTGATCACCGAGGTGGCGACCGGCGACTCGACGCGGGCCACGCGGCCAGCAACGGCTTCGATGCCGCTGGTGGTGCCGGCTGCAACGCGGTCCATCACGGACACGATGCGGCTGGTGTCGATATCCAGGCGGTTGGCCAGGAAACCATTGATCTTTTCCTGCGCGCCGATCAGGTTGGCCTTGACCTGCTCGCTCACCAGCGGAATCTGGCGGCTGCCGAGGAACTCGCTGTAGCGCGAAGCGGCACCGCCCAGGAGCCGATGCACGCCGGTGCGGTAGGCGCCGACCAGGGTCTTGCCGGCGTCGTTGTACTGGCCGACGACATGAACGGCTGCGGAAGCGATGGTGGTTTGCGTGGACATGAGAGTGATTTCCTTGAAGTTGATGGGCTCGCGAAGGAAACGGGTGTGTCTGTCGCGATGGGCCTATCTTCTTCCGCGGGGCCTAGGCCTGAAAAACTAGAACGGTCGGAAAACTAGTCCAACTGCCCCAATTTTCAGCAGGCCGCCGGGCCCCGTGCGCCGATCATGCCGCAGCGGCCCGGGGGGTGCCGGAGCGTTTGGCCGGAGCGGCCTTGCGGGCCGGTGGCTTGGGCGCGACCTTGATGGGCGCCTTCTTCACGGCAGCCTTCCTGGCCACGGCCTTGACCGGCGGCGCCTTCTTGCGCGCGGCAGGCTTCTTCTTCGCGGCAACGGGCGCGGGCGTGGGCGCGGCCTCGTCCGACGGGTCTTCGGCCATCTTCGCCGGCACCGGCGCGGGCGCCGCACCGGTGGCCGCCGGGTGCTTCTGCGTCAGCTCCATCAGCAGCTTGTGCTCGGCCAGCATGTAGTCGCCGATCTCGGTGATGTCGGGTACCGCGCGGCGGCAGGCGATCAGGCCGTAGTCCATGCGGCCGTTGTAGCTCTGCACCGTCACGTTGAGCGCCGTGCCGTGGCTGGCGATCGACACCGGGTAATAGCAGGTGACGAGCGCGCCCGCGAAGTACATCGGGAACGGCGCCCCGGCCACGTTCGAGATGGCCACGTTGGCCGCCGGCGGCAGCAGGTTGACGATGCCAGAGCGCCCCACCATCGAGGCAATGCCCGACATCAGCCAGGGCGCGGCGAAGGTCGGGAAATCGTCGAGGATCACCGCCTTGAAGCGGTTCATGGTCGACTTCGACGAGGTCGACGACGCGTTGATCGCCTTCAGCCGCTGCACCGGGTCGGTGATGTCGGTGGCCAGGCTCACGAGGATCATGCTGGCCTGGTTGTTGGCCGTCTGGTCGCCGGCCTCGCGCAGGCTGACCGGCACGCCGGCCACCAGCGGCTTGGCCGGCAGTTCGTTGTTGTCGGCCAGGTAGTGGCGCAGGGCGCCGGACACGGTGGCCATGACCACGTCGTTGAGCGACACGCCGAAGTGCTTGGCGATGTACTTGGTCTCGGCCAGCGAGATGGTGCGCCCGGCGAAGGTGCGCTGGTTGGTGATCGACACGTTGAGCGAGGTGCGCGGCGCGAAGAGGTTGAACTTCTTCGGCGCGGCGGCCGTGTCCTTCTCGGCCGCCTTCTCGTCGGGCTTGGCCAGCCCGCCGATGGCACGCGCGATGGCCGGCGCCATCTTGAAGAGCTTCACGTACTGCTGCGCGGTGTTGCGCAGCGCCGCGGTCGCAAGCTCCGCCATGCCCAGCTGGTAGCCGCTGCCGCGCGGGCGCGAACGCGGCGGCTTCACCACGCGGCCGGTGGCCTCGAGGTCGAAGATGGCCTTGCCCACTTCCACGCCGGCCTGCCCGTCGATGCCCGCGTGGTGCACCTTGGTGTAGAGCGCCACCTGCCCGCTCTTGAGGCCGTCGATGATGTAGAACTCCCACATCGGCCGGCTGCGGTCGATGAGCGAGGAATGCAGCCGCGCCACGTACTGCTGCAGCTGGCGGTTGGTGCCGGGCTTGGGCAGCGTGATGTGGCGCACGTGGTAGTCGAGGTCGATGTCGTCGTCCTCGACCCACACCGGGTTGCTCATGTCGAAGGGCATCAGCGCGAGCTTGCGCGTGAACACGTCGGCCAGGTGGATGCGGCTGGCCATGAAGCTCTTGGCGTCTTCGTAGAAGTCGCCCTTGTAGCCCTTGGGCAGGTCGAGCACGTTCAGGGAGCCCACGTGCATCGGCATTTCCGGCGTTTCCATGTGCAGGAAGGTGGCATCAAGACCGCTCAGGTGTTTCATGTGTTGTCTCTCCTTGGTGGGGCATGCGCCGCTAGGGTCTGTCATTAATCAAACGCCCTCGCGAACCCCTGCTGCGCGGTGCAGTGCAAGGCGCCCTGAACGCCGCGTAGCATCGCTACGCAAGTGAAGGGCAACGCCGCATGGCGGGGCCAGCGCGAGGGCGTTTGATTGATGACAGACCCTAAGCAGGATAGCGCGGGCACTGCATTCGTGGGCCCCGCGTTCTTCAGTGTTTCCACCGGGGGGAAGGCACCGGCGCGACAGGGGTTTGCCCGAAGTAGCGAAAAAGTGTCGGGCGCCTGGCGGGCATGCGGCAACTGCTCACAAGGCCCTCTTTCACACGGGCTCCGTACACTGAGGCCATGACATCCAGCCTCCCCCCGCAGCATCCGCAAGACGAGCAGCTCTGGCTCGCAGACATCGACGGCGAGAAGCAGCTCGCCTGGGCCCGCGAACAGAACGCGCTCGCCGTGCAGGCCTATGCGCAGTCGCCCGCGTTCGAGGCGCTCCAGCAGGGCATCCTCGAGGTGCTCGACTCGGACGACCGCATTCCGATGGTGCGCAAGATCGGCCCCTTCTTCTACAACTTCTGGCGCGACAAGGAGCACCCCAAGGGCCTGTGGCGCCGCACCACGCTGGACGAGTACCGCAAGCCGCAGCCCGCGTGGGAGAGCGTGCTCGACCTCGACGCGCTGGCCGCGGCCGACAAGGAGAACTGGGTCTGGCACGGCGCCGACTGCCTGGAGCCCGACTACAAGCGCTGCCTGGTCTCGCTGTCGCGCGGTGGCGCCGATGCCGACGTGGTGCGCGAGTTCGACCTCGAATCGAAGCAGTTCGTCGAAGGCGGCTTCTCGCTGCCCGAGGCCAAGAACCACGTGGGATGGAAAGGCATCGACCAGCTCTACGTGGCCACCGACTTCGGCCCCGGCTCGATGACCAGCTCCAGCTATCCGCGCATCGTGAAAGAGTGGCGGCGCGGCACGCCACTCGCGAGCGCGGCCACGGTGTACGAAGGCCTGCACGAGGACATGTCCATCAGCGCCTACCGCGACAACACGCCCGGCTTCGAGCGCGACTTCGTCTCGCGCCAGATCGACTTCTACGAGAGCGAGACCTGGCTGCGCGGCGCCGACGGCACCCTCGCCAAGATCGACGTGCCCGACGACTCGCTGGCCGAGATCACGCGCGAGTGGATGCTGATCGAGCCGCGCACCGACTGGACCGTGGGCGGCGCCACCTACAGGTCGGGCTCGCTGCTGGCTGCGAAGTTCGACGACTACATGGCCGGCCGGCGCGAGCTCACGGTGCTGTTCGAGCCCGACGACACCACCGCGCTCGACAGCCACTCGTGGACGCGCCATCACCTGATCGTCAACGTGATGCACGACGTGGTGAACCGCCTCGAGGTGCTCACGCCTCCCGCCGACGGAAGGGGGCCATGGAGGCGCGAGAGCCTGGGCGGCGCGCCCGAGCTCTCGACCATCGCCGCGGGCGGCATCGACGAGGACGAGAACGACGACTACTTCCTCACGGTGAGCGGTTTCCTGCAGCCGACCACGCTCTACATCGGCACCATCGGACAGGGCGAGCCCCAGGTGCTGAAGGACAGCCCCGCCTTCTTCGATGCCTCGCGCCATCGCGTGAGCCAGCATTTCGCGACATCGAAGGACGGCACGCGCGTGCCCTACTTCGAGATCGCCCCGAAGGACCTGAAGGCCGACGGCCGCAACCCCACGCTGCAGTACGCCTACGGCGGCTTCGAGATTTCATTGCAGCCGAGCTACAGCGGCAGCATCGGCCGCGCGTGGCTCGACAAAGGCGGCGTGTACGTCGTCGCCAACATCCGCGGTGGCGGCGAGTACGGCCCGCGCTGGCACCAGGCCGCGCTGCAGGAAAACCGGCTGCGCACCTGCGAAGACTTCGCGGCCGTGTCGCAAGACCTGTTCGCGCGCGGGATCACCTCGCCCTCGCACCTTGGCGCGATGGGCGGCAGCAACGGCGGCCTGCTGATGGGCAACATGCTCACGCTGTATCCACAGCTCTACGGCGCCATCGTGAGCGAGGTGGCGCTGCTCGACATGCAGCGCTACACGCACCTGTCGGCGGGCGCCTCGTGGATCGCGGAATACGGCGACCCCGACCAGCCCGAGGAATGGGAATGGATCAAGACCTTCTCGCCCTACGAGAACGCGAAGCCGGGCCAGGCCTATCCGCCCGCGCTGTTCACCACCTCCACGCGCGACGACCGCGTGGGCCCGGTGCATGCGCGCAAGATGCACGCAAAGCTGTCCGCACTGGGGTACGCCAGCAGCTTCTACGAGAACATGGAAGGCGGCCACAGCGCAGCCGCGGACAACAAGGAGTCCGCCTTCATGGACGCGCTGGGCTATGCGTACCTGTGGCACCACCTGAGGAGTTGAAATGAGCAACGCCAACGTCACCCTCGAACTGATCGGCGCGCCGACCGACGTCGGCGCCAGCGTGCGCGGTGCCGGCATGAGCCCCGACGCCCTGCGCGTGGCGGGCCTGCCGGAAGCGCTGGCGCGGCAGGGCTACGCCGTCGTCGACCGCGGCAACCTCGCGGGCCCCGCCACGCCGTGGGCGCCGCCGGCCAACGGGCTGCGCCATCTCGACGAGGTGATCGCCTGGAACCGCTCGGTGTACGCGGCCGTCGACACCGCGCTGGGCGCCAGCCATGTGCCGCTGATGATGGGCGGCGACCACTGCCTGGCCATCGGCTCCATCAGCGCGGTGGCATGGCATGCGCGCAAGCGCGGCAAGAAGCTGCGCGTGCTGTGGCTCGACGCGCACTCCGACGTCAACACCGAGACCACGAGCCCCAGCGGCAACCTGCACGGCATGCCGGTGTCGTGCCTGCTGGGCCACGGGCCCGCGGTGCTCACGGGCTGGAGCGGCGAGCGCGCGGCGCTGCACCACGACGCCATCCGCTTCATCGGCATCCGCAGCGTCGACAGCGACGAGAAGGAGGCCATCCGCACGCTGGGCCTGAGCGTGTTCGACATGCGCCACATCGACGAGCACGGCATGCGCACGACCATGACCGAGGCGCTGCAGGACGTGGACGACGACACGCATCTGCACGTGAGCTTCGACCTCGACTGCCTCGACCCGGCCGACGCGCCCGGCGTGGGCACCGGCGTGCGAGGCGGGCCAACCTACCGCGAGATGCAGTTGTGCATGGAAATGATCGCCGACACCGGACGGCTGGGCTCGCTCGACGTGGTGGAGCTGAACCCCGCGCTCGACGTGCGCAACCAGACGGCCGAGGTGGCGGTCGAACTCATCGAGAGCCTGTTCGGCAAGTCGACGCTGGTGCGTTAGGGCTTGGCGGCCTGCGCGGCCTTGGCCTTGACCGTGTACTGCTGGTAGGCCGGCAGCGCGATGGCCGCGAGGATGCCGATCGCCGCGATGACGGGAAGAAGCAAGGCGCCGATGATGACGCCGACGCCGTTCGGCGGTGGCGGCGCGCCGAAGCGATTGACGCCCTTCGTACCGGGGTTGAACACCCAGACCAGGCTCACGAGCGGAATGAGGCACAGCAGCACGGTCCAACCGGTCCACCCCATGTCGTGGCTGCGCTGGATCGAAAGCAGCGTGAAGAACACGAAATAGGGAATGACGATCAGCAGCGGCAACAGCGACGCGAGGGTCGAACTCAATGAGCTCGCGAAGATCGCAACGATCACGCCGACCACGATCGCGAACAGCAAGTAGCCCACGAGGCTGTAAGACAGATAGCGCAGCCGCCCGATCCGCCCCTTGGAGGACAACAGCTTCACGGGCTGCACTCGGGCTTCGCCGTCATACACATCGGCCACTTCCGCCCTCGGCGCGGCATAGGGATTCACCATCTCTGTCATGCGCTTCTCCTCTGTTGTTGAACGAACATTGTGAACAAGGGTGCCTACAAAAGGCCAGCCCTCTTGACTGCGTGATAGCGATTCACCAACGCCACCGCAAGGTCGGCCGGTTCCACGTCGACCGACAGCGGATCGTTGCCGACCACGCGCGCAAAGGCGTCGCGGCGCGACTGCTCGAACAGGTGCGCCGCGGCCACGTCGACCGCGTCGCGCGCATGCACCAGCGGCTGATTGGCGATGCGCCCGAGCACCCGCTCGCGCAGGCTCGCGACCAGCACGAGGTGCTTGCGGCGCAGCAGCTTGATGGCGGGGCGCAGTTCGGCGGAATCTTCGTCGCGAAAATTGGTCAGCACGATGACCAGCGCGCGCCTTCTCTGCACGCGCAGCAGTTCCTGCGCGGCCAGCAGGTAGTCCGAATGGGTGGCGCCGGGCTGGATGTCGTGCAGCCGGTTCATCAGCGCGTTGAGGGTGGCGGTGCCCTTGCGCGGGGCGAAGTCGCGCCGCTCCTCGGCAAGGCAGCCGAAGGTCATGGCGCCGACCTCGTCGCCCTCCTTCAGCGCCACGTAGCTCAGCAGCATCAGCGCATTGAGCGCCTCGTCGAAATGGCTGCCGGCCTGCTGCGCCAGCGCGCCTTCGTCGGCACGCATGCGGCGGCCGCAGTCGAGCAGGAACAGCACGCACTGGTCGCGATCGTCCTGGAACTCGCGCACGATCGGGCGGCGCTGGCGCTGCGTGGCCTTCCAGTCGATGTGGCGCAGCGAATCGCCGGTCTTGTAGTCGGCGAGCTGGCGGAAGTCGGTGCCGAGCCCGCGCTGCGCGTAGGTCTTGATGCCGATCTGCGCCAGCCGCCGGTCGCCCGACAGCCAGGCGTAGCGCGCCAGTGCGGCGAAGTTGGGGTACACGCGCAGCCGGCGCGGCTCGCCCAGGGTCTGGCGCATGTCGAAGCAGCCGAAGCGCGTGCGCCAGCGCAGCTGGGTGGCGCCGAACTGCGCAACGCCGCGCTGCGTCGCGGTGGCGGTGTAGCGCAGCGCGATGTGCGAGAGCGCCGGCACGATGACCGTCTGGGGCAGGCCCTCGAAGGCGAAGTGCGTGTCGAGCTCGTCGAACACCGACACCTGCCAGGCCCGTGCGCCTTCGTTCACCAGCGTGAGCGTGAGCACCGTGGGCACGCCGAGCGAGAACGCGCCGGGCAGCTTGCGCTCGATGCGCAGCGGCGCGGCGCGCCAAAGGCGCAGGCTGTGCCAGAGGTCGACGCCCGCAAGCACGAGCCCCGCCGCCAGCAGCGCGCCCGCCACGGCGGCGACGTATCCCACCGGCGCGCCCAGCAGCAGCGCCGCGGAGGCGACCGCTGCCAGGCCGGCCAGCGCCAGCACGGCCGCGCGCGCGGGGATTGGCAGCAGGCGCATCAACGGAGCACCGCCCCTTCGGGAAACACCGCGGAACCGGCTTCGCCGGGCCGCAGGTGTTGCCCCCGGCAGGGGGTTGGCGAAGCGACACGAAGTGCGCGAAGCCTGGGGGGGAGTGTCATAACCTCGGGGCTTCCACGCTGTCGCGCGCGGCGCGCAGCAGGGTGTCGACGCCCAGGCCTTCGAGCTGCGCGTCGGGCGAGATCATCACGCGGTGCCGCAGCGCCGGCAGCGCCTGGCGCGCCACGTCATCGGGGGTGATGAAGTCGCGCCCGGCCATCAGCGCGGCGGCGCGGGCAGCGCGCACCAGGGCCATGGCGCCGCGCGGCCCGGCGCCGGAGGAAAGGCCCGGCCAGTCGCGCGTGGCACGTGCGATGCGCACCGCGTAGTCGATCACGCGCTCGTCGGCCTGCACCAGGCAGGCCAGCCGCTGCAGTTCGAGCACCTGCGCCTCGTCGAGGCAGGGGCGCACGGCCTCGAGCGGAAACTGGTTGCCGGCGCGGTGCCGCGTGGTCAGCTGCACGATGGCGTTCTCTTCGCCGTGGCTCGGAAATCCGATGTCGATCTTCAGCAGGAAACGGTCGAGCTGCGCCTCGGGCAGCGGGTAGGTGCCCTCGGTGTCGATCGGGTTCTGCGTGGCCATCACCATGAAGGGCTTCGGCAGCGGCATGGCCGTGCCTTCGAGCGTGACCTGGTACTCCTGCATGACTTCGAGCAGCGCGCTCTGCGTCTTGGCGGGCGCGCGGTTGATTTCGTCGGCCAGCAGGAGGTTGGTGAACACCGGCCCCTGGTGCACGCGCAGCGTGCCGAGGCTGCTTTCGCCGCGCGTGGCGAGGTCGAGCACCGCGTGGCCCGTGATGTCCGAGGGCATCAGGTCGGGGGTGAACTGCACCCGCGCATAGCGCAGCGTCATCGCCTGCGCGAGGGCCCGCGCGAGCAGGGTCTTGCCGAGCCCCGGCACACCTTCGATCAGCACGTGGCCCGAGGCGACCAGCGCCACCAGCGTCTGGTCGACCGCCTCGATCTGGCCGACCACGGCCTGGCCGACCTCGGCGCGCAGCGTCTGCAGCCACTGGGCCGCGCGCGTGAGTTCTTCGGGTTGGATGGCTTGCATGGACGTCTCTCGGTTCAGGATGTGGAGGAAGAATCGGATGAAGGCATGAACGGCCCGTGGGCATCGAGCCGGCGGCGCGCGGTTTCCAGCACCTCCAGGTCGACCGACATGGCGCCGGCATGGCGCGCTCGCGCGGCCATCGCCCGCACGAGCATCGCGGGCTCCAGGCCGGTGGCCTGGGCGATGGCTGCGGCGCGTGCCGACGCATCGCGGCGCGCGTAGCCGCGCAGCTGGCGGCCGGCGGACTCGTGCAGCGCGCGCAGTTGCGCCGCATGCAGCGCGTCGGCGCCATGCATGTGCAGGAAGCCGGCGGTGCCGCGCACCTGCTCGGCCATGGAGCGCCGGTGCGTGCCAACCGAGGGCATCAGCGGCCCGAAGCGCACGGCCGCGCGCCAGAGCGCGGCGGCCAGCGCGAGCATGCCCACGATCAGTGCCGCCCAGCCCTTGTGCCAGAGCCAGCGCAGGAAGGGTTCGCGCGTTTCCTCGGCGACGAACCAGACTTCGGCGCCGCTGCGCGCCTGCACCGCGGCGGCGGTGAGCAGCGCGTTGTCGGCGCGTGTCAGGCCCTCGTTGTGCCACAGGCCCAGGGGCATCACGGTGACGGTCCCGCGTCCGGCCTGAACGCGGATCGCCTCGGTGCCGCGCTTGCCCGCCACCGCCCACAGCGGCGGCTGCTGCTTGTCGGCGGGCCGGTAGCGCGCCGCGGACGCCCAGGTGCAGATCCGGAAGCCGCGGCCGCCGGCGAAGCTCGCGGGCACGGTCTCGGGTTCGGTCACCGCACGGCAATCCGCGTCCCTGGCGGGTTCGGCGAATGGCGACCTGGGCAGTCTCGTCCTCGGTACGGGTGGCTCTTTCTTCTCGTCCGCCGCTGCCGGCTTTTCCTTGACCAGCGGAATCCAGCTTTCCAGCAGGTCGCTGTCGACCAGATGGCTGGGCATCACGAGGTGTCCGCCCTGCTCCACCCACTCGCGCAGGCGCCGCTCGCGCTCGGGGAACATGTCCCAGTGGCCGGAGGCGAGCACCAGCCGTGCCTGTGCGGGGGGCATGGCGTCCAGGTCGTCGCGCTTGACCACCTGCATGCCGAGTTCGCGCAGCATCGCCTGCGCCGCATAGAAGGAATTCGTCCTGGCCTCGCCGCTCGCGGGTGTCGGCACCTCGGTGTCGGCCCATTCGGTGGCCCAGACCAGCCAGAAGCCGATCAGTGCCAGCACGAGCACCGAGCCGATGCGGACCAGCCAGGCGCTCATGCGGCCACGCCTTTCGGACTGCCGGCCGGCGCGGTCGCGGGCAGGCGCAGGTCGAACTCGCTGCAGACCGCCAGCACCTGTGCGGTGGAAGGCAGCCGCCCGCCGTACGCCCCCAGTTGCCAGGCCCCGACCAGCCGCACGAAGAAAGCCTGCGAGTCAGGCGCCAGCCGGGTCGCGGAGAGCTGCATGCATTCGCCCTCGGTGCTCGCGGCCCGCACCGGCACTTCGTGCGCATGCACGAGGCGCGACAGCGCACCGCGGTACAGCAGCGACAGCGCGGGCCTGTGCTGGCCGCGCTGCCATAGCGCGGCGGCGGCATTGCCGATGTCGTCGGGCAGGCTTTCGGGCCGGATGTCGAGGCTGCCGACATGGCTGGGCAGCGGCGCCTTGCCGGGCCGCGCGCCGCCGGCACGCACCTGCATCCATCGGTGAAGGCGAATCGCCAGCCAGGCCAGCGCCAGCGCGCCCAGCCCCCACACGAGCCAGCGCGCCCCTTCGGCCACCGCCTTCACGAAATCGCGCAGCCAGTCGAGGCTATCGGACTTCTTCTCGGCTTCGTCTTCCTCATCGTCCCGTTCCTTGAAGCGGAGCTTCTTCTCGGTTTTGGTGCCGGGCATGTTCGGATCGGCGCGCACCTTGTCGACCGCAGCCTTCACCTGCTCGCGCGTCGGCGATGCCTCAGTTGCGGCCACGGCTGCCGGCAGCGCCCCTGCGCCCCACAACACGAGCATTGCGACGATCAACCCTCTTCCAGGGCTACCGCGGAACCGGCTTTGCCGGGCCGCTGGCATCGCCCCCTGAAAGGGGGAAGGCGCAGCGACACGAAGTGCGCGAAGCCTGGGGGTGTCACAGGAACCCACGGCGGAACTCCTGTTCGATGTCCCAGGCCTCGAGCTCCACCCGGCGGTTGAGGTACATCGCGAAACCCGCCGCCACGTAGAACGGCTCCAGCACGCCGACGACCAGCGCATAGGCCCCCGCGGTCAGCAGGCTCTGCAGCGAGCTGTCCGATTGCGTGAGCCAGCCGAACAGGTCCCTCACGCTGCCTTCCGGCGCAAACCAGAACAGCAGCGACAGCAGGCAGATGTCGAGCGACATTTCCACGTTCGCGAACACCAGCTGCATTCCCGTGGCCGCGCCGCGCCGTCCGTGCAGCAGCTGCGTGCGCCGCTTGCGCCGGGCGCTGCCGCGCTGGCCTTCGAGCTGCTCGATCGCCTGGGTGAACGAGCGCCAGGGCGAGAAGCGCCGCCACACCAGCGTGCGCAGCAGCTGCCCGCCCCACACGGCGCGGCGGTTGTGCCACAGGTCGGCCCAGCGCGTCTCCTGCCCGAACACCGCGCGCGAATGAACGAACAGCAGGCTGCGGTCGAACCAGGGCTTGAGCCAGAAGATCAGCAGGCTGGGCAGCCAGCCGGCGATCTCGAACGTGCACAAGGCCAGCAGCACAGTCACCACATACACCGGCAGGAAGGTGCGCCACACCGAGCGCGCATGGTTGCGCACCAGCTGGACGCCCAGGTCGGCGGCCTCGGCCATGGGGCGCGGCCGCAGCGCAATGGCGAGACCGTCAACCTGCATGTTCATCGGCCTTTGCGACAGCAGCAGCAGCAGCAGCGCGCGGCCGGCCCTGCCAGCCCAGGTATGCCAGCACCAGCGCCCAACAGGCGCCGCCCACGCCGTACTTCACGGCCGGCGCGATCCAGCGCGCCGACGACCAGAAAGCCTCGACCGCGGCAGCGATCAGCAGCAGCCCGATGACGCCGTAGACGATCACCACGGCATGGCGCGCGGCCAGCCGCAGGGCCTCGAGCCGCGTGTGTCTTCCGGGCGCGACCCACGAATAGCCGAGCCGCAGGCCGGCCGCGCCGGCCAGCACGATCGCCGTGAGCTCGAAGGCCGAGTGCGTGACCACGAAGGAGCAGAAGTTCCCGGCATGCCCCGAGGCGATCAGGTAGCCGCCGACCGCTCCGATCTGGACGCCGTTGAACACCACCACCGCGGCGCTGCCCACGCCGGCGAAGATGCCGGCCGCGAAGCAGCGAAAGCCGATGCCGATGTTGTGCATCACGTAGAAGCCGAACATCTGCCAGTCGTCGCTTGCATTGCGCGCGCGGCCCAGCGACTCGGCGCCATCGCCGTACATGGAATCGAACTGCCGAACGGCGCTGGCGTCGAGCAGGTGCAGGATGAAGCCGGGGTCGCGATAGGCCGCCCAGCCGGCGGCCAACAGGGGCAGCACGAACATCAGCGCCGACACCAGCAGGTAGCCGCGGTGCGCCCGCACCGCCTCGGGAAAGTCGACCAGCGCCAGCCGGGCGAAGCGTGCCAGGCCGTAGTCGTGCTGCCGGTAGATCAACCGGTGCGCGCTCTGCGTCAAGCCCTCGAGCCGCTGCGTGAGGTGGATCGGGTAGGCGCGCGCCTGCGCCAGCGCCAGGTGCTCGCACACGCGGCGGTACAGCGTGGCGAGCCGCGCGCCGTCGAATTTGCGTCGAGTCTCCGCGACGCGGACGACGGCTTCGAGTTCGGCCCACAGCGGCGCATAGGCGGCTTCGAAATCGATCGGCGTCATGGCCCTCTTCCTTCTGCTGCTCCTCGCGCATCGGCGCCGGCGCGGCGGCCCAGCACCCACTGCGCCACGCCGAGCAGGCGCTGCGACGCGGAAGCGCCGGAAGTGTCGGGGCCCAGCACCGGTTCGGCGACGCGTGCGAGTTCGTCGAAGCGCTCCGGGGTCAGGCGCGTCGCGCGCCCGGCCCACGACACGATGGCCACCTGCTCGCGCGCCGTCAACGGCCGCGCGGGCGCCTGCGGTTCGGCTGCGGGCACGCTGCCATGCAGGCTCACCTGGTCGCTGAACACCACCAGCGTGCCGGCGGCGAGATCGCCCAGCCGCTTGCTGTCGCCCCGCCACAGCATCGACACGATGCCCGCGCCATAGAAGGACGGCACGAAGTCGGCCGCGCGCAGCAGGTTGCGGGTCAGCGCGGCGGCGGGCGTCACCGGCAGGCCCGAGTCCATCACCACGCGCAGCCCCATCGCGCGCTTGCCGGGCGTGGCCGCGGCGCGCGTGAGCTCGAAGACCACCGGGTAGAGCCACTCGAGGCAGAAGTAGCTGATCAGCAGGATGCCGACACCCATTTTGCCCAGCATGCCGGCGGTGATCGAGATCGCGACGAAGATGCCGAGCCGGATCGCGAAGTCGATGAGGTACGCCAGCCCGCGCGCGACCAGGCCGGCCGGGCGCAGCGAGAGTGCGATGCCTTCCGGGGTCTCGGCGGTGTAGAGCGTGTCGAGGCGCACTGGCGTGGCGCTCAGCTCAGGCCTGCAGCACGACGGTGTCGGCGATCTGGTCGTGCAGGCAGCGGCGCGATGCACGGAAGATGAAGAGGCAGTCGACGAGCATGTAGATCGGCCCGAGCAGCGGCCAGATGCTCATCACGAACATCGGGCTGTCGCGCAGGCCGAGGATGCGGCCGATCGGCGCCTGCGTTCCGTCGGGCCGGGCAATGCGGATCCTGAACAGCGCCTTGCCGATGGTCTGGCCGCGTGTGACCAGCAGGTAGCCGTGCAGCACGAGGTAGAGAACGATGCCGGCGGCCGCGTCGGCGGGCCGGGGCACCCAGAGGCCGAGGCCGTCGTCTTCCCAGAGATTGATCGGCGTGAACTTCGCGAGGAGCCATATCGCGGCGATGGAGATGCCGCCATCGAGCATCGCGGCCAGGAAGCGCCTGCCGCGCGATGCAAGTTCTCCGGGCTGCGCCCGGCCCGGTTGCAGCACGTCCTCCACATGGGATTGCGGCGGTGCGTAGCGCGCATCCTGCGACTGGTCTTCCATGCCCGTCCCTCTCCGAAACGATTGATTTTCGGAAGATTCTAGGGCTTGGGTCCGTCAGGCGGATGACGGCGATCAGGCACCGAGCACGTGCTGCAGGCGGCGCAAGTCGTCGAAGAGCAGGCTCAGCGGCGCGGCCAGGAGCGCATTCGACGGCACGCTGCGCGACGCCTGCGCACAGCGGCCGAGCCCGTCGAGGTCGGGCGGAGTGCTCCTTCCCGCGAGCGCATCGGCCATGCCGGCGATGGCGGTGCCGGCAGCCTGTGCGGCTTCTCGCCACGTGGCGTCGGCCGCCGTGTCCCGCGCTTGCCGGAACACGCGATCGAGCACCACGGCGTCCTGGAAGATGCGCGCCGCCAGCCGGGCCTTGTCGCGGTAGGGGCCGCGCGCCGTGGCATCACCGCGGCGCCACCACCGCGCCTCCAGGTCCGCGCCGTCGGCCAGCACGGCCAGCCGGCCCAGCGCGACGCGCGTGCCTGAGTGGATGCGCTCCGCCTCGGCATCGGCAGGCTGCCGCGCGGCCACCATGCGCTTCGCGATGCCGTGCAGCAGCGCGGCGCAGCTCTCGTCGAAACGCGCACCCGCGTGGTATTCGGACACGACCGTGGAGACCGCCAACGCCACCCCCACCCCGATGCCGATCTGCGCCATGCGCAGCAGCGCCACCTGCAACGCCGATTGGCCGGGGATGCCGCCGGCCGACAGGATGATCAACGCAGCCACCGGCGCGCTGCGCAGGCCCGGCGCGGCCGCGCTGGCAAAGGACAGCAGCATGACGACGGCCAGCGTGCTCGCGAGCGCCGGTGTGCCGTGGTGCTGCATCCAGACGCCGGCCAGGCCGCACAGCGCGCCGGCGGCCGTGCCGCGCACCCGGTTCCATCCGGCGTCGAGCGTCGAACCGGCGCTCGGGCGCATGACGATCAGCACGCTCATCACCGCCCAGAAACTTTCGGGCAGATGCAGGACGACCGCCACGCCCCAGGCGATGGCCACTGCCGCCGCCAGCTGTACGCCCGGACGCCAGCGGCCGTGGCGCCAGGGGTCCGTCAGGCGTTGGAGAGCCGGGGCGCCGATCATGACTCTGCTGCCGCTGAACCGCTGTCCAGCGCGGCTGCGATGCCATCGATGAGCCCGCAAGCCTGCAGCAGCAAGGCACGCTGGCCGACATCCAGCGTGGCGCCGATCGCCTCGGCCAGCGCCGCCTCGCGCCTGCGCATGAGCGCCTTGAGACGGCGCACGCCCTCGGCCGTGAGCGACAGCAGCCATTGGCGCCCGTCGCTCGGGTGGGGTGCGCGGCCGATCCAGCCTTCGGCCTCCAGTTCGGCCAGCAGCCGGGTCAGCGATTGGAGCTTGACGCGTTCGAGCCCCGCCAACGCGGTGGGTGTGCACGGCCCGTGCCGATGCAGCTGGCCGAGCACGCTGAGCTTGGCCACGCTCGGGCCATCGGGCCCGGCGCTGCCGCTGCGCAGCTGGCGCGACAGCTGCGACACCGAGGCGCGCAGGCGCGAGGCGCATTGCGCCGGATCCGGGATGGGGGAAGCCATGCCCGGATTGTAAGACGCATCTTGGTACTTTGGCGTCCGGGCGTCAGCCCCGGTTGGGTGACGAGTTCACGGGATACGTGACGGCGGGCGCCGCGGCGGGCGTGACGGCGGGCGCCGCGGCAGGCGGTGAAGCGACCGGCGTTTCCGCGGGTGCCGCGGCTTCGCCCTCTCCTTCCGGGCCGTCGAGGAAACGGTCGAGCAGCGCGAAGAAGCGGTCGTAGAAGCGCTCGTCGGTCAGCGTCTCGCTCGCGACCTTCACCATCGCGTCGTCGCTGCTCGAGAACGGCAGCGAGAGCGAGCCGATCGCGCCCACGCCGAGGCTGGCGGAGTTGTTCACCTTCTTGATGCCGTAGCGGTCCTGCAGCGCGGTCGCGAAGGCCACGGTGCTCTTGCTGGCCTTGCCGCCCCTCGTGTTCTCGCGCGCGCAGACCACACGGAACTCGACCTCCACGTGCACCTCGGCCGCAGGCTGGAAGCTCTTGCGCCCGGTGACGAGGTCGGTGTTGGCGGCCGTGATCATGTAGCCCTGGCTCAGCAGCGCGCGGCGCGCGGCCTCGCAGGTCTGGGCCTCGGTGGCCTCGTAGTCGCGGGTGTGGGTGGTGGTCGAGCCGAAGGCCTCGGGCTCGTATGACACGCGGTGCGAAGCGCTGCCGCAGCCGGCGAGCACGAAGGCGGACAGCAGGCCCAGCACGAGGACCGGGGCGCGGGCAAGAGAGAAGCAGGTGGGGTGCGTGGACGGCATGGAGCGGCGAATGCTAACCGGCGGCTCGCCGGCATGGCTTCGAGCGCGCCGCCGCGCTTGCGTTCCCTGTCGCGCGGGATTTTCAGGACCAGGGCAGCACGTGGTGCGCGCGCATCCGCGTCGCCGCGATCAGGCGCGCGTTGGGTGCGTCGGTGCTCGCCACCCAGGCGCGCGCTTCCTCGGCGCTGCGGCCGAACTGCTGGTGGCGCCGCACCAGGCGCTCTTCGCGCACCGCGTCGTCGATGTCCACGTACCAGACCTCGTCGAGCATCGCCGCCGCGCCGGCCCAGGGGCCGTCGGCGTGCAGCAGGTAGTTGCCTTCGGTGATGACCAGCTGCGTCGACGGCAGCACGGCAATGGCGCCGGCGATCGGCTCCTCGATCTCGCGGCGGAACTCGGGCGCGTAGACGATGCCGCCGTCGGGCCGCTGCTCGCGCAGGCGCTGCAGCAGCGCAACATAACCGGCGCTGTCGAAGGTGTCGGGGGCGCCCTTGCGGGCAGTGCGGCCGAGCCGCTGCAGCTCGACGTTGGCCAGGTGGAAGCCGTCCATGGGAACGACCTGGGCGCGGTCGGCGCCCACCGAGCGGAGCAGCGCTGCAGCTAGCGTGGACTTGCCTGCGCCCGGCGCGCCGACGAGGCCCAACAGCTTGCGCCGCCCGCTGGCCATGAGAGCCTGCAGACGGGCCAGGCCATCCGCGGGAATGGAAGGGAGGTTCTGCGCGGGCATGGTGGTCATGCCCCGAGCGTACTGCCTCTTCCTGTCAAAAAATCATGGGTACAGACCGCGTTCCTGGCGTGCCATGAGGATTCGTTCGCAGGCCACCGCATAGGTGGCCGTGCGCAGCGTGATCTTGTGCTTGTCCGCCGTGTCCCAGATGTGGTTGAGCGCGTTCATCATGATTCGGTCGAGGCGCACGTTGATCTCGTCCTCGTCCCAGAAGAAGGACGAGAAGTCCTGCACCCATTCGAAGTAGCTCACCGTCACGCCGCCGGCGTTGCAGATCACGTCGGGCACCACCAGCACGCCGCGCTCGGCGAGGATGTCGTCGGCGATCGGCACCGTGGGGCCGTTGGCGCCTTCGAGCACCAGCTTGGCAGTGGTCTTCTGTGCGCGTTCGGCCGTGAGCTGGCCTTCGAGCGCGGCCGGGATCAGGATGTCGCAGGGCGTTTCCCAGAAGTCCTCGTTCGGCACGATGTCGCCGCCGGCCTTGAAGCCGACCACGCCGTCGGTGCGCGAGATGGGCACCAGCTTGGCCAGGTCGAGGCCGTTGCTGTTGACGATGGTGCCGGTGTGGTCCTGCACCGCAACGATCTTGGCGCCGGCTTCGGCGAAGAGTTCCGCCGCGACCGAGCCCACGTTGCCGAAGCCCTGCACCGCGATGCGCGCGCCGCGCAGGTCCATGCCCAGTCGGCGAGCGGCTTCACGGCCGGTGACGAACACGCCGCGGCCGGTAGCCTTCACGCGGCCCAGCGAACCGCCCAGGTGCAGCGGCTTGCCGGTGACGACGCCGGTGGCGGTGCCGCCGACGTTCATCGAGTAGGTGTCCATCATCCACGCCATGATCTGCGCGTTGGTGTTCACGTCGGGCGCGGGGATGTCGGTGTGCGGGCCGATGATGATGCCGATCTCGCTGGTGTAGCGGCGCGTGACCTTCTCCAGCTCCTGCAGCGAGAGCTTCTTCGGGTCGACGCGGATGCCGCCCTTGGCGCCGCCGTACGGCAGGTTGACGGCCGCGGTCTTGATGGTCATCCAGGCCGACAGCGCCATCACCTCTTCCAGCGTGACGTCGGGGTGGAAGCGCACGCCGCCCTTGCCCGGGCCGCGGCTCATGTTGTGCTGAACGCGGTAGCCCTCGAAGTGGGCAATGGTGCCGTCGTCCATCTCGATCGGCACGTCGACGATCAGCGCGCGCTTGGGGCGCTTGAGTGTCTCGACCCAGCGGGCCAGCGGGCCGAGGTACGGCACGACGCGGTCGACCTGCGAAAGATACGTGCCCCACGGGCTGTTGGCGGTCGGGCTGACGAAGGAGAGTTTTTCGCTCATGGGATATCCCTTGGTTTGTTCGGGTGGGCGCAACGATAGACCTCTACCGCGCGTCGCGCCATGGCTTATGCGCGCCGCGCTGACGGTTATGCAAGAGACGTTGGGACCACGCATTGCGCCGATGTAATCGCGGCGTGCGGCACCTGACGGCCTGCCTCCCTAGATTCGACCGGCATGCCGGCCCAGGCCTGGCATGGCTGGCGCCATGTCGGCGACGGCGAACAACCAAGGGACATCCATCACCATGCTGCACCGCACACTTCTCTTTCCTCTTCTCGCCGTGGCCGTTTCGGCCGCCGCGCTGGCGCCCCTGGCCGCTTCGGCCGCGAGCGAATACCACTTCGCGCCGACCGAGGCCGGCGTGACGCGCCACCCCGACCACGCCAGGCTGGATCCGTCGCGCGATCGCGTCGTCGCCGAACTGGAGACGGCGCGCAACCAGCCCGCATGGAGCGCCGTGAGCCGCGGCGCACCCTGGCCCGTGGCGCGCACCGGCCAGCCCGCCACGCGCGAAGCCGTGGAGGCCGAGGCCATCAAGGCCATGCGAGAGGGAACGATTCCGTCCGGCGAGCGATAGGCACCGCGGCGCATCGACCCCGCAGATGCGGCGCGTTGGGTAGGCAAGGGTAGGCCGCCGGCACTCCCTGGTTCTATTTCCTATGGCCAGCACCCATAGGCCGCATCTTCTGCAAGAAATTGACATTCGAGCCGGATAATCCTCCGATGCTCGACCTGGACCGCATCGATCTCCGGCTGCTGAAGATCCTTCAGGAGGATGGCCGCATCACCAACCTCAAGTTGGCCGAGGCGGTGGCGCTCTCGCCCACCGCGGTGCTGGCGCGGGTGCAGCGGCTCACGCGCGACGGCTTCATCCTGGGCTACGAGGCGCGGCTCGATCCGCACAAGCTGGGCCGCGGCTTCACCGTCTTCGTCGAGGTGCTGCTCGACCGCACCACCCCCAACGTGTTCGACCAGTTCAAGGCGGCCGTGCAGGTGCGCGACGAGATCATGGAATGCCACATGGTCGCGGGCGGCTTCGACTACCTGCTCAAGACCCGCATGGCCGACATGGCCGCGTACCGCGAGTTCGCCGGCACCGTGCTGTGGCAGCTGCCGGGCGTGCGCGAGACGCGGACCTACGCGGTGATGGAAGAAGTGAAAAGCAGCGCGCGCCTGCCGCTGGGGATCTGAAACACGGGCCGGTCAGGCCGGCTTGCCGTACGAGCGGCCGCCGAAAATGGCCGTGCCGACGCGCACCATCGTGCTGCCGGCGCTGATCGCTGCTTCAAGATCGGCGCTCATGCCGAGCGACAGCGTGTCTAGCGCGATGCCCGCGTCGCGGATCGACTGGTACACCGCATGCGCGCGCAGGCACAACGCGCGCTGCGCTTCGAAATCGGCCGCCGGCTCGGGGATCGCCATGAGCCCGCGCAGCCGCAGATGTGGCAAGACCGCCACAGCGCGCGCCAGCGCGAGCGCCTCTTCGGGCGGCACGCCGGACTTGTTCGCGCCGCCGTCCACATTAACCTGAAGGCATACATCGAGCGGCGGCAGGTGCGCCGGCCGCTGGGCAGAAAGTCGCTCGGCGATCTTCAGCCGGTCGATGCTGTGGACCCAGTCGAAGTGCTCGGCCACGGGCCGCGTCTTGTTGCTTTGCAGGGGGCCGATGCAGTGCCACTCGAGGGAAGCGCGCAGGTCGGCGAGGGCTTCGATCTTGTCCAGGCCTTCCTGCACGTAGTTCTCGCCGAAGGCCGACTGGCCCGCCGCATGCGCCTCGCGCACGGCCTGCGGCCCGAAGGTCTTGGACACCGCCAGCAGCCTCACCTCGGCGGGCGCGCGGCCGGCCGTTACACATGCCTTTGCGATCCGGTTGTTTACTTGCTGGAGGTCGTCGCCAATCATCGTCATAATCGTCCAAAATCGTATCAAAACGTCACCAGAACCGAGCCGAGGAGCCCCGTGGACATCACCCAATTGCTGGCGTTCAGCGTCAAGAACAAAGCCTCCGACCTGCACCTTTCCGCAGGGCTGCCGCCCATGATCCGCGTCAACGGCGACGTGCGCCGCATCAACGTCGATGCGCTCGATCACAAGGGCGTTCACGCCATGGTGTACGACATCATGAGCGACACGCACCGCAAGCACTACGAAGAGTTCCTGGAGGTCGACTTCTCCTTTGAGATCGACGGCCTCGCGCGCTTCCGCGTGAATGCCTTCAACCAGGCGCGCGGCGCGGCCGCGGTGTTCCGGACCATTCCCTCGAAGATCCTGACGCTGGAGCAGCTCAATGCGCCGAAGATTTTCGGCGAACTCGCCCTCAAGCCGCGCGGACTGGTGCTGGTGACGGGCCCCACGGGCTCGGGCAAGTCGACCACGCTGGCGGCCATGGTCAACTACCTCAACGAAAACGAGTACGGCCACATCCTCACGGTGGAAGACCCGATCGAGTTCGTGCACGAATCGAAGAAGTGCCTGATCAACCAGCGCGAAGTGGGGCCGATGACGCTGTCGTTCTCGAACGCGCTGCGCTCCGCACTGCGCGAAGACCCCGACGCCATCCTGGTGGGCGAGCTGCGCGACCTGGAAACTATTCGCCTCGCCATGACCGCGGCCGAAACGGGCCACCTGGTGTTCGGCACGCTGCACACCTCGTCGGCGGCCAAGACCATCGACCGGATCATCGACGTGTTCCCCGGCGAGGAAAAGGAAATGATCCGCGCCATGCTGTCGGAGTCGCTGCAGGCCGTGATCTCGCAGACGCTGTGCAAGACCAAGGACGGCCAGGGCCGCGTGGCGGCGCACGAGATCATGCTGGGCACGCCGGCCATCCGCAACCTGATCCGCGAGGCCAAGGTCGCGCAGATGTACTCCACCATCCAGACCGGCCAGGGCTCGGGCATGCAGACGCTCGACCAGAACCTGACGGAACTGGTGCGCCGCAATACCATCTCGGCTGCAGAAGCCCGCGGCAAGGCGAAGATCCCCGAGAACTTCCCAGGCTAGCCATGAAGCCCCCCGGCTTTTCACTTCGCTGCGCTGCGTGTAACTCCACCCCCCAAGGGGGAGGCGCGGCCGCCTTGGGGCGGCCCGGCGGTCGGCCGCCGGCAGCATCAAACTAAACAGATCAAGGAGCGCTCTCATGGAACGCGATCAAGCCAGCCAGTTCATCAACGACCTGCTCAAGCTCATGGTGAGCCGCAGCGGCAGCGACCTGTTCATCACCGCCGACTTTCCGCCGGCCATCAAGGTCGACGGCAAGGTCACCAAGGTGTCGCAGCAGGCGCTGGGTGCGCAGCACACGCTGGCGCTCACGCGCTCGATCATGAACGACCGCCAGACGGCGGAGTTCGAGCGCACCAAGGAGTGCAACTTCGCGATCTCGCCGACCGGCATCGGCCGCTTCCGCGTAAACGCCTTCGTGCAGCAGGGCAAGGTCGGCATGGTGATGCGGACCATCCCCGCCAAGCTGCCGACCATCGACGGGCTGGGCATGCCGCAGATCCTGAAGGATGTGTCGATGACCAAGCGCGGCCTGTGCATCCTGGTGGGCGCCACCGGCTCGGGCAAGTCGACCACGCTGGCCGCGATGATCGACTGGCGCAACGAAAATTCGTACGGCCACATCGTCACGGTGGAGGACCCGGTCGAGTTCGTGCACCCGCACAAGAACTGCGTGGTGACGCAGCGCGAGGTGGGCATCGACACCGACAGCTGGGAAGCCGCGCTGAAGAACACGCTGCGCCAGGCGCCCGACGTGATCCTGATGGGCGAAATCCGCGACCGCGAGACCATGGAACACGCGGTGGCCTTCGCCGAAACCGGCCACCTGTGCATGGCCACACTGCACGCCAACAGCGCCAACCAGGCGCTGGACCGGATCATCAACTTCTTCCCCGAAGAGCGCCGCGCGCAGCTGCTGATGGACCTGTCGCTGAACCTGCGCTCGCTGGTGTCGCAGCGCCTGGTGCCCACCGAGGACGGCACGGGCCGCGTGGCGGCGGTGGAAGTGCTGCTGAACACGCCGCTGATTTCCGACCTGATCTTCAAGGGCGAGGTGGGCGAGATCAAGGAGATCATGCGCAAGAGCCGCAACCTGGGCATGCAGACCTTCGACCAGGCGCTGTTCGACCTGTTCGAGAGCCACTCGATCAACTTCGAGGACGCGATCCGCAACGCCGACTCGGCGAACGACCTGCGGCTGCAGATCAAGCTCAACAGCCAGCGCGCGCGCAGCACCGACCTGTCGGCGGGCACGGAGCACTTCGCAATTGTGTAAGGGCTCGCCCCCAGGCTTCGCGCACTTCGTGTCGCTTCGCCTTCCCCCTGCCGGGGGCGACACCTGCAGCCCGGCGAAGCCGGTTCTGCGGTGTCTCGCGACTGGATCGCGCGGGTTTCATGCCTGAGGGGATCGGCTTTCTTTGGCTTTAAGCTGTGGCCATGAGCAGCATCAACCCCCGCACCTACGAATCCGTTCCCGCCCAGACGGTGGCCTTCCTTGGCCTCGGCGTCATGGGCGGGCCCATGGCCGGACACCTGGCCAAGGCCGGCCATACAGTCACGGTCTACAACCGCACGCCCGCCAAGGCGCAGGCCTGGGCCGCCGAATTCGGCGCACCCGGGCGCCACGCCCCGACGCCGCGCGAAGCCGCGGCCGGCGCCGACATCGTGTTCTGCTGCGTCGGCAACGACGACGACCTGCGCTCCGTGGTGCTGGGCGACGACGGCGCTTTCGCCGGCATGAAGAAGGGCGCGGTGCTGGTCGACCACACCACCGCCTCGGCCGACGTGGCGCGCGAGCTCTCCAAGGCCGCTCAGGCGCTGGGCCTGCACTTCATCGACGCGCCCGTCTCGGGCGGCCAGGCCGGCGCGCAGAACGGCGCGCTCACCGTGATGTGCGGTGGCGATGCGGCTGTGTTCGAGCGCATCAGGCCGGTGGCCATGGCGTTCTCGCGCGCGGTCACGCTGCTGGGCGACAGCGGCGCCGGCCAGCTCGCCAAGATGGTGAACCAGATCGCCATCGCGGGCCTGGTGCAGGGCCTGTCGGAAGCCATCGCCTTCGGCCAGCGCGCGGGGCTCGACATGGAGGCGGTGCTCGGCGTCATCAGCAAGGGCGCAGCCCAGAGCTGGCAGATGGAAAACCGCGGCAAGACCATGATCGAAGGCAAGTTCGACTACGGCTTCGCCGTCGACTGGATGCGCAAGGACCTGGGCCTCGTGCTCGACGAAGCCAAGCGCAACGGCGCGCGCGTGCCGGTGACGGCGCTCGTCGACCAGTTCTACGCCGACGTGCAGCAGGCCGGCGGGCGGCGCTGGGACACGTCGAGCCTCATCATCCGATTGAAATAGGCTCGCCCCCAGGCTGCGCGCACTCCGTGTCGCTTCGCCTTCCCCCTACCGGGGGCAACACCTGCGGCCCGGCGAAGCCGGTTCCGCGGTGTTCCACGAAAAATGCCCGCGACGAGCAGCGGGCATTTTTGGTTCGGCGCTCGTTCTTCAGCGGATCGGCGACGTCGTCGCGCCGCTTGCGGGCAGCGGCTCCATCGGCGGCAGCGGCACGCGCGAGCTGGAGGAAGAAGGCGCTGGCGACGGCGAAGGCGCGGACGGCGTTGCCGAGGTCACCGGCGCCGGACCCGTGCCGCCGCGCTGCGCCGCAGCCTGGTTTGCCGCCTGGCTGGCCGCCAGATCCGCCTCGCTCACGACCTCGACCACGCGCACGACCTTCACCACGCCCGACACACCGCGCGTGATGTCGGTGGCGCGGTCGGTTTCGCGCCGCGTCGCGATGCCCATCAGGTAGACCACGCCGCGCTCGGTCACCACCTTGAAGGAATTGGCGAAGATGTCCTTGGCGTCGAGCAGCGAGGCCTTCACCTTGCCGGTGATGTAGAGGT
Source organism: Variovorax sp. 10L421 (assembly GCF_056395365.1). Classification (NCBI taxonomy): domain Bacteria; kingdom Pseudomonadati; phylum Pseudomonadota; class Betaproteobacteria; order Burkholderiales; family Comamonadaceae; genus Variovorax; species Variovorax sp. 10L421. Next base: position 59,352 of record NZ_JBFTJJ010000005.1, read on the forward strand.
CGTTCGAGCGGTCCTGGAAGGTGCTCGAGGAGCCGACGGTCAGCTCGTTCACCACCGAGCGCACGTTCACGATGCGGCTCACTTCCTCCTCGACACGGCGGCGGTCGGCTTCGCTGCCCACGGCGCCGGTCAGCAGCACCTGGCGGTTGTAGCTGGTGACGCTCACGTACATCTGGTCGTTGGCGATGTCGCGCACGCGGGCCGCGGCGCGCAACTCGATGCCCTGGTCGTCCAGCTGCGCGCCCGAGCTGCGGCGGTCGGTGGCCACCATGCCCACGCCCATCACGGCCGCACCGCCCACGACGAGCGGCACGCAGGCGGAAAGGCCGGCGACCAGCGCGGCACCCAGGGTGAGGGCCAGGGCGAAACGCCGGGTCGATGATGTCATCGTCATGGTCGTCATGGTCATGAGGAAGCTTCCTGTTCTCCGAGTAACTGGGCATCCACGCCGTCGCACAGGCAATGCAGCGCGATCTGGTGGATTTCGTGGATGCGCGCCGCACGCTCGTGCGGCACGCTGATCTGGACATCGGTCTCGCGCAGCGCACGGCCGATGGCGCCGCCCGAACCGCTGCTGCCCGCAGCCGGCGCCGAGGGCGCCCCCGAGACGGCGTTGCCGAGCAGCGCGACCACGGTCATGTCGCGTTCGTGCGCGGCTGCCACCGCGGCAAGCACCGACGCCGACTGTCCGCTGGCGCTCAACGCCAGCAGCACGTCGCCGGCCTGGCCGAGCGCGCGCACCTGGCGGGCGAAGCGGTCGACGTCCGTCGCGCTCGCGCTGTCGGCCTCGGGGTCGGTGGTGTCCCCGGGCAGCGCGATGGCGCCGAGCTCGGGCCGCTCGCGTTCGAAGCGGCCCACGAACTGCGCGGCGAACTGGGCCGCCAGCAGCCCCGACACGCCAGCACCGCAGGCGAGCACCTTGCCGCCGCTGGTCACGCACGCCAGGATGGCCTGCATCGCTTGAGAGATGGGTTTGCTGAGGACCGGTCCGGTCTGGTACTTGAGGTCGGCACTGTCGATGAAGTGCTGCTGAATCCGTTGCTCGAGCATGAGGCGGGATGATAACTGGGGGTTGTGAAACAAGACGTTTTGGAATGCCCCACCCCGAATCTCCGCGCACTTCGCGTCACTTGCGGGTGCCCGGCATGGGATGGGTTGCTCCACGGGTGTTCGATTGGATCAACTCGCGTCGAAGGCGCCCGGGAGCCAGGTGATTGTCTCCTCGACCAGCACCACGTCGAAACGGCATGGCGGTACCGTGCGCAGCCGACTCAGGTAATGCTGCGCGGCGAACACGATGCGTCGCTGCTTCAGTCCGGTGATGCTGCCGCCCGCGCCGCCGTGCGTGCCGGTGCTGCGCTGGCGGACCTCGACGAACACCAGGGTGCCCTGCGGCGAATGGCGCGGATCGCGCATGATCAGGTCGATCTCGCCGCCGCCGCGCCCGGGCGTCCGATAATTGCGCGCGACCAGCACGAGGCCGGCGTCCTGCAGATGGTCGAGCGCGGCGTCTTCCGCCGCATCGCCGCGATGCTTCGTTGTGGTGTCTGTCTTCATGGCTCCCTGCCTGCAATCTTCTTGTTCGTTCTGACGGAGAAACCCCTTGGCTTCACTCGCCCCTGCTTCATTCGGCGCCGCCCTCGCGGCCGCGCGCGACGCCGCGGGTGCGCAGCATTATCCGCAGGGCACGCTCTACGTGGTCGCCACGCCCATCGGCAACCTGGCCGACATCACGCTGCGCGCGCTGCATGTGCTGCAGCTGGTGGACGCCATTGCCTGCGAGGACACGCGCCACACGCAAAGCCTGCTGCGCGCCTACGGCATCGACCGCCCCGGCGCACAACTGCTGGCGGTGCACCAGCACAACGAGGCCGAGGCCGCACAGGCCGTGGTCGCGCGGCTCGCGCAGGGCGAGCGCATCGCCTACGTCAGCGACGCCGGCACGCCCGGCGTGAGCGACCCCGGCGCGCGGCTCGCTGCGGCCGTGCGCGCGGCCGGGCAGCGCGTGCTGCCGCTGCCCGGTGCGAGCAGCGTGACCACCCTGGTGGGCGCGGCGGGCCTGGTGGCCGAAGGCGGCGACGCCAACGCCAGCAGCAGTGCCTTCGTCTTCGCGGGCTTCCTGCCGAGCAAGGCCGGCGAGCGCGACACGGCCGTGCAGGCGCTGTCGCAGGAGCCGCGCGCCGTGGTACTGCTCGAAGCACCGCACCGCATCGAGAACCTCGCGCGCGCACTGGCCACGCTGGGCGAGCGCCGCATCACCGTGGGCCGCGAGCTCACCAAGCAGTTCGAGGAAATCGCGACGGTGGCGGCCAGCACCCTGCCCGACTGGTTCTGCGCCGACCGCGACCGCATTCGCGGCGAGTTCGCGCTGGTGCTGCACCCGGTGGTGGTGAGCGGCGACGGCGGCGCGGAAGGCGAACGCGTGCTGCGCCTGTTGATGGCGGAACTGCCGGTGAAAACGGCGGTGAAGCTGGCTGCAGAGATCAGCGGCGCGCCGCGCAACACGCTGTATGAATTGGCGCTGCGCATACGCAACGAGGCCGGGGAAGGCTAGCCGTCCAATTCAGCGTAGCGCCTGAAGATGCCGTCCTCGTTGAACGCGACGCGGCGCGGGCTCTGCAGGTAGTCGTGCACGCGCTGCCGCCGCCTGACGTTGGCATGCAGCTTCTCGACCGCGGGCGTTGCAGCCAGCGCCCGCGCCGTGGCCTTCGGGAACGCGTAGTGCAGACCGTCCACCAGCTGGAACAGCGACAGGTCTGCATAGGTCAGCACGTCGCCCACCAGGTGCAGGCTGCCCGCCGGGTTGCGCTGCAGCACGCGCTCGAACCAGTTCAGGAACTTGGGGATGCGCTCGTTGCGAAAGGCCTGTGCGCGCAGCACGGCCGCGTCGCGCTGGTCTTCGTAGTAGGCGCCGGTCGAGATCGGATGGTGCGTGTCGTGCGCCTCGGCGACCACGTCGGCAATGGTGAGCTGCAGCTGGTGCGTCCACAGTCCGTCTGATTCGCCCACGCCCGACAGCCCGAGCCGGGGCCCGAGGTAGAGCAGGATCGCGGCCGTCTGTCCGACCACGATGTCGCCGTCGACGAGGAAGGGCGGCGCGAACGCGGGCCGCGCGCTGTCGGGGTCGCCCAGCCGCCGGCCCAGCGCGGACTCGCCGCCGCCCTCGGCTTCAGGCAGGCGCGCCACGTCGACGTAGTCGGCACCGGCCGCCTCGAGCGCGAGCCGCACGAATTCGCCGCGGCCCTGGATGGTGGGCCAGTAATGCAGTTGGTAGGGCATGCGGGCATGGTGTCATGAGGCCGGGGCGGTTGCAATCGCGCCCGCCGGCAGCGCCGGATTATTCGGCCCGCATCTCTTCGGCCTCAGTTCACCTTGACCGTGAAAAGAACAGCCCCCGAAGCACCCGGGTCCAGCGGTCCCGTGAATTGCCAGCTCAGCGCCCCCGTGCCTCCCGCGGTCTGCGCCGTTGCGCAGGCCTCCGTGGCCGCCGGAATCGGATTGGCGGGCGTGCGCTTCTGGCAGTTCGCGAGCGTCGCCGGCGTCGTGCCCGCCTGCGCCGTGACGAAGGCGGTGAACTGCGGCGTCGTGTCGTTGACCGTCATGCCGCTGATCGGGCTGGAGCCGTTGTTGGTGTAGGTGATGCGGTACTCCAGCACCTCTCCAGGCTTCGCCTGGTTGTTGATGCCGAAGCTGCCACCCTGCGTCACGTTGCGCACTTCCTTCTTGAGCTCCAGCGCGCTGGTCGAGACGGTCGTGGTGTCGGTCACCGTGTAGGTGGCGCTCAGGGCCGGGCCGGCATTGGTGAACACGAAGCTGGCCTGCACGACGCTGGCGTTGCCGTTGCCGGTCGCCGCGTTGGCGGGAATGAACTCCTGCATCAGGATGCAGACGCTCTGCCCGGCCACGACGTTCACCGGCGCGGCCGGCGGGTACAGCAGTGCGGCGCCCGCCTGCAGCGAACCGGTGCAGCCCACGTCGGCAAAGATCTTCCCGCTCCAGCCGCTGACGGCAGGCGTGTCGATCGAGCTCGGGATGTCGAAACTCACGGCGCCCGCGGTCCGGGCCATGAAGGTGTGCGGATAGCTCACCGTGCTGCCGGGCTGGCCGGTCTTCGCGCCGTCGGCCGCGAGCGTGTTGCGGTCCACGTCGCCGAAGTTGAGCCCCGCGTGGCCGGTGCCGTTCCAGGTGAAGGCGATGCGATCCGGCGTGCCGCTGCGGGTGTAGGTGTAGCTGATGCCGGCGATGGCGACGGCCTGGCCGGAGCGCAGCGGGACGCTGCCCAGCGAGGCGCCCGTGGAGATGCGCGAAGCGGCGTTGGTCTCTTCCACGCACACCGGATCGTTCAAGCCGAGGCCGAGGGGCGCTCCCAGCGCGTACTGCCCGCTGCCGTCCGTGATCGTCGTTGCGAGCGTGGTGGCGCCGCAATCGGTCAAGCGCACGGTGATGCCAGGGATGCCGGCCTCGCCGCCGTTGATCAGGCCGTCGTTGGCGATTCCGGCGCCCACGCCGTTGTCCAGGAACACCCGGCCGGTCACGCTCCTGGGATAGCCGTTGACGAAGGTGCAGGTGATGGCCGCTCCGGCCACCATGTTGGCGGCAGGAATGGTCAGCTGGTTGCCCGTGAGCGTGCCGAACTTGGCGGTCGGCGTGCCGCTGTTCGCGTCCACGCAGCTGGCGCTCATCGGATTGGCGGGCCAGCCGTCCGGCGAGCTTTCCCGGATGGTGACGCCGGTTCCTGCGGTGCCCGTGATGTTGGCGGCGCCGTTCGCGCTGCCTTCGCCCGTCACGGTGATGCTGTCGGTCGCCGTTGAAAGGCCGCTGAGCGCAAAGCCGAAGAGATTGGCGCCGACGCCGCCGACGGTGGTCTTGACGATCTGGACCCGGGGAAACGGCGGCGAATAGGTGTTGGTGAAGGTACACGCGATGTTGCTGCCCGGTGCCGTGGCGGCGGCGTTCAGCGTCACCTTGCGGTTCGGCAGATCGGGCGTGGCGGCTCCGCCGGCACCCAGGCCGGTACAGCTGATGCCCGTCAGCACGTAGTCGGCCGGCAGCGGATCTTCCGTGATGGTCGTCGCCACGCCGGGCGTGGTCAGGGTCTGGGCCGCGCCCGCGGCGGGCGTGCCGGCGGCCGTGGTGGTGATGCTCTGCGCCGCCAGGCCGTTGTCGCCCGTGAAGCCGAAGGTGCCGGTGGTGCCCACGGAAACCTTGCGGATGGTCACGCTCGCCGATGCGGCATTCGTGAACACGCATTGCAGCGACTTGCCCAGCTGCACGCTGGCCGCCGGGATCGTGTAGGTCCGGCCGCTCGCCCCGGTGCCCAGGCTGCCCACCGGCGTGCCCGCGTCGGTACAGGTTGCACCGGCCAGGTTCCAGCCGGGCACCGCGGCTTCGGTGATGCTGATGACCGCGCCGTTCGAGCTGGCGGTGAAGGCCTGCGTGCCCGCGGCTGCCGTGTTGCCGTCCACCTGCGCCGGCGTGCCGGCGGCCACGGTGCTGACGCTGCCGGCTGCCTGGGTGGTGTTGGTCAACGTGAAGTTGAAGGGGCCGCCGGTGCCGCCGGTCGTGGTCTTCTGCAAGGTGACCGTGGCCGGCGAACAGAGCGCGCTGGTGGTCGCCTGGGCGAGAAAGCCCTGGTAGGGGGCGCCGCTCTTGATGTGGACGACCACCGTGTTCGACCCGGACTGCCAGTTGCTCGCCAGCGTCGCGCTGGCCGCGGCACCCGGGTCGAAGCCGCGGAAGGTGTACGGGGTCGCCCCGCCCTGCGGCACGCCTCCAACGCTCTGCAGCACGCCGTTGACGTAGATCTCCGCGACCGAATTGTCGGAATAGAAGTCCAGCTTCAAAGAAAAGCTCGCCGGGTTGACCGACGCCGCCATGTTGAAGGTGAAGCGGTGGTAGATGTCGACATTGCCGGCGTGCGTGGTCTGGTACTGCGAGATCCAGTTGGCATTGCCGAAGGGCGAGGCGATCCAGGCCGTCGGCGCCTTGTTGCCGACGTAGGAGCGCGCCCAGGTGGCGACGGTGCCGGGCCCGCCCGTCGCCGCGCCGATACCCGACTCCCACACCGGATCGCGGCCCGTCGTCAGCGGTGGTCCGACCGGGCCGTCGAAGCCCGTGTTGAAGATCGCCGCATTGGTCGAGCACATCACCGTCGGCGCGATGGGCGGCGAAGGCGGATTGGTGTCGGCGGTGTTGGTGAAGGTACAGACGATGTTGCTGCCGGGCGCGGTCGCGGCTGCGTCCAGGGTGAGCACGCGTCCGTTGCGCGAGGCCGTCCCGCCGGCGCCCATGCCGGTGCAGGAGGCATCGACCAGCGCATAGGTCCCCGGCGGCACGCCCTCGGTGATGGTCGTGGCGGTGTTGGCTGCCGCGAGCGAACGCGTCGCCGCGCTGGCCGGCGTACCGTCCACCGTGGTCGTGATGTTCTGGGTCGCCGCCAGGCCGTTGGTGCCCGTGAAGCTGAAGGTGCCGGTGCCGCCGAGCGAGGTCTTGCGGATGGTCACCGTCGGCATGGTTCCGAACCTGTAGGGCTGCGGGCTGGGCAGGTAGCTGTTGGCGCCGACGCTGAAGCTGCCGCTCAGGACCGCGCCGCCCACCGTCACCTGTGTCGTGCTGTAGACGGCGGCCACGGTGGAGGTGGCCGTCACCTGACAGGTCGCGGCCGCCGTGGTCGTGCAGCTGCCGGCGGCGCCCACCGCGCCGCCGTTGAAGGCGACGTTCGGCGTCGCGCCGAAGCTCACCACCGTGCCGGCCTGAACCGGGTTGCCGGCCGCGTCGCGGATGAAGACCTCGAGCACGTCCTGTGCCGCGCCGTTGGCAAGCTGGTTGTCGGTGACGATGCGCAGGCCCGATTGGCTGGCGGTGCCGGAGCCGACGACGATGCTCGTCTGGGCGCTGTCACAGCTCACGCCGTTGCCGGACACGCAGCCCGCGCCGGCTGCCGTGGCTGGCGCACCAACGCCGCTCGTGCTGGTACTGGCGTAGTTGGTGAGCACCGTGCCGGTTGCCGCGATCGGCGCGGTCGCGTTCAGCGTGAAGCCGCGCACACCGGTGGAGGCCGGAATGCCGCCGGCAGGCAGCGTCATCGTGCAGCTGAGCAGTGCACCGGCGGCGCTGGGCAGCGTGCCGCAGTTCACCGAGGTGACGCCGGTGCCGGCCACGGCCGACGTGGCCACCACGCCCGGCGGCAACTGCTCGCTCACGACGAGCGAGGTGCCCGAGTCCACCGCGCCCGTGTTGGCCAGGTTCAGGCCGTAGGCGATGTTGCCGCCGGCTGCCACGGTCGCGGGCGCGGTCTTGTCCACGGCAATCACCGGGGCCGCGGTGTTGGTGAAGGTACAGGTGATGGCCGCGCCGGACCGCATCGCGCTCGCGGGCAGGGTCGCGGTGTTGCCGGCGAACGTCGCCAGCTCGGTCGCGGGATTGCCGCTGGTCGCGGCCGCCGAGTCCAGGCAGGACGCCGAGACCGGATTGGCCGGCCAGCCCGCGGGCACGCTCGACTCCTGCACCGTCGCCGCGATTCCGGCCGTGCCCAGATGGACCGTGGCCGAGGCCTGCGGCGTGAACAGCGCCGTCACGTCGATGCTGTCCGCCGGATTGGTGACACCCGTGAGCGTGTAGCCGAAGGTCTGGGTGCCCGTCACGTTGGTCTTGGTCTTGCGCACCGTGATGCGGGGCTGCGCGAGCACCGGGGTCGTCACGCTGCTCGTGCAGTTGCCCGCGGCGTTGCAGGCCGGATCGCCGCCGCCGCTGGCGGTCGCGGTGTTGTCCACGCTCGGCACCGCGCCGGCCAGCGGCGTGACCGGAATGACGAAAGAGACGCTGCCAGTGGTGGCCGCGAGCCCCGCGGGCACCGTGCAGCTCACGGCCTGTCCGGTGGCAGTGCAGCCGGCGGGCATGGTGCCGAGCGTCAGCGTCGCAGGCACCGTATCGCTGATGGTGGTCACGGCGGTCGTGGCGACCGGGCCGGTATTGGCGAGTGTCAGCGTGTAGCTGGCCGGCGTGCCGACTGCGAAGCTCGGCGCGCTGGCGGTCTTGGTCAGATTGAGCTGCGGCTCGATCGAGTTGGTGAAGGTACAGGCAATGTTGCTGCCCGCCGCAGTGGCAGCGGCATTCAGCGCAACGGACCTCGTTGCGAGGTCCGGCGTGGCCGTGCCGCCGGCGCCCATGCCGGTGCAGACGATGCTCTTGAGCCTCCAGCCGGCGGGCGGCGCGTCTTCCGTGATGGTGGTGGCAGCCCCCACGGTGGTGAGGCCCGATTGCGCACCGGCCACGGGCGTGCCGGCCGCTGTGGTCGCAATGCCCTGCGCGGTGAAGCCATTGGTGCCGCTGAAGCCGAAGCTGCCCGTGCCGCCTTCGGTGACCTTGCTGACGGTCACGGCCACGCGGGTGTAGGTGAAGGTGCAGAAGATGGTGGCGCCGTAGTCGGTGGCGGCCGCATCGAAGGTCACTCTTCGGGTCGAGAGATCGTAGGTCGCGGTGCCGCCCGGCGCCATGCCGGTACAGCTGATGCCGGTCAGCACGAAGCCGGCTGGCGCGGAGCTCTGCAGGATGAACGTCGAGATTGCGGGCGTGGTCAGAAACTTGGCGGGTCCGGAGGCCCCGACCCCTGGCGAAGTCGTGACGATGGGGCTGGCGGCCGCGCCGTTGTTGCCGAGGTAGCTGAACGACCCCACGCCGCCGTTCGAGACCACGGTGGTCGTGATGCTGGGCGCCACCTTGGGCGGCGTGTTGTAGGCGAGCACGAGGGTCGCCGTTTCATTGACGTTCACGCCATCGTCGTTGTTCGGATCCGCGTCGTTGGGCACCGTGCAGAAGTGCGTGGCGCCAGGCGTCGCGGCCTGCACGCACACCTTGGCGCCGTTGGGAACCGAGTAGCTGCCGGTCGCCACGCTGGGCTGCGGGAACACGGGAATGTCGAAGCCGACCTCGCCGCCGTCCGTCAGGTTCGGGCCGCTGGAAGCAGCCAGCGGCGTGGGGTTGACCTGGCAGGTCACCACCACGGGCGAACCGGCCTTCGCGCAGTTGGCGGGCAAGGTGCCCGTGTCCCATCCGGCCGGAAGGGTCAGCACCGCGGTCGAATTGTCCGAGCCCGTGGTCGGCGCAGGGCCGAAGTTCTTGGCGATGAGCCTGACGTTGCGCTGCTGGCCGTAGCTGGTCCAGCCATCGCTCGGCACGACCACCTGTACCTGCAGGTCCGGACGGCCGGTGATGATGTTCGAGCAGGTGTAGTCCTCGTTGGTGCCGAGCGCGTGCGCGGTAGCGCAGGTGCCGGTCTTCGAGTAGCTGTTGCTGTTGGTCCCGGTCGGCGCCAGGGCGTTGCCGCTGTAGTTGGTGCCCGCGGAGGTGTAGGTCTCGTAGGTCTGCTGGTAGCGCGCCGTGTTGTTGGAAACGCCCGGCGGATAAAAGACCACGCCGGCAACGCTCGGGCGCCAGGCGGCCGTGTTCGTGCTGCTGCCGAGCGTCTGGTCCCACGCGTAGTTGACGAAACTGATGCGCTGCGAAACGCGCGCATCGGGAAACTTGCCGCTCACGCCGGAGAAGCCGTCGATCAGTTCACCGCCGCCGGTATCGACCAGGCCGCTGCAGGTGCCCGTCGCGGAAAACGGGCAGACCGTCTTTTCGGCGTTCACGGGCCCGGGCACCGCGGAGCCCGGCCCCGTGCCGCCGTCGTCCGCGGTGAGGCCCAGCGTAAAGTTCGCGCCGCCGCTGGACGCCGCCTGGAACCAGTCGCCCGCGGTGACCATGACCGGGCGGCAGACGAAGGTGATCTGCGTCGGATAGATGTTGCCCGAGGCGCCGTTGAACATGCGGTCGAAGCCGCCGAGCACGGCAATCACGGTACCGGCCGGACAGACCTGGGGACCGCGCTGCGTCATGCCGTTGATCGGTCGGCCCCACCATCCCGCCGAGGCCGACGAGCCGAACGCGATGGTCGCCGCGCCCGCGCCTTCGCTCACGGTGAATGGCGTGCAGCCGAATTCGACCGCGCGCAACCCGCCGGTCAGGTTGGCGAAGGTGCCGCTGACCTCGGGGCCGTTGATGCGCTCCCACATGGTCAGTCCTGTGGGGAAGCCGTTGGCGCAAACCGTCTGCACGACCTGGCCGTCGTTGGTGCCCACCACGGTACCGTTGAGCCTTACCGCCCCCTGCGGCACGAGCACCTGCTGCGCATGTCCGAGAAGCGGAAAGACCAGCAGCCAGGCTGCGAGCAGCAGCCATCGCCGCGCGGCGGCCGCATGCGAGCGCAGCCTATTCTTGAGTCTTTGCATGTTCGCTTGCCTGATCCGTGTTTTTTCGAGAGGCCGATGCGGCGGGGGCGCTGGCCGACGCGAAGCCCAGCCCCGTCTCGTCGAACTTGAAGCGCAGCCGGATGTAGGCACCCTTGCTGGTGTATTCGTTGGCCGTCAGCTCGCGGTCGCGCAGGCCGACGAAGTTGTAGCCGGCCGAGACCCACAGGTCCTTGGCCACCTGGTAGCCGAGTTCGACGCCCGCGGTCTTCTGCAGCGCGCCGCCCTTGCCGTAGAGCACGCCGGCCTGCATGCCGAAGTCCCAGTCCTTGTTGATGTCGCGCGTGTAGCGCGCATGCAGCAGATGGGCCCAGTAGCGGCTCGCCAGGAAACCGTCGTCGGCGCGCGAGATCTTGCCCGCGTAGCGCGCACTGAGAACGCTGCCGCGCTGCGGGTTGTAGTTCAGGTGGGCCGAGACGATGTCGGCGCTGGTGCTGCCCGGCAGGCTCCTGTTGCCGGAATCGCTGCCGAAGGCGCTGCCGCCGTTCAACGCGCCAGCCGCATTGCCGCCCCCCACGATGCGCTCGGAGCGGCGCTCGTAGCGCAGCAGCGCGTTCCAGCTGTCGGTGTCCACCGGGCGGTAGGCCATGCCGATCTGGTGGCGCTGAAGGTGGCGCTCGTTGCCTGCATTGGTGCCCTGCCCTTCGCTGTCGCTCACCACGCTGCGCGCCAGCAGGCTCCAGGCGGGGCTGATCTTGTAGCCGAAGCCGGCGCTGAAGAGCCGGGTGTCGGCATCGTCACCCTTGCGTCCTTCGAGGATGCCGCTGAGCTTGTAGGTGTCGGTGAGGTACTCGACCCCGGCGGTGATGGCGGTGGACTGGCCGAGACCGCCCGCATAGCCGGTGCCGCTGTTCGCGCTGTTGGCGTAGCCGCCCAGCTGGCGGGTGTGCTCGAGGCCGCCCGTCACGCTGAAGCGGTCGGTGAGCTTCACGGTGTTGCGCACGCCGGTCGCCGCCTGCGCGGCCCGGCCGTCGATGCTGTCGGCGAGCCGGAACTCGTTGTAGACGCGGCCGCCCTCCATGTAGTTGCTCTCGATGCCCAGGATGCCGACGTTGTTGGATTGCGTCGCGCTCAGTCCGTCGGTGCCGTAGAGGCTGGAGACGAGTTCGTAGCGGCCGTAGACGCGGGTCTTGTCGGTGATGGCGTAGTTGCCGCCAACGGCCAGCGTGCGGCGAGCGGAATCGTGCAGGTCCTGCTCGCCTTCGACGAAGACCTGGGCCAGCGGCACGCCGGGCACCTGCGCCGACAGGCGTGCGCGCACGGTGGTCAGGCTCTCGCTGTCGGCATTGGCGGTGGCCGCCGCACCGAGTGCGGTCACGTTGTTGGCACCCACGCGGCTGCCTAGGCTTCCGGTGGAGGTGGAGACCTCGCCGTAGTCGAATCCGGAGCCGGAGGCGAGGCCGCTGCTGCGCTGGCCTTGGCGCAGGCCCACTTCGGCGACCAGGGTGTCGCCGAACTTCTTCTGCACGCTCGCGGTAGCGCCCTTGCGGTCGCCTTCGAGCAGGGCGTCCTTGCTGTAGATCATCTCGGCGCGCACCGCAGTGCTTGCGTCGATCTTGTATTCGGCGCGTACGGAGGCTTCGGTGCGGCCTGCGGAAAAGCTGGCGCCGGGGTTGTCGAAGCCCGCGCTGGTCTTGCCGGCCAGCGCCACGACCGCGAGCTTCTCGTCCTGGTGACGCACTTCGAGGCGCGTGCCCTCGCCCTTGCCCTTCGCATCGGAATCGGTGCGAACCAGCTCGGCCGCGGCCGTGGTGTTGTCGCCGATGCGGGCCACCGCCGTCAGGGCGCGCAGGTTGCGGTGGTTCTCGGGATTCTGGTCGGTGCTGGCGACCACGCCCAGCTGCAGGCGCTCCGCCACCTTGACCTGCACGTCGGTACCGGCCACCGTGAACTTGGGGCCTCCGCTGTCGACTTCGTACGTGACGCGGATCGACTGCGGGTTGAGGTTGGCATCGGCCGACGCGATCGCATGGGTGAACAGGATGCGGCGCGTGAGCGGCTCGACCGTGTAGTCGACGAAGCGCGTGACCGGCGTGCGCTGCAGCACGACGTCGGGCTGGTTGCGGTCGCGCACCACGACCTCGACCTGCTCGCTGTTGTCGACGAACTCGCCGCTGGTGGCGCTCAGGTAGTAGGGGCCGGAAGTGCCGACGGCGCGGAATTCCTCCACCTGCTGGGTCTGCGCGGTGCGCGAGACATAGCTGGTCGCGCGCACATTGCGGTCTTCGTACACGTGCTTGAGGCCGGTCAGCGAGCGGTTGTTCTGGCTCAGGTTGCGCACCTCGGTGCTGCTCGCGGTGGTGAAGTCGCCGTACAGCAGGAAGGAGCGGTTCTTGTCGATGCGCACGTAGAGCTTTTGCGTGCTCTGCGCGTCGAAGCCCTTGACCGACGAGTCGCCGTACACCGGGTAGAACTCGTCGGGCCGGATGTCGCGGAACAGCCGGTCGTCGCGCGTCTTGTCGGAATCGAAGGCGGCGGTGAGCAGGTAGTCGCCCTTGACGGCACCCTTGAAGAAGAAGGCGGCGCGGGCGCCGGCGCGGCGGTCCTTGCGCTCGTCGGCAAGGCCCGTCAACTCTGCCTCGAACGCGGCGCCGGCAGGCATGGCGCCGAGCGGTACGCTGCCGCGCCTGGTGAAGTCCAGCACGCCTTCGACAATGCCCACGCCGAGCATCGGCCGCATCTCGGGCAGCAACGCCAACCGCACTTCCTTCACAAAGCTGCCGGCGCTCACGCGCAGGCGCACATCGCCCGGCTCGCCGGGCGGCAGCAGGCGGAACTCCGCCGCGCCGCCGTCCATGAAGACCTGCGTGCCCGGTTCGGCGGGGTTCAGGTCCTCGTCGAGCCAGCGGCCGCGGTCCGTCTCCAGGGTGAGTTGGGTGCGCGCGGTCACCGGCACGCCGGCCGCGTCGACCAGCCGCACCTTGACAGCCACGGGGGTGCGCAGGTCGGCATATGCAAGCTCGGGCAAGTCGACCTGGATGGCGCCGAGCTTGTCCGGCGCGACGATGCCGATCCGCTGCGTGGCGCGCACGTTGCCGAAATCGTCCACCGCGTCGAGCTGCAGGCGGTTGGCCCCGGGCTGCAGCACCACGCCGACGTATTCCCAGGCGCCGATGCTCTTCGACGGCAGCTGCGTCTTCTTGCCGACGCGTCGTTCGTCGATCGCCTGGCCGTTGACCGAGAGGCGCAGCGCCACGCCGGACTCGCCCTTGACGCGCACGTTGATCGACTGGCCGGGAACGGTGTCGCCTTCCTTCAGGCCGAGGAAGCCGAGGGCGTTGCCGTCGAGCTCGGGCAGCAGCACTTCCAGCTCGATCGGGCTGGGCGCGGCCTGCGGCAGCAGCGGCGCGCTGCGCGGCGCCAGCATGGCGGCGGAGGTGTTGACGGGCCGGCTGGCGAAGGCGCCGATGCCGGCCGCCGCGCCACCCGCGGCCGAAGCGCCCTGCGCAGCGGCCGGCAGGCCGTTGAGCGCGGCGAACAGGCTTCCGGCCGGGGTCGCGGCCGCCGGCGCGGTGGCGCCCAGCGTGCCGCTCATGCTGCCCGACGCGGCACCGACGAAGCTGCTGGCGTTGGCCGGCGCATCGGGCATCGCGATCAGCGGCGCCGACGACGCCATGGTCGAGCCGCTGCTGCCGCTCGCAAGCGCCTGGCCGCTGGCCGGCAGCGAGCGGAGATCGCCCACTGCAACGATCTGTCCTTCCGGATTCAGGCGCAGCCGCACCTGGGCCTCGGCCTCGGTGTCCGGGATCGCGGCAATGGCGGCGCGGCGCGCCACCACGTCGGCCACCACGGCCTGGTCGCCGCAATTGCCGATGATGAAGTTGGCCTTGTGGAACTCCCCCTTCTTCAGGTCGACGAATCGGCTCTCGGGGCGGCCGGCATTGCGGTTGTCCAGCAGCTCCAGGCGGGCGCCGGGCGGCAGCGTGGTCTGGTCCAGGCGCAGCACGTGGGTGAGCGGCTTGAGGCCGTAGAGGCTCCACTTGCCCTCCACGTCGGTGACGACGTTGGTGCCGTCCTCCATGAACAGGCGCACGCCGGGCACGCCGATCTCGTCGGCGCCTTCCTGCCTGCCGTCCGCCTTGCAGTCCATGTAGACCTTGCCGAACAGGAAGGCGTCGTCGGAAAACACGCCGCCCGTGACGCGTACCGTCCAGTTCGCGAGGTTGGACTGCAGCGGCCCCGAATAGGCGCGCGCACGATTGACGGCGTCGCCATTGGTGGGCGCACCCACGCCGATGCGCACGCGGTAGCGCACCACGGCCGCCTGGTCGATACCGAGGGTGAGCGTCGGGTAGTCGAAGACCAGTTGCGGGCCCGCGCCGCCCGCCGGGTTGCCGGCCGCGGCGGTGTTGAGGCGCGCACTGTTGGCCACATAGGCGAAGCCCGGCGGCAGGCTGTCGCTGAAGCGCACGCCGGTGACCGGGAATCCGGTCTTGTTGGTCACGGTCAGTGCGTAGTCGATGAAGTCGCCGAACTCCACCTGGCGCTTGCTGCCGTCCTTGCGCAGCACCAGCCCGAGCACGTTGCCCGGGTCGAGCGGGATGTGGTTGTGCACGATGTCGCAAGCCGCGCCCGAGGCATTGAAGCCGGCGTTGACGGAGAAGTAGTGGGTCGTCGGATCGGCACCCTTGGGCGGCGTGGCGTTGGGCGCGATCTGGCCGCAGCCCGAGAAAGTGCCGGCCGTGACCGGGATCAGCTGCGACGGGTAGACATAGCCGGTGCCCGCCGGCGGCACCACGCCGAGCGAGTAGGTGCACATGCCGGTGACCGGCGGCGACTGCAGGAAGAACTGGTAGCTGCCGTCGGCGCCCGTGGTCATCGAGACGCTGCCGTTCGTATTGAATGTATAGGCGCCCGACGAGCCGCCAAAGATCTCCCCCGCCGTGATCGGCGTCGCGGCCCCGCTGCTGCAGGACTGCCGCGTGAAGGTGACCACCGCGCCGGCAACGGGCTCGCGCGTCACCGCGTTGTAGACCGTGCCTGCCGGATCAGCCAGCAGCGACTGCACCGAGCTCGCGCTGGCCGCCACCAGCATGGCGGGCGTGACGTTGATGGTGTTCTGGTCGAAGGCCGCGGCCCAGGCCTTGTTGGTGACCGCCACGCGGCTGCCCACCGCACCGGCCTTCTCGGTGATGCGCACCGTGAAGCCGATCTGCTCGCTCTGGCCGGGCGCCAGGCCGCGGTTGCCGTCGCTCAGGCTGAGCACCGCCTCGGTCGGCAGCTGGAAGGGATCGCTGCTGGCGAGCGCGCCGCGGTTGCAGGTAGCGCGGCCGGTGAAGCTTCCCGCGACGTCGAGCAGTCCGCTGCGCGCCTTGGGCGCACCGACCAGCTCCCAGGACGCGACCGAGCCGTCCGGCTTGTCCATGTCGAAGGTGCAGTTCAGGTTGTCGATCACGCGCACGTGCGGCGCCGGGGCGATACCGGTGTTGGTGACCAGCAGCCGGTAGTCGAGTTCGTACACGCCCTGCCCGATGCGCCGCGGCAGCGAGACACTCTTCACGAGCGTGAGCGAGGGAAGCTCCATGGACACCGGCGTTGGCGAGCTGTTGTTGTTCGGGTTACCGTCGCCGTCCGGGTCCGGGTCGGCGCCATCGACCGAATCGTCGAAAGCCACGGGCGCGCCGCCGGGCGTGAGCGCGCCCTGTGCGCGCACGCTGTTCAGCAGCGTGCCGGTGCGGCCGCTGAGGTTGATGCGCAGATCGAACTGCACCGTGAACCGCGCCCCGACCGGCAGCACGGCCCCGGGTGCCAGCAGGTTCTGCGCGGCCGGCGTGCCGGTGAAGGCAGCGTTGGCCGCAGCCACGGTGCCGCTCACGCCATTGCCCTGGTTGCCCGCGATGCCGATCGAGCCGGCCACCACCGTGTACTGGTTCGGCCCCGGTACCGCCGCGGTCGTGTAGCTGCCGAACTGAGTGGCACCGCTGCCTTCGAGCAGGTCGGCCGCCTGCACGCCGTAGAGCCACACGGCGCCGTAGTTGCGGATGTCCACGCTGAAGCGAACCGTGGCGGTTCCGTCGAGCAGGCCATCGGCGCCGCGGTTCGGGCGCGGCGCCGACGCGGCCTTGGCAACGCCGATGCGGCTCTGGCTCGTGGTGATGAGCACCGTGTTGGACGGCGACACCGCCAGCGCGACGCCGTCGTTGTAGTAGCTCTGCGCGGTGTTGCGGATGTCGCCGGTCTGGTCCGGCCTGACCCGCACGGCGAACTGCATCGCGATCGATGCATTGCGCGACACGGGAGTGGGCACGCCGATCGCCACCTCGATCGCGGCGGCATCGTCCGCGGTGCGGTAGCTGAAGGCCGGATCGCCCGGCAGGCGGAACAGGCGCACCGCGCCCGCGGCAGTGCTCTGCAGCGTGCCGGCGATGTACTGCGTGCCGGCTGGCACCAGGTCGCGCACCAGCACGAGGCTGGCCGGCGCGCCGTTCACCAGCACCGGCGTGCCGGCCGGCGCGGCGCTGTTGGCGGGCTGCGCATCGCGGGCGCCGATGTTGGTGCCGGAAACGGTGAAGTCGATGCGCGTCTGCCCCGGCACGACGATGCCGGGATAGCTCGCGGCCTTGGTGATGGAGATCACCGCGACGTCGCCGACGGTCACGACGTCGCGGTTGGTGGCGCTCAGGTTCTGCAGCGCGGTGGTGGCCGTCAATGCGGCGCAGGCGACACCGTTCGCGCTCGCCGGGATCGTTCCCTGCACCAGCAGCGCGGCCGTCTCGCCGGGCTGCAGCGCCAGCGCAGCGCCGGCGCCGAGCGGAAGCTCCGGATCGGCGGGGTCCACCACGCCGTTGTTGTTGGTGTCGCGCACCACCCGCAGGGCCGAAAGGTCCAGCGTGTCGGCCGCGCAGCCGCCGGCGTTGTTGGCAAAGCCCAGCATGTAGCTCGACGGCACGTTGCCGGTGTTGGTGAGCAGGTGGCTCAGCGTGACGACGGTGGCGGGCGGACGCGTGACGGTCTGGTCCTGCGTCAGCACCAGCGCCTCGACCGGCAGCACGTTCGCCACCACGCTGTTGGAGCTGGAAGTTTCGGTCTGGGCAAATCCGGCCGGCACGTAGGTGGCCGTTGCCACGTTGCGGATCACGGTGCCGCCGGGGGCGGGGGCGGCCAGCACCGCGGCCGGAGCAAGGAGGAATGCCAGCCCGATCGCGAGCGTGGCGCGGGCGCGGCGCCATCGATGCGAGCTGCCGCTCACGCTCATTGAATCAGACAAGAATTGCACTCCGCGAAACCTTCCGTCGGCCCCTCCGGGCCGTGAATGACTGGATCTTTTTCCGCTGCCGCTTCCGCGCCGATGCGCATGCACGGCGCACGAAAGCGGCAGGGGAAAAAGGCGAAGCGCGGCCGACAGGGCGGCGCTTCGCTCAAAGCCGGCGGACCCCGAGGCCCGCCGGCGACTCAATCGCGCATCACTGGTTGATCCGTACGGCGAAGGTCAGGGTGGCCGTGCCGCTCGGGGCCACGGTGTTGGCCGCGCTGCCGCAGCTCACCGCGGTGGCGGTCTGCGCGTAGGCCAGGGCCGTTCCGCTCACACCCGTGGAGACGCACCGCGTGGCCGCCGGGGGCTGCGTGGGGCTCATCGTGGTGTACGCGGGCGCCGCATCGTTGATCGCGATGTTGGTGACCGGCGCGCTGCCTTCGTTGGTGGCAACGATCTGGTAGACGATGCACTGGCCGGGCTTCAGCGACAGGGGCGTCGCGGCAAAGGCGGCGTCCGCCGTGCCGTCGCAGGCGACGTCGGGGGCCTGCGTCTTGACGACGCGCAGCTGGCCCGTGATCACGGTGCTGACGTCGGTGGCCGACGGCGCGCCGCAGTTCGGGGCCGGGTCCGTGAACGTCGCCGTCACGGTCGCGGTGTCGGTCGCGCCCGCGCTGGCACCGCCCGGAGCGAACACGCGCACCAGCAGCTTCTGCGTTGCACCGGCCGCGAGCGGCCCTGCGATCGGGCCGGTGACCAGGGTGTCGCCCGCATTGATCTGGCCGTCGCCATTGACGTCGAGGTAGATCGCGGTGGTCCAGCCCAGCGTGGCATCGCCCGCCGGCACGGTGGCCGTGAGCTGGTACGCGCCGCAGCTCTGGTTGCCGGTGTTGGTCAGCGTGTGCGCATAGACGACCGTGCCGCCGGGAGCGACCTGGCCGACGTTGTTCGGCGTGAGCGTTGCGCCCAGCGTCTGTGCGGTGGTCACGGTCACGGCGTCGAGCTTGACGTCGGACACGAGCACGCCGGTCGATGCCACGGCAGTGGATTGCACGCGGAAGTAGATCGCCTGGGCGGTCACCGGCGTCTGCGTTGCAGGCGGCGTCACGCAGGCGTCGACCTGCTGCTGCGCGCCGGCAGCCACGGACACACTGGTGATCGCTGCAGCGGTACAGGTACCGCCCGCGGCCACGAACTTCACGCTCCAGCCCGCCGGCAGCGTGCCCGGGAAGCTGGTCGACTGGCTGGCTGCCAGGCTGTAGGTTTGCGTTGCAGGGCCGGTTCCATCGTTGTTCTTGACGAACAGCGTGAAGATCGTGCCGGTGCCCGCTGGCGTGGTGTTGGTCGTGGTCGGCTGCGGGCTCGGGCCCGGGCCAAGGTCACCGCCGCCGACCGAACCGGAACCAGTACCGGCAGCGCTGTTGGTCAGGTCGACGAGTGAACCGACAACCACCGTGACGCGGTCGAGCGTCGCATCGAGCTTGGTCGCATCGCCCGCGGAGCGGCCGGTGACGACCGCGTCGAACGGACCGGAACCTACCGTGGCGCTGGCCGGCACATTGGCCTGCACGACGACGTTGACGCTGCCGCCGACCGGAATCGGGCCGGTGTCGGGAACGCCGTCGCCCGTGGTATCGAGCAGCGGCGTCACGCCGTCGGCCGCGAACAGCAGGAAGGTCGTGCCTGCCGGGAAAGTCCCGTTCGCAATGCTCAGGTTGACGCTGTCCACGCCGCTGCCGGCGTTGAACACGGTCTGCGCGAACTTGACGCTGCCGCCGGCAACGACCGAAGGCCGCGTGGTGGTGTCCGCCGCGGTGCCGTTGGGCGTGCCAGCCACCGTGTCGACCGCCGTCGCGGCCGTCGAGGGGTTGGTACCCAGCACGATGCCGTAGCTGGCCGTGACCGTGTAGGCCGCCGGATTGGTGCTCGAACCCAGGGTGCCGATGGCCGCGGCCGTGGCGGCCGGGGAATCGGTCGGGTTGTACTGGCCCACGTTGGTGGTGGTCGAGGTGCCGACCACCGCCGTGTTGTTCACCAGCACCACGAAGCTGATCGTCTGCGTGACGTTCTGGCCCAGCGAAGCGACCACGGCGTTCAGCGTGTTGCCGGTCACCTGGAAGTCGATGCCGGCCGGATCGCCGGCGGCACCGTCACCCAGCGCGACGCCTGGTGCACTGCTCCAGACGGCGGAGCCCGCAACGTACGTGAGGCCCGATGGCAGCGTGTCCGACAGGGCGAACTTGCCGGGCGCTCCGCCGGTGTTGTTGAAACTGAGCGTGTAGACCGTGTACTTGCAGGTGGCGCTCGAAGCCAGGCCGGCCGCCCACGTCGTCGAGCAGGTAGCCGACGAGGAACGCGGACCGCCGGTGCTCGCGAGCGGCCAGGCCGCGCCGCCGGGACCGGCGACAGCCGGAGCACCGATCGACTTGGTGGCATTGAACGCAGCCACGGTGGTCAGGTTCACCTGGTCCTTGTCCGCCGCCGAGGTGTTCGGCGCCGTGTACAAGGCCGGCGTGCCGGGAACGGCAGTGATGGTGGCCGTGTCGAAAGGCGTCGTCGGCGTGGTGGCCGTGCCAGGAATGGTGTACGCCACCACGAACTGGAAGGTGCCATTGTTGCCCGGCACGTTCTGCGCGGGCACGTTGCAGACCGCGGCGGAGGTGGCGGTACACAGCGGCGTGGTGCCGTCGGGGACGCCGTCGCCGTTGGTGTCGGGGTAGACCTCGACCTTCGAGAAAGCGTTGGTATCGGCGTCCACCGTGATGGTGAAGCTGTCCGTGCCGTTGCCGGTGTTGGTCAGGGTGTGTGGCGCGTAGACCACCGAGCCCGCGGCACCCAGCTTGGTGTTGACGACCGTGGTCGTGACCTGGTTGACCGTGTCCAGCGTGAAGGAGCCCACCTGCTGCACCGTGGTCTGCACCAGGTTGGAGGTTGCCAGCTGCGTTGTCCCGGCGGAATCCGAATAGGTGGCCGAAGCCTGGTTACCGATGACGGTGTTGGCGGGCGGCGGCGCGGCAAGGACGCTCGAGCTTCCGAACAGGAAGCCCAGCGACAAAACTGCGGCGCCCGCCCAGGTGGCGTTCGGCCTGAAGCCGACGCCCTTGGCTGGCGAGATGGGACTCACGTGGTTTCTCCTCGGTTGTTGTCAAAAAAAGGGACAAAAAAATCCCGGCCCCGTCCGCGAACGGAACATCAGCCGGGTTGCGTGTGATCAGCGGAATGAACCCAAGAAAGAGACCGCTGTCCGGGTGATCAGCGCGCGGGAGCGGGCTGCACCGTGACGGCGGGTGCCTGCACTGCCGCGGCGGCGGCCTTGGGAGCAGGCGGCACGACGACCTCGACCTTGGCGCGCGCGCTCACGGCAGTCACGCCGTTGGCGGGCAGCTGGCCGAGCGTCCAGCGCAGCGCGCGGTAGTCGCTGTAGGGCACCGGTTCGGTCTTGTTGCCGTCGGCCTTGCGCATCAACGGCTCGGCCCCGTAGACGCCATCCTTGGCGGCCGCCTTGACCAGCGCCGCGCCGGGCTTGGCACTGCGGGGCAGGTACTCGAGCCCCTCGGGAATCGGCAGGTCGGCAAC
Organism: Variovorax sp. 10L421; assembly: GCF_056395365.1. Classification (NCBI taxonomy): domain Bacteria; kingdom Pseudomonadati; phylum Pseudomonadota; class Betaproteobacteria; order Burkholderiales; family Comamonadaceae; genus Variovorax; species Variovorax sp. 10L421. Next base: position 80,409 of record NZ_JBFTJJ010000005.1, read on the forward strand.
CAGGCCGGAAACCGCCTTGCCGGTGTTGTTGGTGTACGTGGCGCGGTATTCGAGGATGTCGCCCGGCTTCACCGAGGAGGCTTCCAGCAGTTGCTCCTTGCCGTCGGCGGTCTTCACGACCTTGTGCTGCGTGAGCGCCACGGCAACGGTCTTGCTGCCGGCACCAGCCTCCGGCGAGGCGACGCGCTGCGCCGCCGCAGGCGCCATCAGGCAGGCCGCCATGAGCACGCCGGCCGCCATGCGGACCGCAAGTCCCGGGAAACCGCCCATGCGGGGGCGGAAAAAGTATTGAGTAGATTTTTCAGTGGGCACGAATGCTTGCTCCGGGTTCGAAAGTCACAGGCATGCCGGTCCATCGCCGGCGAGGGAAACAGCAGCTCGGGCTGCAAGGGACAGGAATTTCTTTGCGATTCAGGGGCAGGAAGGGCTCGCCTTCGGCCCAGTTGATACATTTATTTCCAACCGTTAATTATGTAAGTGATCTACCATTTTTCTACTAGAAAAGTTCCACTTTTGGATCGAGACTCATGGTTCCAGCCAGAACAACCAAGCACGAGCCTCTAGAAAATCGGGCTAAATCCCCTCAATCACCTCACTTTTGCCTCCAAATTTCGTCATCGAGAGAGGTCGGTCACGGCATCGCTGGTTGACGCAAACGCACAACAGCGCATGCGGAATAGCAGTCAACGACTTTGCGGAAAAAATGTGAAAAAAGCGCATTTCCTTCAAGCACCCGATGACGGGCGACCGGCCGGCTGCTTCAGGGCGCCAAGCAGGTAATCGGCAAAGGCCCTGACCTTCCGGGAATTTCGCTTGCCCGGGAGATACATGAGATCGAATTCCATCGGCCTCAATTCGAGCGTCGGAAATGCAACCTGAAGCGATCCGTCTTCTATATTGGGTTTTGCCAGAATCAGCGGAATCAAGGCAATGCCCTTGCCCGCGCAGGCAAGCCTCAAAAGCAATTCCGGATCGTTGGAGCGGAACAGGCCGATGGGCTGCACGCTGTGCTCTCGGGAAACAATCGGAATGATCATTTCCTGGCCGGCGCGCTCGGTGTCGCAAGTCAGGAAAGTGTGCTGCGCCAGGTCTTCCAGATCCTTGATTTCGGGACGCCGTTCGAGGTAGGACGGCGCTGCGCATAGCACGAGCGGCTCGCTCGCGACGCGGCGCGCCACGAGGTCTTCGCACCCTTCGCGGCTCGCCCGGATGAGCACGTCGGCCTCCTCGCGGGAAAGATCCACCTTGTGGGATCCCAGGCGCACCGTGATTTCGAGCCGGGGATGCGCGGCCATGAAAGCGGGAAGATGCGGGGCCAGCAGAGCCCGGCCGAAATAGCTGGAGGCCGAGACGCGAAGCCGCCCCCTGAGGTCGTCGCTCGTGCTCGCGCGCTGCGCCATTGCATCGTCGACCGCGATAAGAATGTCGCGCGCAGCCGATAAAAAAGAGCGCCCTTCGTCGGTCAATCCAAATCGATGCGCACTGCGGTGCATCAATAAATGCCCGAGCGTCGATTCAAGTCTTTTGAGCTGCCTGGATGCGGTGGCTTTGGGAATTCCCAGCGCCCCGGCTGCGTGCGTCAAGCCCCCGGCCTCAACCGCTTTCACGAAAAGGCGGACATCCGGCAATATCAAATCCTGCGCGCTCGACTTCGAATTCGAATTTTCGGCTCGAACGTCAACATCATTTAAAGACATCTTCATCATCTCTCAGTGATCCAATGGCTTCCCATGCCTGGATGGTCTCAAGAGCGATTTGGTTCGTCTTACAAATGTGAGATTTGGTGATAAACTATTAACAGTTGTTACCACTCACTTCTTTTGCCTGGTCACCGCCAGTCTTCGTGGGCGCCAAGGCTGCAGCCGCTCGCAGTCGAGGCTCCGCATTCGGTACCGGACACCGACAACCGAACCCATGCGTATCGCCGTACTCGAAGACGAGCCCGACCAGTTGGCTCAATTGGTCCGCGTGCTGCAAGAGCAGTTCACGCAGGGAGACGTCACCAGCACCTGCGTTGCGTTCGCCGACGGGCTTTCGCTGCAGAGAACGCTGCGCCGCGAAACCTTCGACCTGATCGTGCTGGACTGGAACGTGCCGGGGCTTGACGGCGCCGAGCTGCTGCAGTGGCTGCGCACCTGGCAGAAGAGCCCGGTGCCCGTCCTGATGCTGAGCTCGCGGTCTTCGGAGCGCGACGTGGCAAAAGCCCTGGGCCTCGGCGCCGACGACTACATGGTCAAGCCTGTGCGCCTGCTGGAACTGCGGGCGCGCCTGCAGCGCCTGCTGAAGAGAAGCCACTCGCTCGAGCCGTCCGACCGAAGACATTTCGGGCGCTGGGAGTTCGACCAGGTTTCGCACAGCGTTCTGATCCATCCGGAGCACGACGACGGCGCACCGCCGCGGCGCCAGGAACTTTCGAGCCGCGAGTTCAAGCTCGCGCTGATGCTGTTCCAGAACATCGGCCACGTGGTTTCGCGCGCGCACCTGCTCGAAAGCGCAGGCTACGACGGAGACCTGCCCTCGCGCACGCTGGACATGCACATCTACCGGCTGCGCAACAAGCTCGAGCTCGAAGCCGCGCAGGGGCTCACCTTGCGCACGGTCTATGGGCGAGGCTATTGCCTCGACGCCACGCTGGAAGCGGCCGCCTGAACCGTGGACCCGCGAAACTCGATGCAGCGATCGAGTGATCGCGAGCGCCTCCCCACCCGAACGCGCGCACGTGCAATGGTCGCGCGGCTGCTGATTGCGCTGCTGCTGCCCGCCGCCATGCTGTGGCTCGTCGATCGGCCCGGCTGGCTGCAAATGCTCGACACGATGGTCTACGACTCCGTGCTGCCGCTCGCCGCGCCCCCGCCGTCGCCGGACATCCTGATCATTGCGATCGACGAGCGAAGCTTGCGCGAGTTGGGACGCTGGCCCTGGCGGCGCGAAACCTATGCACGGCTTCTGGAGCAACTCGCACCGGCAGCACCCCGAGCAGTGCTGCTCAATCTGTTCCTGACAGAACCCAGCCCCGATGCCGGAGACGACGAGCAATTGGCCCGGGCCATGGATCGCTTGCCCGTCTACCTGCCGATGCTGCGCGACAGCGGCACTGCGCCTTCGCCGGGCCGCTGGTCGGGCTTCCTGCCGCCCTTGCCGGTGTTCGCCGCCCATGCGCGCGGTGTCGGCCATGCGGAGCTGGCGCTCGATGGGGACGGCGTGTCGCGCACGCTGTATCTGCGCGAAGGTCCGGCTGGCCGTGGTCAATATTACGTGGGCGCGCTGATGGCCGGGTACGGGTCGGCGGCCGAGCTCGAAGCCGAGCCTGCAGCGATCGCGCCTGGCGCCTGGAAGCACGAGCAACCCGTGCGCATGTTCTTCGCCGGGGCCCGGGGCAGCTACCGCACGGTGTCCTATGCGAGCGTTCTGCGCGGCGAGGTGCCGGCCGCGCTGCTGCAGGGCAAGCTGCTGCTGGTCGGCGCCACGGCGCACGGCCTGGGCGGCCAGGTGCCGACGCCGAACGCGGGCGTCGCCGCACTGCCGGGCATCGAGGTGCATGCCAACCTGATCGACGGACTGCTGCACGGCCGCAACGTGCGCATGCCGGCACCGCTGGCATATGCCGCCTGGACCACCTTGCCGATCTGGCTGGTGCTGTTGCTCCTGGTGCATGCCAGGCGCCATGCGCTGGTATTCATTTCCGGCCTCGCGCTCTCGTGGCTGCTGCTCTGCGTGCTGGCCATGCCGTTGCTGCACTGGTGGCTGCCGCCGGCGGCCCCCATCCTCGGCATGCTGGCGCTCTACCTGCTGTGGAGTTGGCGCCGGCTCGAATCGCAGTTCGTCTACTTCCGCCAGCGCGCGAGAACACTCGACAGCCTGCCAGCGAGCGCTTTCCAGGCGCTGGCGGCCCTGGCCCTCCCGATGCAGGCTCCGCCGGCAAATCCGCAGCAGGCGCTCGACCGCGCGATTGCGCGAATCGGCCGCATGCAGACGCTGATGGACGAGGCGCTCCAGATCATGCCGGCAGCCGTGCTGATCTGCGATGACACCGGCTGCATCGGTTCGAGCAATGCCGCGGCGCAGCGGCTGCTCGACGAAACCTTGCGCGCCACCATGCACGCCCCGGCACGGCCGCCCCATGGCATGCACCTGCCGACCCTGCTCGGCAGCCTTGGCGGCGTTGCGAGCGAGGGCATCGAAGCCGTCGGCGCCCACTGGAGCGAGGATCTGCGGCGCGAGTACCGGACATCCGACGGCCGCATCTTTCAGCTCGAAGCCGAAGCCTTCGGCACCACCGAAGCCGGCGATCGCAACTGGATCGTCGTGCTGCCCGAAATGACCGCCGAGCGCGAGGCACAGAACCAGCGGGAAGAATGGCGCCGCCTGCTGTCGCACGATCTGCGCAGCCCCCAGATGACGATCCTCAGCCTGCTGTCGATGCACAGGCCCACGGAAAGCATCGACGTGCTGCTGCACGCGGTGCGCCGCGAAGCCGAGCGCACCGTGAGCCTGGCGGAAGGATTCATGGACTTCGTGGAAGCAGGCTCCGACGACTACAGCATGGAAGACACCCACCTCGGCACCGTGCTGCTCGACGCGCGCGACCAGGTCTGGCCGTATGCGCGCGCCAGCCAGGTGCAGATCGAGACCCGCATCAGCGACGCCGATGAACTCGCCATGCATGCCGACGGTGTGCTGCTCACTCGCGCGATCGTGAACCTGCTGAACAACGCCATTCGCCACAGCGCCGCGGGCGGGCGCATCACGCTCTGCCTCGCGGCCGAGCCCGGCGCCGGGGCAGAGAAAGATGCGCGGGCCTTCATCGCGGTCAGCGACGACGGCGAGGGCATGTCCCATGCGCAACTGAACGGCCTCCTGAACGGAACGCGGCCGCCGCGCAGCAACGACGACGTGACGCATGGTTCGGCCGACGAACCCCATGCACCCATCAGGCGCCGGGGCATGGGACTGGGCTTTGCAGTGGTGCGCACGGTGCTGCGGCGCCATGGCGGGCACATCGAGGCCGCGAGTGCGACCGGCGCGGGCACGACCTTCTGGATCAGCCTTCCGCTTCGCGGCAGCTTGCCCTGAAATCGTGCGGCGGCCTCACTCCGGCTGGATCCCCGCCTCCTTGACGACCTTGCCCCACTTGGCGAGATCTGACTTGATCAAGGCGGCGTATGCCTGTGGCGTTCCGCCCTGGATCTCGACGCCGACAGCCTCCAGCTTGGCCCGGACATCGGGCAGCTTCAGCGCCGCGTTGATTTCGGCATTGAGCCTCGCGACGATCGCCTGAGGCGTGCCGGCAGGAGCCAGGAACCCGCCGTTCGTGTTCGCGTCGTAGCCCTTGAGCCCCTGTTCGTCCGCGGTCGGCACGCCGGGCAGGGACACTGTTCGCTTGCGGGTCGACACCGCGATCGCCAGCGCGTTGCCGGCCTTCACCTGCGACTGGATGGCGCTGATCGTGTCGATGAACAGCGCAGTGCGTCCGGCCAGCAGATCGGGGTGGGCGGCGGAAGAGCCCTTGTACGGGACCAGCAGCATCTGCACGCCGCTGGCCATGCGGAACATCTCGGCGGCCATTTCCTGTGCACTGCCGCGACCGGAGGTGGCGACCTTGGCCTGGTCGGGGTTGGCCTTCATCCAAGCCACGAACTCGGGCAATGTCCTGGCCGGGATTCGCGGGTAGATGGCAAACACCAGCGGAACCTCGTGGGTGTAGATGATCGGCTCGAAGCTCTTCTCCGGATCCCAGCTCAGGTTCTTGAACAGGAACTTGTTGATGTTGTGGCTGCCGCCCACGATGCCGATCGTGTAGCCGTCGGGCGCAGATTTGGCGAGGACGTCGGTGCCGAGATTGTTGGATGCGCCGGGCCGGTTGTCGACGATCACCGGCTGCCCCATCGACGCCGCCAGCTTGTCTCCGACGACACGCGCAATGGTGTCGATCGCGCCGCCCGGCGGGGCGGGCACGATGATCTTGATGGCACGGCTCGGATAGGCCTGGGCCGACGACAGGGATGGCACCACGGCCAGGGACGCCGAGACGGCGAGGATCTTGAACAGGGCTGCGAGTTGCATTGGTGTGTCTCTCTCTTTTGTTGATAGGTAAATCGTCATGAAGCCCCGGCGAACTCACCGATGGCCAGGGCTGCGCGTTCGCCCTGGCCTCAGGTGGTCAGGCTCATCGCCGGACGTTCTCCTGCCAGGGCCTGGGCGATGCTTTCGAGCACCATCTCGGCCATTGCGGTCCGGGTTTCCCAGGTGGCGCTGGCGCGGTGGGCCTGCAGGGTCACGCGGTCGGACTGGCGAAGCGCAAGGGGAACGCGGGGTTCGTCGACGAACACGTCCAGGCCCGCCCCGGCAATCCGCCCTGCGGCCAGCGCCCTTGTCAGGTCGTCCTCGTTGACCAGTCGGCCGCGCGCAACGTTGACCAGGAAGCCGCGTGGGCCCAGGGCGTCCAGCACGGCCGCGTTGACGATGCCTTCGGCCTTGTCCGCCGCCGCGCAGAGCACCAGCGCATCGGAATTCCGCGCAAGTTCCACCAGGTCCGCGACAAAGCCGTGGGCAACATCGTTCATGGGGCGCAGGTCGGTGTAGGCGATCGGACAGCCGAAGGCCGCTGCCCGAGCCGCGACGGCGCGCCCCACGCGCCCCATGCCGACGATGCCCACGCGCATGCCGCTGAACCGCCGCGCAAGCGGGATGGCGCTCGGCTGGGGGAAGCGCTCCCACTGGCCGTCGCGCACGAAGCGGTCCCCGGCGCACAGCCCTCGGCAGGCGGCGATCAGCAATCCGATCGCGAGATCGGCCACGTCCTCGGTCAGCGCGCCCAGGGTTGCCGTAACGGGCAGACCGCGGCCGCGGCAGTACACCAGGTCCACGGCATCGGTGCCGACGCCATTGATGGCCACGACCTTGAGGCCGGGCAACTGTTCCAGCATGCCGCGCGAAATACCGGTGTGCCCTCCGGTGATCACTGCGTCGATGGATGCGCCATGTTCGCGCAGCCAGGCTTCCTGGCCTGCGGTCTCGAAGTATTTGTGAACGGTGTAGCGCGCCGCGAGCTTGTCGTTGACCGAGGGGATCAGGATCGGATTGAGTTGCAGGACCTGGGGATTCATATCGAATTCGTTCAATGGATGCGATGTTTTCAAGGCTGGAGGCATGCTAGTTATTGATTGATGAGATCGTCAATATTGATATATAAAATCAACATATTTGGACTCACGCACCCGACCATGGCTTCCTGGATTTCGATGGACGAGGCCTGCCGCCTCCTCGGGGTGCAGCCCCAGACGGTTTACGCCTACGTCAGCCGCGGCAAGCTGGAAGTCGCGCCCGACCCGGCTGACGCACGCCGCAGCCTGTATCGCGCCGAGGACGTTGCTGGCCTGGCCAGACGCAAGCAGGCCGGCCGCAAGCACGAGACGCTGGCAGCCAACACGCTCTTCGGCTCGGAGCCCAGCATCCCGACGGCCCTTTGCGCCTTCTTTCGCGGGCGCCCGTACTACCGGGGCGAGGACGCCGTCGGCCTGGCCCGGACGGCCACCCTCGAAGACGTCGCGCAGCTGCTGTGGGAGGCCGAGCAACCCGTCGACTTTTCGTGCGCCACCGCAATGCGCTCGGGCGCGTCTGGGCGGGTAGCCGCCTTCACTGCGTTGGCGGGCCTGGCGGCCACCGGGCACTCCACGCGTGGACGCCTGACCCGGGTGCTGCACGCCGAGGGCCAGGCTTTGGTGGGTGCAGTGGCCAACGCGTTCGGCGCCGAGCCAGGACATGGGCCGCTGCACCTGCGCTTTGGGCAGGGATGGAAGCAACCGCCCGAGGTCGCCGAGTTGCTGCGAACCGCCATGGTGCTGCTGGTCGACCACGAGTTGACCAGTTCGGCGTTCGTGGCGCGCATTGCGGCATCGACGGGCGCCTCCTTGCCGGCATGCCTGCTGGCCGGACTCACCACCCTATCGGGCCCCTTGCATGGCGATGCCTCGGGCCGCGTCCAGGCGCTGTTCGGCGAAGTGGAGCGACTGGGCGAGGACCAGGTGGTGGCGCAATACCTGTCGACCGGCTTGCCATTGGCCGGGTTTGGCCACCACCTCTATCCCGAAGGCGATCCTCGCGCAGCCGCCCTGCTGGCGTTGTTCGAGCCCCCGGAGGTGATCGCGCGCTTCATCCAGAAAGTGACGCGTCTGACCGGATTGCATCCCAACATCGACGTGGCCCTGGCCGCGCTGGTCGCGGTCCATCGACTGCCCGCCGACGCGGCCTTTGGCCTGTTCGCGACGGCGCGCAGCGTCGGGCTGTTGGCGCACAGCCTGGAACAACTGGGCGTGGCGCAAGTGATCCGCCCGCGCGGACGCTATGTGGGTCCGATGCCCGACTTGGCGCAGCACGCACGGCCCCCCGTATCAGTGCCTGTAGGCGCCGGTCGATCACGCCCACCGGAAGTGAAGTGATAAAGGCGTGCTGCGTTCTCGACAAGAACGACACGAATTTCGTCTTCGGACAGCCACCGTGCGAGCAGATTGATCAAGACGGCGTCATCGGGCTTGCGCGACTCCGTGACGTGCGGCCAATCGGTACCCCAAACCAGCCGGTCGAGGCGGTCACCCGCAAGGTGGCGGACGAAGTCGTCGAGGTCTTCATAGGCTTTGGAGTCGGGCGAGGCAATGTAGGGCGCCGACATCTTCATCCACACGTTGCCGCTGCCCATCATGCGCAGAAGGACGGCCTTCACGCGGCCCGACATCGCGGGCTCGGCATTGATGCGCGCGAAATGGTCGATGACCACGGGCACCGGCAGCGCGGTCAAGTAGCTACCGATCAGACGCCATGTAGAGCTTGAACCGGCAACGCGTCTTGCCGTAGTTCACGCAGCCCCAGAACGGTGTCCCGCCCTCCTTGGGCTTTCTCTCCGCCATCTTCACACCGCAGTTCACGCAGGTCGGTTTCCAGTACTCGCCTTCATAGGCGACTGCGAGCAGTGCCTGTTGTTGCTCAGCCGTGCGCGTGCCAATGAGGCGCAGCAGGCCTGATCGATCTTGTGCGTTGATGCCATTGGCCTTGGCGAAGACCAACGCGTCGTCAGTGAATGTGGAGCTTGTAGCGAAGGTGCCGTATTGCAGGTCGTTGGCCTTGAGCACGCCGAAGAACTCGCGCAACTGCTGCACGCCAACAGGCTTGCGGCGCCAGTGCTTGCACTGAACGATCATCGGTTTTGGGCTGTGCGCCGAATAGAGCCAGATGTCGACGCCGCCGTCTGCACCGTGAGACTGGCTCTCCGTACGCACGCCGGCCTGCCCAATCAGTGTTTCGCACAACGCCTCGAAGCGGCGCCACTCGATGTCCTCGAATACCTGAGGAGACCACGCCCGCTGGGGCGCATGAGCAGCCTCGCCGGTTTCGCCTGCGAGTTCTTTCTTCAGTGTGCTCAGCCATCCCGCCATACGTCACCTCCGCCTCTTGAGGCACCAATGTAACGCAGTGTTGCAGCACTTCTCCGGGCCGGCTTGCTGCCCAGTTGCGCCGCGAAGTAGCTACCGCCCCGGCTTCCGACCATCCTCCGCACGAATCCGCTGACCCCGGTCAACGCCTACCTGGTGGATGCTGACCAGCTCGCAGCGCCGCCAGAAACCCACGCCCTCCAGCGCCGTGGAAATGTCGATCTTCGCCAGCCGGTAGAACCCCAGGACCACCCCTTGCGCGAATGCGGAGATCAGTGGCTCCGCATGCCCCGCAACCCTGGAGCTGCCGCGGATCAGCTTGCCGCCAAGCTCCATGAGCTTGAGCGCGTGGCTCGACCCGGTTGCGGTGCTTTCCTTCGGCACCCGCAGGCACCAGAGCCTGGAGCCGAGCGTCCACACCGCGTGACGCGGCACCTCGTCGAACAGAGCCCCTTCGATCACGATCTGCCTTGCGCGGATGTCGCCGAAGTCGCGATGGTCCTGACCGTAGAAGAACCTGGCGAACTCGTCGGCCTTTCTCTCCACGGCGCGGTCGCTGCGTGCCATCTTCTCCGCGGCCCTGAGGCCCGAGACATGTGCGACGAGAAAACCCAGCTCGTCGGCTGACATCCGGCGGCCGGACGCCATGCGGCGGTCATACCAGTCCGCCAACTGGGCCAAGGTCTTGCATTCCATGAAAGCCCTGTCGAAGGGCGTGTGTCGAGAGAAGCGGGAGTTCTGCTCCAGCTTGCCTTCTGGCCGTTTCATGGCAACGGTCCTCGATCCCCTCCCCCAACATCGACTCCGCCGCTGCCACCGCGAGCCGACAGCACAAAGGCTGCGCCCACGAGAAATATCCCGTTATTCATTTCAATCCATCCCTGATTGATTTTTTCGCTCCGGTCTTCGCCGTTGCTTGTCGGATCGTATCTCGAAAAGTCGCGTTACGACTATTCCATATCGGACTAGACGATTAGCGCATGTCCGTTTCCCTCTACCACGCTGAATACGAAGCGCTGCGCAACTTGATGCGCAGCGTTCGGGTGAAGGCCGGCCTAACGCAGGTGCAGATGGCCGAAGCCCTGGGCGTGGGCCAGTCCTACGTCTCCAAGCTGGAACGCGGTGAGAACTTCGTCGACGTGTTGCTGTTTGCTCGGTGGTGTTCGGCCTGCGGGGTCAAGCCAGGCAAGACCTTGGACAAATTGATAGGGACGCAGAACTAGCAGTCCAACGATCTGATCCCGAGAGCAGTTCGGCGGTTGCCGCCCTCGACTTGCAGAACCGAGTGCTAGCGCGGATCGCGAATCGGGAGCAAATCTTGGATGTGTGCAGCGACAATGCCAATCATGAGCCGCACCTCCGCTTTCGAATGGGATGACCTGCGTATTGCACTCGCCATCATGGAGAGCGGCACCTTGTCCGGTGCCGCAACCACGCTGCACGTGAGCCATCCAACGCTATCGCGCCGTCTGCAGCTGATGGAGCGGCGCCTCGGAACGCGGCTGTTCGAGCGTACCTCGGGAGGCCTTCGGCCGACGGAGGCGGGAGAAGAGGTCAGGGCGCTTGCGCTCCGCTTTCGAGACGAGATCGCCGGCCTGGAGCGCCGCGTCTGCGGGCGTGACGATGGCCATGACGGGCCGGTGCGTGTCACTGCCCCTGACGCTGTCTCCGAGTACCTGCTACCCGGTGTGCTGGCCGCTGTGTGCCGAACGCAGGTCGGATTGCAGCTCGAGCTTCATGTGTCCAACGATGTTGTTTCGTTGGCGCGGCGCGAGGCTGACATTGCACTTCGCGTGACCAGAGCACCACAAGAGACTTTGCGCGGACGCGAGGTCGGTACCGTCGCGATGGCGGTTTATGCACCGCGCCAGTTGACCGAGGCGGAAGAGGCCTCAGCGCCGTCCATCCGCCTGCCATGGGTCGGCTTCGACGCTGGCTTGGCCTGCAGTGCGCCTGGAATCTGGCTGGCGAGCAACGTTGCTCCCGACGAGGTGCGGTTTCGCGCGAACACCCTGCTGGGCGCCGCGCAAGCCGCACGCGCGGGAATCGGTTGCGCCGTTCTGCCTTGCTTCGTCGGCGGCTCGATCCCGGAACTCGTTCGCGTCGGTCCACCGCTGGACGAGCTGGCGCAGCCGCTGTGGCTGCTGATGCATGAGGACGTCGCGCGCGTGCCGCGCATGCGCCGTGCGAGCGCGGCGCTGTCCGAAGAGATCGCGAGATCGTCTCAGCTGATGTCAGGCCTCGACTGAAGTCGCCTCGGCGGTGACGAGTCGAGACATGTAGGAACCGCGCCCGGCCAGATAACGCATGAAGACCTGTCCGTATTCGGGCACCACGGCTGCGCGCACGCTTGGCCGCTCCGCCAGCTTGTGGCGATAGGCGGCTGTTGCCGGAAGCCCTTGAAGAAGGCGGAAGTCCGCCAATCGGTCGAAGGTTTCGAGTAGCCGGAAGATTGGTGCAAACGCGGCGTCTACCAGACCGAAGCGCTCGCCGCCGAAATACGGGCCGGCTCCAGCCAGCTGGCTCTCAAGCCGCGCGAAACGTCCAGCAAGCTCGGACCGTTCGCGTTCGAACGCTGCTTCTTCTGGCGCCATATAAAAACCAAACACATCTGCGATCACGGTCGAGGCGAACTCGGCCCATGCGCGGTGCCGAGCGCGATCCAGAGCGCGATCAGGCCACATCGGCGCCTGGCCGACGGTTGCTTCTTCGATGTACTCGCAGATGACGGCGGTCTCGAACACGGCCGTGTCGCCCACGCGCAGCAGCGGCACCTTGCCCAGTGGCGACAGTCGGATGAACCAGTCCGGCTTGTCTGCAAGGTCGATGTAGGTTCGCCTGGCTTCCAGGCCCTTCTCGGCAAGCTGGATGGCTGCCCGCTGCGTATACGGGCAAAGGATGTTACTGATGAGTTCAAAGTTGTGCATGCCATTTCCTTGTGGATGAGCACACGACGTTACGCACAGGCGGCAGGCAGCACCATCGAAAGCTTGTGCAGGCCGCTGTGCAGAAACTTGTAGGTGCTGGCGCGCTCACCTGCGTTGGCTGGAAGGTCCCGAACTCGATGAGTCTCATCGCGCTCGGCATCCAACACAGGGCCAGAAGATGGAGAGGGATCGGCCGGGTCCATCGGCTGCAGTCAAATTTCCTCGGACCAGTCTGGCGACAGAACCGCATTCCCCAGACAAAAAACAAAAAGCCGGACACCTTTTTGAGAGTGTCCGGCTTCATATCTGGTCCGCCGCCAGGAATCGAAAGTCGTTCCATGATCCGCATGAATGCTCAGGCAAAAAGATTTCGTCTTTCCACATACCAACAAAAATACCTGCAAATCGCAATGTGTCGCTCAGGTTCAGCTCCCGGCGACGGAGCCTGGGCTTGGTGGCAACTTTAGTCACCCTGATGGCCGGCGACCGCTGACCCTACGCGCGCACCCCGCTGGGGATAGGAAAACGAGCCCATTTCCCCTATGCCGCCCCTGTAGAATTTGGTAACAGTTCAAACTCAACAGAGCCACAATGGCCGCAGAGACGACTACGCCGCGCCGCCATGGTCGGCGCTTTGAACCGGGGGGTAGAGGAAACCTTCGGCCAAACACGGAAATCGCCGTTCGAGCGCTCTGGGATGAGGCTCGCGTGTGACAGACAGGGCTGTCCAAGATGTCCCTCCTCTGAGCCGATTCCTCAGGATGGCCGTCGTGGCAGGCGTCGAGGCCGCAGTCCAAATTCACATCGACCGCGGCGACGACCTCAACGCACGAGACGACAAGGGACAAACGCCCCTCATGCTGTCGGCGGCCCGCAATAAATCCGCCATCTGCAAACTCCTTCTTGCCGCCGGCGCCGATGCCGATCTGCTTGATCCTTCGGGGCGGAGTGCTCTTGGCATCGCGCAGGCTGCAGGCGCCCTTGAAGCGGCCTCGACCATTGAGGCGGCGTGTATGCCGCTGAAGGCTTCGCGCGGGGACGATGTCCTTTGTGAGCCTGCGCATGCCTTGCTCGCCGGGCAAGGGGTGCAGGCCGCCAACGATCCGACAGCCGTCCACCTTGTCGATGCCTCCCCCCCGCAGCCCATTGAGCAGCCTGCCTCCGTCCAGGGACTTGCGCCTGCCGCCACGCCCGTCATCGGACGGGCCTTCGGCGAGGATGGCGATGCATTCGATTTGACCGGATGGGAAGCCGAAGAGGACCAGCCACCACCCGAGGGAGACCCTGCGCTTTCGGCTGCAGCCTTTGAACTCCAAGACGTCATCTCCGAACACCAGCCCATCGACGCGTCCGCCGACTGGGAAGACTTTGAGGCTTTTCTGCCTGATCGAGCGACCCCGCTTCCGCGCGCCGACGACGCCGAGGCTCGCGAGCGGCTGCGCCTGGTTTTGCTTCGCGCAATTCGCGAGGGCAGCGTCCCGTATTCGGCGATTGAGGACCTGACACTCGATGATGATGGCGATCCCAACGAGCAGGCGGGGGCGCTCTTGGGCATGGTCATCAACGATCTCGGCGCCGAGCTTGACGAGCGATTCGAGTATTCGACTTCCCACGAGAGCTTTGAGGTGTTCGTCGAGCCCGCGGAGAAACCTGGCGAGGAAGATGCAGTCGCCGAAGCAATGGCGTTCGTTGACGATCTGGCTGGGCACCGCAACGAGCCCTTCCGCATCTATCAACGGGAATTCCAGCGCGAGGCACTCCTCACGGCGGAGGCCGAGGTCGCCCTTGGTCAAGCCATGGAGCACGGCTTGGCGAAGGCCCTCGACGCGCTGGCTTCGTGGCCTTCTGGGATTGGCGCAGTGCTGGACGCAGCTAGGAAGGTGGCGTCGGGCGCGAAGCCGCTGCGCTGGGTGTCCTCCGGCCCACAGGACGAGACTCAAGATCTTGACCCCACTTCAAGCGCGGAGCCCGACGCCGAACCTCAACTACCGACCGAGGCCGCTGGCGAGGACAACGAAGGCCACTCCCAATTTGGCCTTGATGCCAAGGAGTCCGTCGACGAGCTGTCGGAGTTCTGCGCCAACGCGGAGCTGTTGTCGGGCCTCGCCATCGGCGCCAGCCAAGACGCCCCCGAATGGAGCGCTTGCCGAGACGCGCTCGCCTCGCTGGGCCTGACCCGCGGCCTCCTCATGGAGCTGGCCGACTCCGGTTTGGCCGGGGAGCGCGGGCCCGCTCTTGCGTTCGCACAATCGATGAAGGCCTATCGTGGCGCGCGCGACCAGATGGTCGTCGCCAATCTGAAGCTCGTCATTTCCATTGCGAAGAAATATCTCTTCAGCGGCCAACCCTTGAACGACCTGCTGCAGGAGGGGAACATTGGCCTTATCAAGGCGGTGGATCGTTACGATTGGCGCAGGGGCTTCAAGTTTTCGACATATGCCACATGGTGGATACGCCAGCAGGTGGGGCGCCACGTCGCCGACAAGAGCAGGACCATCCGCCTGCCGGTCCATCTCCACGAAAAGACCCAGCGCATCGCGCAAGCCGCTCATGCTTTCGAGCTCCGGCACGGACACGCCCCCACGATCGATGAGATCGCCGCGCTGGTGCAGCTGCCGATTCAAAAGGTTCTGGCGCTTGCCCGCGCAACAATGGAGCCGCTGCCGCTTCATGAGATCGAGGCATTGGATGATCTCATCGCCGCCGACGTCAAGGACCAATTCACGGCCTATGACCCGATGGACATCGTCGACGACATGCAGCGGGTCGGCTGGGCACATCGACTCCTGGGCACACTCAAATTCAAGGATAAAAGCATCATTTGCATGCGCTTTGGCATCGGGATTCGAGATTCGATGACTCTCGAAGAAATCGGTGTGCGGCTCGACGTGACCCGTGAGCGCATCCGCCAAATCGAGGCGGCATCCCTCCGCACGTTGAGGCGCCGGACCGCGCTCGAGCTCGGCGGCGCCCCGTCTTCACGGCGCGACGAGCGCGATGAGGGCTCAGACGACGAAGCGGGCGCCAGCACCGAGTCGCCCGGGCCAGCATCGCAGGAGTCCCCGGGGCCCGATCGACCGAAGGGCTCCGACCCCACGGTTCTCGACAAGCTTCTCGACCAAGCCCGAGCGGCTGGTGTCGCGGTCGTGAACGATCGCGAGGGGGAGCAAAGGATATGGGTCCGCATTACCGATACGCCCGACAACCGTTCCCGCAAGCTCGTTCGAAAGCTGATTGGACTTGGATTCGAGTTCTGGCCAGGGAAAGGCTATTGGCGATGAAATCCAAAACAAGAAGCGCGCCGCCGCGCGCCATGGCGATGCTCGAGTCCCTGCGAGGCTTGGGCTACTCGACCGGCGCGGCCCTGGCCGACATTGTCGACAACAGCATCTCGGCCGGTGCCAGGGAAGTCCGCATCGACTTCGCTTGGCACGGACCGGCGAGCCGTATCACTGTCCTCGACGACGGGCGCGGCATGGACGACGCCGAGCTCGAGAGCGCCATGCGCCTGGGCGACAAGAACCCACTGGACGTTCGCGCGTCCCATGACCTCGGGCGCTTCGGCATGGGCCTGAAAACAGCGTCCTTCTCGCAGTGCCGCCGCCTCACCGTCGCTACCGTCAAGAAAGGCGCCGCAAGCTGCCTGCGGTGGGACCTCGACGAGCTTGCTGCAGATCCCGACGGCGGGTGGCTCTTGTTCGAAGGCCCTGCGCAAGGATCAAAGCCATTCATCACCGGCTTGAAGGGCAAGAAAGCGGGCACTGTCGTGCTCTGGGAGACGATGGACCGCGTGGTCACCGCCGGCTACACCTCCGACGACTTCCACGATCTCATCGACACCGTCGAGTCGCATTTGGCGATGGTCTTCCATCGCCTCCTCCAAGGGCCGCGCGCCAAGCTGAAATTGCTCCTGAACGGTCGGGCAGTCGCGCCATGGGACCCCTTCATGATCGGCCACCCCGCGAAGCCATGGACATCGCCGCCAACCAACCACCCGACTGACTACGGAACCGTCACGGTGCAGGCCCACGTGCTGCCCCATCGCGACAAATTAACCGCTGCCGAGTTCGACGACAACGCAGGCCCGGCCGGGTGGACCG
Source organism: Variovorax sp. 10L421 (assembly GCF_056395365.1). Taxonomy (NCBI): domain Bacteria; kingdom Pseudomonadati; phylum Pseudomonadota; class Betaproteobacteria; order Burkholderiales; family Comamonadaceae; genus Variovorax; species Variovorax sp. 10L421. The sequence goes on from NZ_JBFTJJ010000005.1 coordinate 96,861, forward strand.
CGCAGCAAGGGTTTTACGTCTACCGCAACGAGCGCCTCTTGGTCGCAGGCGGCTGGCTTGGCCTTGGCAATTCTCGCGCGTGGAACCGCGAAGAGGCGCACCGCCTCGCCCGCATTCGCCTGGACATCCCGAACACTGCCGACGCCGACTGGAAGATCGACGTTCGCAAATCCACAGCCCGCCCGCCCGTGTCGCTTCGGCCTTGGCTCACCCTCTTGGCCGAGAACACTCGCGAGCGCGCTCGGCGCGTGTTTGCCTATCGGGGCACGCCAGCGCCCGCGAAAGGCAACATCCCCATTGAACAGGCGTGGCGTGTCGAGCGCGTCAAGGCGGGCATGCGATATCGGATTGAAGAAACCCACCCGTCTGTCGCTGCCGTCCTGGAAAGCGCGGGAACACTTGCGCCATTGATCAAGTCGATGCTTCGGGTGATCGAAGAGACCGTGCCCGTGCAGCGCATCTGGCTGGACACGGCCGAAAACAAGGAGACGCCGCGGACGGGCTTCGAGGGCGAACCCAACGCGGCAGTGATCGAGGTCGCGCGCGTGCTCTTCGATGACCTCATCGAACGCAAGGGCCTCAGCGTCGAGGAGGCGCGCAAGTCGATGTCGCGCACAGAACCGTTCCAAAAATATCCAGCGCTCGTCGCAAAACTAGGGGGTAAGAAATGACCGCAGCAGAAGAGGCCGCAGCGCAGGTGCAGTTGCTTGAAGATGTCATAGCCACCGCGCAGCGTCTGGTGAAGGCGGAGAAAGACTCGTCAAAGATCACGCCAGCCTACATCGCTGAGAAGGTGAAGCTGGCCGCCGCGATGTTCGCCAGCGATCCACCGGCCCCTTTGGACGAGGCCAAGGCGGTCGCCACGCTGATCCAGCGGTTCAGCCACCGGATGGGCAAGGCCACCACCCTCAAGGACAACACCGGGCATTTCGATTGGCTCAACGCCGCCCGCAAGAAGGACTGGCACTACTGGCGCCGCTACCGCGACTATCAGGAATCGAAATTGTCGGACGTGGTCGTCGATGGCCTCGACGAGGCGACGGACGACATCCTCGGGCTCCTCGAAGACCCCTTGCGGACGGACTCCTGGGACCGCCGTGGGCTCGTCGTCGGCCATGTGCAGTCGGGCAAAACCAGCAACTACACGGGCTTGATCAACAAGGCCGCCGACGCAGGCTACAAGATCATCATCGTGCTGGCAGGCATGCACAACAACCTGCGCTCGCAGACCCAGATGCGCCTTGAGGAGGGGTTCCTGGGTTACGAGACGACGGCGGACCGCGACCCGGGCGCGCCCATCGGCGTGGCCGCGTTCGGCGAAGACCTGAAAACCAACTCGGCGACGACGCGGGCGGAAAACGGCGATTTCAGCAAGGCCATCGCAAAGCACTTCCACGGCATCTCGCCAGAGGAGCGACCCTGGGTCTTCGTGGTGAAGAAGCAAAAGACCGTGCTCACCGAGTTGCTGAAATGGATTCAGACGCGCGTCGCTGACACACCTAGCCCGTTGCTGCCAAAAGCGCCAGATTGGAAGCTTGTGACCAAGCTGCCGCTCCTGATGATCGATGACGAAGCGGACAACGCCTCTGTAGATACCGGGGAGCAACCCTTCAACGAGGACGGAACGCCGGACGAGGAGCACTCGCCCAAGACCATCAACAGCCTGATTCGTCGGTTGCTGCACTCCTTCTCTCGGAAGGCCTATGTTGGCTACACGGCCACGCCTTTCGCCAACATTTACATCCATCACAAGGGCGCCACAACCTTGGAAGGCCCCGACCTCTTTCCGAAGGCCTTCATCATCAACCTGGCCGCTCCGTCGAACTATGTCGGCCCCGCCCGCATGTTCGGCAAGTTGACGAAGGACGGCCGTGTGGGAGCTCTCCCGCTGTCCCGCAGCATCCAGGACCACTACGATCCCGAGGCCGATCTTGGATGGATGCCGCCCAAGCACAAGAAGACGCACGTCCCGGTCCACAACGGGCAAGAGACCATTCCGCTGTCGCTTCGCAACGCCATCCATTCATTCGTGCTTGTCTGCGCGGCGCGCGAACTGCGGGGCCAAGGTCTCGAACACAGCTCCATGCTGATTCACGTCACCCGCTATGTGGCGGTGCAGGACCATGTGCGCGAGCAAGTCGAGGAGACCGTGCGCCGCATGCGCCAGAAGATCACCCGAGGCAGCGACGCCGATGAGTTGCTCACGCAAATGCGCAAGCTCTGGGACGAGGACTTCATCCCGACGCGCGACAAGGTCGCCGAGCTCTCGCCCGGGGAAGAGCGGCCTCCTGAGCTGCCTTCCTGGGTCGAGGTGGTTGCGAAGCTGCCGGACGTTCTCGACGATATCGTCGTTCGCTCGATCAATGGCACGGCCAAGGACGCTCTGGACTACGCCACGCCTGGCGCCGCGCTCAAGGTCATCGCCATCGGCGGCGACAAGCTCGCACGGGGCCTGACCCTTGAAGGCCTCTGCGTGAGCTACTTCGTCCGCACGACGAAGATGTATGACACGCTGATGCAGATGGGCCGCTGGTTTGGCTACCGGCCCGGATATTTGGACCTCTGCCGTCTCTATACGTCGCCGGACTTGGTGAAGTGGTTCGGCCACATCGCCGACGCCTCCGAGGAGCTGCGCGAAGAGTTCGACTTCATGGCGAAGGCCAAGCTCACGCCAGAGCTGTATGGCCTCAAGGTCATGTCGCACGAGATCCTCACGGTCACGTCGCCATTGAAGATGCGCAACGCCCAGACGCTGTCGCTGACCTACAGTGGCACTCGGCCCCAGACCATCCTCTTTCACAGAGACGACAAAGTTCAACAGGCAAACCTCGATGCGACCGATGCGTTGATCGGCTCCCTCGGGACGAAGTTCGTGGAGGGGCCGAAGTATCCACGCGACGGTGACGCCGACTCTTGGCCTGGCGCTCGCCTGTGGCAAGACGTGGAAGCACCGAAGGTGCTCGCATTCCTGGGCGCCTATGCGACCCACCCAAATGCCACCAGCGCCAAGGCGGCGGTCCTCACGGACTTCATCACGAAGATGCTCGACATCGGCAAGTTGAAGCAGTGGAGCGTGGCGCTTTTGACCGGAGGTGAAGGCATCGGCGAAACGCACGTTTTCCCCGGTGACTTCAAAGTCAGCTCTTTCCAAACGCGCAAGACCGACGACCCTGACCCGCCAGCGGCCAGGGATGCGTCCATGTTCGCCATTGGAGTGCTCACTGACCCCAAGGACGAAGGCATCGACCTCGACGACGACGTTTGGCGCGACGCCCTCGCTCGCACCCGCGCGGCGTGGAAGCCCGAGCCGGCGCGAGGCCGGGTCAACATGCCAAACAGCCCCAGCGGCAAGGGCATCCGCGAGGCGCGCGACAGGCTTGGGGGCGAGGCTGATCGCGGGCTGCTGCTGGTTTACTCCCTTGCCCCCTACTACAAGGGTAAGGAGAAGTTCTCTAAAAACCTGATCGTGCCTGGCTGGGACAAGCCCATCATGGCATTCGCCATCGCCTTCCCGTCAAGCGAGAACGGCATCCGTGTTGAATACGAAGTGAACCTTCTCTATTGGATGCAGGAATATGGCCCGTCCGAGTAACGAATTTCTCTTGGCGTGGTCGTCGCTCACCAGCGCCGACACCGAGCCAGGATGGCAAGCCATCTCGCTACCCTCCGCTGGCCCGCTTCAGTTGATGGCCGGACGGCGCTCGCCTGACAACGCCGAAGCGGTCCTGGTCGGCTTTCCCACCGCACAGCTGGCTGCTGCCGACAAGCTCCCCGAGGGCCAAGGCTTCGCGGTCGAGCGCGCAGACCCCGAAGGCAACGGCAGGCTGTGGCTCGCCTTGACCCGAAAGTCGGCTGGCAGCGCGGAACTCTTCGCCGCCATGGCGTGCGATGTCGTCGGAGCTCTTGATGACGCTGTGGCAGCCGGCGCCGATGAAGCCAAGCTCATGCGGGTGTTCATCGGGCGGGTGGGGGCCTGGCAGGAGTTCATGCGCAAGGGAACGCAGGTCCTCAGCCCCGAGGCCGAGATCGGCTTGATTGGCGAGCTCATGCTGCTGCGGGCCATTATTGATGCGGGCGTCCCTCCAGCGCTCGCCATCGAATCATGGGTGGGACCGCTCGACGGCATCCAAGACTTTGAGCTCGGCACAGGCGCCTTGGAGGTCAAGGCCACGCTGTCGGCTGCTGGATTTCCCGCCAAGATCGGCTCACTCGAGCAACTCGACGACTCGACGCGCCAGCCGCTGTTTGTGGCCGGCGCCCGCCTGCGGCAAACCGAAAGCGGACAGAACCTGCCAGGGATCGTCGAAGCGATGCGTGTGGCGATCAAGGGCGACGGCGAGGCTGAGAGGCTGTTGGCCGAGCGTCTGCTGGCCGCGGGCTACATCGATTCGCACTCCGACCGCTACCCAAGGAAGTTTGAGCAGGCTGGAACGCGCGTCGTCGAGGTCGCTGGCAACTTCCCTCGAATGACATCGGGCACGGTGCCAGCGGGCATCATGAGGGCCATGTATGAAATCGACCTCGACAAGGCGCCCGGCGACAACGTCGGCGCCGCGGGCGCGTTAAAAAAAATGGGAGCCATCTAAGAATGAATTTGCCTGAATTCCTGCGCGAGACGCAGGCTGCCGTCCGCTCGCAGATGCGAGACGGCGCGCTCTATGAAGAGCTGGTGTTCTCCGGCATCGTGATGGACCACATGTCGGACATCGGCATGACCTTCGAGCCCGTCGAGTGCCACTTCGAGGGCAAGGTCGGCAACGCGAACCTGCGCCTGAGTGGCTATTCGCTATCGGAGGAAAACGACCAGCTCGACTTGTTCGTGAGCCTCTACGCCAATGTCGATGTTCCCACGCCGGTCCCGGACTCCGAGACCAAGACCGCCGTCGAGCAGTGCCTGCGCTTTCTGTCGCTGTGCGCCGAGGGCAAGATGGCGCCCAAGCTGGACCCGTCAAGCGACGTGCGCTCGCTGGCCGAGACGCTGCAGGCGATCTACGACGACCTGGAGCAGGTTCGGGTCTACGTCATCACCGACCGCGTCGCCAAGTCCAAGAGCTTCAAGACCCGCGACATCGGCGGCAAGGCTGTGCGCCTGGAGGTCATGGACATCGAGCGGCTTCACCGGCATTGGTCCGAGGGCAAGCCGCGCGACGAGCTGGTGGTCGATTTCGCCGAGGTGTCCGGCGCGCCCCTGCCCTGCGTCTTCGTGCCGGGCGAAAACGACGACTACGACTATGCCCTGACGGCGATCCCGGCCGAGGCGCTCCGGCTGCTCTACGAGAAGTTCGGCGCGCGCCTGCTGGAGGCCAACGTCCGCTCTTTCCTGAGCGTCAAGGGCAAGGGCGTCAACGCCGGCATCCAAAACACGCTGCGCTCGGCTCCCGAGCGCTTCATGGCCTACAACAACGGCATCGTGATCGTGGCTGACGAGATGCGCCTGGGCAAGCCTGGCGACGGTTCGGCCGGTATTGCCTGGCTCAAAGGCCTGCAAATCGTCAACGGTGGGCAGACCACCGCCTCGATCTACTTCGCCAAGAAGAAGTATCCCGACACGGACCTGAGCCGCGTGCGCGTTCCCGCCAAGATCATCGTGATGCGCGCCCAGGATTCGGCCAAGGAAGAGGCTCTCGTCTCGGACATTTCCCGCTTCGCCAACAGTCAGAACGCCGTGCGGCAATCGGACCTGTCGGCCAACAAGCCCTTCCACGTCGAGATCGAGAAGCTCTCGCGTTCGGTCTATTGCCCCGATGGCGTTGGCCAATGGTTCTACGAGCGCGCCTCGGGCAGCTACAACACGCTGCTCGCTCGCGAGGGAACCACGGTCGCCAAGCTCAAGGCCTTGAAGGATGCCATCCCCACCGCGCGCCGCGTCACCAAGACAGATCTGGCCAAATACATCACCGCCTGGGACAGGAAGCCCGACATCGTGAGCCTCGGCTCGCAGAAAAACTTCGACAAGTTCATGGCGGGCCTCACGCCGACCGATGGACAAGAGGCGCCGCTGCCCACCGTCGCCGACTTCAAGGCCATGATCGCCAAGGCCAAGATTTACCGCGACGCGCAGAAGCTCTTGCGGCCGATGTTCCAAGCCTTCCAAGCCAACGTCACAGCCTACACGGTCTCACTGGTGGCCGAGAAGCTCGGCGACCGAATCGACCTCGACAAGATTTGGGCAAAGCAGGCGGCATCGCCGGAGCTGCTCGCGCAGATCGCCGTTTGGGCCAAAGAGGTCAACGACGTGCTGCACTCCTCGTCCGGCGGCAAGATGGTCTCCGAATGGGCCAAGCGGCCGGAGTGCAAAGAAGCCGTGATGGGCGCGAGCTACTCGGCCCCGGCGACCAACATCCCGGAAGTGATGTAGGCCGGCCGGCGCGGTCGTCGAACCTCCATGCGGCGCGCGACATCAACAGGACGAGCCCATGGTTGATGTCGTGTCGCCCGCCGACCGCAGCCGGATGATGGCCGGCATCAAGGGCAAGAACTCGCAGCCCGAGCTTCTTGTCCGCCGGCTGCTCTTCACGTCGGGCTACCGATTCCGGCTGCATCGGCGCGACTTGCCGGGCACGCCCGACATCGTCATGCCAGGCCGCAAGGTCGCCATCTTTGTCCACGGCTGCTTCTGGCACCTCCACCAGGGATGTCGATACGCCAAGATGCCAGCCACGCGCGCCGACTTCTGGAAGGCGAAGCTCGAAGCCAATGTCGAGCGCGACCGCAGCGCAGTCGAGAAGCTCCAAGCATCGGGCTGGCGCGTGCTGTGCGTCTGGGAATGCTCGACGCGCGACGCCCAGGCCGCTGCCAGCCTCCAAGACGCCTTGCGCCAATGGATCGAGAGCGACGCGCAGCTCGGCGAAATCAGCGGCCATCGCGAAGCTGAGCCATGGTCGAATCAGCTGCCCAAGCCCTGAGAGAACCGGCCGAGTCCCATCGGTTGGACCTTCTCAAACAACTCCCCCTCAGACCGCCTGGATCGGTTTGTTCTGCTCTTCGAAGTGGTTCGCGCGATCGACTACTGGGGGATACATGCCCACGCCGCAGGCACGGATAGGGGATGACCCCCATTCACCCGCGCGGCGACGACATGAACTTGAAAATGATCTTGGCGATCTTCTTGGCCAGCAGGGGTGGAACCGCGTTGCCGATCTGGCCATATTGCTCGGTGCGGTTTCCCTCAAAGAAGTAGTTGTCGGGGAAGGTCTGCAAACGGGCGGCCTCGCGCACTGTCAGGCTGCGACACTGCGCCGGGTCCGGGTGGATGTAGTAGTGCCCATCCTTCTTGATGTGGGCCACCACTGTGGATGATGGCGCGTTGCCCATCTGCACGCGGAAGCGGTCCACGAAGGGAACCGTCTCAGCGTCCACGTTCACATGGTCAGGCAGGAGCTTGGGCGGGAAGTTGCGCAGGTTCGGCGGATATTTCTGTGATGCTGCAAAGCATGCCGCGAACATGTATCGATGCAGGTCCGATCGCATGTGACTGCGCGTCTCGTGTTGGAGAACGCCGCCGAGCTTGGGATCCAGATACCAAGAGCGCAGGTCTTTGGGCATGGCCTCACCGGGAGCGACGGGCATCTCAATGAATCTACCGCCGGATGCCACGTTCTTCTCGGCCTTTTTCATGAACTTGGCCATCAAAGTCTCGATCTCGGCTCGCAGCGGAACGCGCCAGCCTTTGAGCGAGAGCGGCGCGGCGCGCAACGCCTTCATCCACGCCTCTTGAGAGTCCGGTTCTTTCGAGAGTCTGCTGCGAAGCGGCGGCAGGCCTGCGAGTGCCGCGCTCAAGCCCACCTTGGGAAGGAACTTCCTGAGCAAAAAGCTGTTCGGGTTTTGACTCAGCGCCGTCGTCGCCTTGGCGATGTCCGACCGGATGCCAAAGAGGATCACCCGATGGCGGCTTTGGGGCACGCCATGGTCATCGGCTTCGATCACGTAGTCGTTGGGCTCGAGTTCGTCCTTGTTCACCACCAAAGAACGAATCTCATAACGCAAATCTTCTCGTGGCTTTTTGAGGTCGGCCAGGATGCGCTCGAAGATGTGTTTGCCACCGTTCGTAGAGTTGAGCATCCCCTTGACGTTCTCCATGACGAAGACTGCAGGGGCGAATTCCTGAATGATCCGCAGGTATTCGGTGTAGAGGAAGTGTTTGGAGTCGGCTTCGAACTTCTCAGGGTCCTTGCCACGCAACCGGGACCGACCGGCCAGCGAGTAGGCTTGGCATGGCGGGCCTCCAATGAGCACCCAATCGGTCTCATCGCCAAGAGCCTCCCGAATCCAAGCGTCGATATCCTCGTGCGGGGTCAGCCCGAGCTCCGCGCACTTGGCTTCCTTGGCCGCGTGCTCGGCAGCATCCTTGATCTCGGGGTGAGCGAGGAACTGCTCGCGTGTGATCTTCCCGCGCACGTATTCGTAGTAGCAGTCGGGAACCTTGCCCTTGGGAAACTTGCGGAAAATCGCGCGAAGCAGCAAGGTCCGGTGGGCGATGGGGTCCTTCTCCACGGAGACTTTGACGGCGAAGCGCCGCGCGCCGGTGTCGTCGAAGATGGACGAAAAACCTTCACAAAGCCCTCCCGGCCCGGCGAACAAGTCGATCACCGGAATCTCACTGCGCCGCGACATCAGTTCTTTTTCTCGTGCTCAATTCGTGGAGTCATCGGAACGCCCGATGAAGCGCCAAACGAGGTCCATAGCGACACGTCGGACACAATCTTGGTAACCTTACATCTTAGCCGGTTCACTCGGGACTCGATTCGTGGCAGCCCCCGAAGCGGACGGTTGCCCCGTCACCGCCGCAAGGTTATTTCCGGGCCTGCTCATGCTTGTCGAGTCACTCCCGATGGGACGCTCTGGCGAAACATCTGGCGTTCGAGTCCGAGCACATATTCCGCTATTGTCTCGGCTCTCGATTTCCATCCATAGGTGACATCCAAGTCTCGCCCACGTGATGCCGTTGCGGATCCAGCGGCCAATAGGAGCGCTTGACGCGGGGCCGGGCGCGCTGTAACGTATTTGCACAGGCAAATACGTTACAGCACAAGAAGGTACCAAATGCGGTTCGATGACGGGAAGACGGAAGCGCTGAACCTGCGGGTCTCTCCGTCGTTCAAGGCCGCATTGAAGCAGCTCGCGGAAACCGAAAACAGGAGCATGGTGAACATGCTGGAGGTGTTGGTCATGGACCGGGTTGCTTCGTCCGAAGTCCGGGGCATCGATAGCGAGCCGTCTTATCAGCATGGCAAGACGCCAAAGGAGCAAGCGTGAGCACCAGTGTCGAGAACGCTCCTTTGCTGGAGTTGATCGCGGAGCTTCGATGGAGGCCGATCGGCCTGCCGCACGACGTTGAACCTGCCACGAGGCCTGCGATCATCCCCGCACAGGTCAAGGGGCTTGATGAGTTCTTCATGCGGTTCGGGAGGGAAGTCCATGAGGCGGGTTATTCAAAGGGCGAGCGGCTGGCCCCCGAGCAGGTTCCGATGCTGGCGCACCAACCAATCTACAGATTCAACTCACGGAGTGAGGGCGGGACGAAGTCTCTTTACCAAGTGGGCCCCGGGCTGTTCTCCGCGAACGCTGTGCCCCCCTATGAGTCATGGTCCAGTTTCGGGCCGCTCGTTCAATCAGGGGTGAAGGCGCTTTTGAAGTCGAGGGACGTGGCCGAGCGAGACGCGCAGTTTCTCGGCGCGACACTCCGCTACTTGGACGCATTCGGGCCTCTCCTGACCGAAGGTCGCGACAGCGCGACGTTTGTGCGCGAGGTTCTCGGCATCCAGATCGCACTTCCGTCAGCGCTAACACAACATCTCCAGCCAGGAGCGGCGTGGAAACCGTTCTTGCAGTTCCATATCCCGGTGCGATCTAACGTGCTTTTAGCCGTTGCTATCGGCGACGGGAGAGCCAACGACACCCCTGCGCTTCTTATGGAAACCGCCGTCAGCTTTGCATTCCCCATTGCGCCGGAAGCCGATGCGGTGATGGCCGCCTTCAACGAGGCTCACGAACTAATCGCCTCGTCATTCAAGAAGCTCATGGCACCAATCGCCCACCTGATGCCCGAAAAAAAGAAGGCCTGACATGCTCACAATCAGCAAGATCGAGTCGCCCATGCGCTCCATTAGGGGCTCGAGCGTCGCTGCGGACCGCGGGCCGGGACTGAGCCGTGCTGAGTTCCTCAACGAAATGGATCCATCCGAGCGTCAGCATTGGGCGAAGCGTCAGGAGGCCACGAGCAAATGGCTTGCGCGCGTCCTGGATAGGAGCTTGGCGCCGACCTCCTCGGAACTCACGAAGACCGTCAAGGCCGTCTTCGGCGCGCTCTCGCAGTTCGGTCTCGAAGCGATCAATCTCCGTCACTTGCCCGAGCCCGAGCATGTGAACGGTGTGCACCTCGCAGTGGTGCTGCGCTCTACAGCTGACGAACTGGAAGATACCCAAGCTTGGAGAGACGCTCTTGCCTTGGCCGAACGCGCTCTGGTGCGTGATGGCATGGACCCGCAGGATGCTCTGCTTGGCATGATTCCCCGCAAGTAAGCACGAGCATGCCGTTCCAGGCTGCGTCCAGTGTCGCTATTGGCGAGGACGAAGTGGTCATCGCGCTGGGGTATGGAGTCCTCGGCACTCATTTGGGCGTTGCGATCCAAGGCGAGGATGGCGCTCCTATCGTCATGCATTTGGCCTTCCACCGACTCTTTCGTAAGGACGCCTACCCGGGTCAGCCCGGGCAATGGTCGGCAGCAATCGTGCCGCTGCCGCCTGTGGCTTCTGCGTCGGTCGTGGCGATTCTTCGCGCTCTCGGGGACCAGTTTCCCGGAAAGGGCGGCGGTGGACCGAATTACGGAATCAATCTGAAGCTCAGCCTGGGGTCGATTCAAGAGGGCGGGTTGTATGTTCCTCCGGAGGGATCCGACGGCCACACCTGCGCCACGATCGTCGCCGATACCTTCAGATCTGCGCGAACTCCGCTTGTGGACCTGAACACTTGGCGTGACTCTGACGAAAACCGGATATGGGGCCAAGCCATCGAGTGCATGCTTTTGGCGTATGCAAAAAAGGAACCAGCCACGCAGGCGTATGGTCAAGCCAAGATCGTTAGAGTCAACAATGAGGGCTTTCGACTGCTTCCGGAGGAGGTCGCCGCTGCCAGCCAATTGCCTCTGGTGCAGAGACCGGCCGCGCAAGCGGCTTTGGCTCAACTCTGCCAGCAGGCGGTTGCCGAAATGCAGCAGGCATGCACGGAGCCGCCGGAAGGTGGAATCTTCGCCAAATGCGTGAAGCAATACGAAGAGGCACTGGCGCAGCTTGTCGCAAAGAGGGAAGCTGCGACAGAAGTCGAACCTGCTGAGCCTGCCGAGGGGGAGCAGAATCCGGCGGGACTCAAGTGAAGGCAATCTTGCCCGCTCGATCAGAGGGCTCCTGAGACGAGGCCAAGCCAGCAATTGGCGAACCGCTCCACCGAAATTGCGCGGGCATCGAAAGCGGACGTTGGTCCTGACGGCTCGCGTGACCGCGATGAGCCCGAACCAGCCAACTGCGCCGCCTACGTGTCGCCGACTGCGGTAGCCGCGCTGGTAGCCCGGAATGAAGATGCCTTCGACCAGAAGGCGTTGATTAGCCTGACGAACAGTTGCGCCGCCATAGTTTGTCCTTCGTCCTCTTTTTTCGTGGTGAACCACGAACGACTGTACCGGCACTGGGGCCGAATTTTGCGCAGCGCTACGTCGGGCTATTGGCAAACTGATCGTGCTGTGCTCATCGGCCGGTCCAGCCGCGCCACACGCCGTAGACGCCGACTAGTCCCATCGCCCTGTCCCGCCTGGCTGGCGCATGTACTCCTCGGTCTGAGTAAATCGCGATCCGAACCGTGAGCCCTTCGAGGCTCTTTTCCATGGGATATGCTGCGCGGCGCAACGCAATCTTTGAGCTTGGAGTGAATCGATGGAAGATGTGAAAATCCTTCAGATCATGCCCGCTGAAGGGTGGGTCGCTGTATACGACGGCGGCGATGAAGGGGAAATGGAAGAGCCGCTGACCTGTTTTGCGCTGGTGCAAGTCGACTACAAAAATGGCGATGGCCTCCAGACAGAAGTACGCGGGATGGCGCCCGACGAAAAGCTCATGGCGTTCGTGGAAGATGCTACAAACTTTGTGACGGTTCGCCGCGTTGAAGAAGCCGAAAACGAAGAGGAAGATGAGGCCGCCGAGTAGATTTTCCTTGGCAGGGCCGGCAAGCCTAAGAGGTAACTACAAACGGACCCCTCGAGGTCCGTTTGTCGATCAAAGCCGAGGAGTCAGACAGAGGATGTCTGCACCCAGGGTCAAATTGCTTGCGATCGCTTGACCTGTGCGGCCGCCGCTCAAACTTTCGACAGCGGTGAGTCCTTGACCGCATCGATGACGAAAGCCTAAGTATGAAGAGCGACAGCGGTCGGCATCGAGGCGGTTCCCTGAGCGGCTTTTTTCTCCCTGGCCTCTACCAGCGCCGAACCACTGTCGAGAGGCAGTGTGCGTGACCCAAGTGAAATCGGAGTGAAGTCCGTGCAGGAGTTCCGTGAAACGATACTCGCCGTCTTGTTTCGTGCAACTGCTACCCCCTGATGCGGCCAGTCAGAGTTGACGCTTGAACGACACAGCCTGCTACCGACAAGATCTCATCGGGGCTGGATCGCCCGCCTGATCCGATCCGCGTATGTCGTCAGTATCGGCACCATCGCCACGACGTCCTCCAGCGTGCGCCTGCTCTTCGGCGCAGAGATCGTGAGCGCCGCCACGACCTGACCATCCGTGTTCTGTATGGGTACTGCGGCACCGACGACGCCTGCGATGTACTCGGACTCGTTGGCTGCGTAGCCCTGGCTCTTCACTTTCCGAAGGCGCTCGAGAAGCACTTTCGGCTCGGTCACGGTCTTGGGTGTCAGCGGCTCCCAAGGACCGGAAGCCATGAACTTGGCGAGTTCGTCCGGCGGCAGTGCGGCAAGGAAGATCTGTCCGCTGGACGTGCAATGAAGCGGCGCCTTCTGCCCGGCCTGGAACTGGAGCGTGAGGGGAGACTGCCCCATGACGCTCGCGATGTACTCGACCTCGCCGAAAGACATCAACGCCAGGCCGCAGGTCTCGCCGGTCTTTTGCGCAACGGCCGTCAGCAGCGCCTGGATCGGCGCGTAGACGATTGTGGAGCTTAGGATCGACGTCGCCAGTCCAACCAGTTTGGGCGCGACGGCGTATTTGCCCTTGACCGGCATCTTCTGGAGAAACTGAAGCTCCTCCAGCGTGGCGATCATGCGGTGTGCCGTCGGCCTGGGCAGGTCGAGGAGATAGACGATGTCGGCGGCGGAGATCATGCCCATCTTCGCCGCCAGGTTGAGGACCGCAAACAGCCGCTCGACAGGCGTTCCCACAACGGCTGTCGAAGCCTTCTTCGCTTTCTTGGTCGTCGTGCTCATGGCCGCATTATTCAGATCTCTATCGACGTCCTGGAACTGCATAGCGATTCTTCAGAATGGCCACGAGCTGCGACGTCAGCGAGGAAAGCACCATGTAGATCACGGCGACCGCCAGGTACATCTCGACGAGACGTCCATCACGCTGGGCGATCTTCGAGGCGGCTCCCAGCAGATCGGTGACCGACAGCACGTAGACCAGCGACGTATCCTGAAACAGGATGATCGTCTGCGTGAGCAGTATCGGGCTGACGACACGCAGCACCTGCGGCAGGATGATCAGTCGATAGGTCTGCCAGGTCGACATCCCCAGCGCCTTGCACGCACCGTACTGACCCTTTGCCATCGACTTGAACCCCGCGCGAATGATCTCGGCGTAGTACGCGGCCTCGAACAGCGTGAACGTCACGAAGGCCGTCCACACAGGTCCGATCTGCACCGGTCTCGAGGCTCCGGTCATCCACATCAGCACGAGCGGCATCAGGAAGAAGAACCAGAAGAGCACCATGATCAGGGGCACCGAGCGGATCAGCGTGATGTACGCGCTTGCGAGTTGGGACGCGACCGGAACTTCAAGGTGCCTCACAAGAGCGAGGCCGATACCGAGCAACAGGCCGCCGAGAAAGCCGACCGCGGTGAGCTTCAGCGAGAACACCAGCCCGTCGAGCAGGAACGGATAGGCCTGCGCGATCACGGAAAAGTCGAAGTGGTTCATGGCTTGGCTGCCTCCTTTCGCATCGGAAAGAAGCGGCGTCTCGCGATCGTGGGCTCCGTGCCGGGCGTGCGAAGGCGCTTTTCCAGGCCATGCATGACTGCATAGACGGAGAGTGCGAGCAGCAGATAAAGGATGGTTGCCGCGCCGAAGGCCTGGAACGTCTTGAAGGTGAACTCGTTGATCTGTCGAGCCTGGGCGGTGAGCTCAAGAAGCCCGATGGTCAGTGCCACCGACGTGTTCTTGAAGATGCCCATCACCTCGCTGGTCAGCGTCGGCATGATGATGCGCAGCGCCTGCGGAAGCAGGATGGTGCGATACAGCTCCAGTTCGGTCATGCCCAGTGCCTTGGCTGCCGATCGCTGACCGTAGGGCAACGCTTCGATCCCCGCCTTGACCTGCTCTGCCACGCGAGCACCGGTGTAGAGCGAAAGCGCAATCAACGCGGGAAAAAAGGCTCCCCAGGGCGGCACCATCTTCTTCATCGCATTGCCGAGGTCAGGCGGCAGCAGTTCCGGCAGCACGAAGTACCAGAGGAACATCTGGACGATGATGGGGATATTGCGGAAAACCTCGACGTAGAGCCGCGCGGCCAGCGCGATCGCCCGGTTGGAGGACGTCCGGCCACAGCCGACCAGCACCCCCAGGACGAAGGCAACACACCAACCCACCAGCGCCAGGGCGACCGTCCAGGCCAAGCCATTGAGCAGCCAGGCGAGATACAGCTCCTCGCCGTCCTGGACTGTCTCGAAAAGAACTTCGAACACATCGAGCTCCGGTCAGTTTCAGGTGGTGGTGCTTCAGTCGATCCGGTCGCTGGGCGCCTTGATTCGCTCCTTCAGCTTCTCCGTCATCGGAAAGGCCAGACTCACGTTGCGCGGCGGGATCGGCGCCTCGAACCACTTCTTGTAGAGCTTGTCGTACTCGCCGCTCTTCATGAGGTTGCCGATCACGCCGTCGACGAGGGCCTTGAACGTCGGGTCGTCCTTGCGCAGCATCAGGCCGTAGTAGATATTGTCGAAGCCGCCGGGCATGAGGGCAAACGACGCCGAGTTGCGTGAGTTCGCCTTCTCGCCCGCCAGCAGGATGTCGTCCTCGAGCCAAGCGACGGCACGGTTGCTGTCGAGCGTGAGCATCGACTCGCCATGGTCCTTGGCCGCGATCGTCATCAGCGCCATCTTCTGCTCTTCGTTGAACTTGCGTGCGAAGCCGACGGCGTTGGATCCTTGCGTGACCACGATGGTCTTGCCCTTGAGGTCCGCCGGACTCTTCACGCCGGAGTCCACGCGCACCAGCCAGAGCGGCTGGCTGACGAAGGTAGCCACGGAAAAGGCGACCTGCTTCTGCCGCGCAGCGTTGTTCGCGGTGCCGCCGCACTCGATGTCGACGGTGCCGTTGACGACCAGCGGGATGCGGTTCGACGAGTTGACGGCCACCTGCTTGACTTCCAGCTTGGGCATGCTCAGCTGCTGCTTCACCTTGTCCACAACGGCCGCGCACAGGTCCATCGAGATGCCGACGGGCTTCTGCTGGCTGTCCAGGAACGAGAACGGCACGGACGACTCGCGGTAGCCGAGCGTGATCGCCCCAGTTTCCTTGATCTTCTGCAGCGTATCTCCGCCGGTCTGGGCGAAGCTGGGCATGTTCGCGGCCAGCAGGCATGCGGCTGCAAGGGTGAGAGACGACGACTTCGGGTTCATGAAGATTCTCCTGCGGTCAATAAAGAAAAAAAAGCGGATGGCAATCAGTCGACCTGGGTTGCCGCGGTCGGGTGGGCGCTGCGGTTCAAGCGCTGCTGGATCAGCGATACGACCTGGTCGACGTCCTCGGAGGTGTTGAAGAGGCCGAAGGAGATGCGAATGCCACCGCGCTCGGGTGATACGCGAACCTGGTTCTGCGTGAAGTAGTCCAGCCACTCGGCGACCGGCAGATCCAGCACGTAGATGTGTGCGCGGCTGGCACGGGTGCGTGGACCGACGAGGCGCACACCGAGCCTTTCAAGATGTGCGATCAAGCGGTCGCCCAGCTCGAGCACATGCGCTTCGATGCGCTCGACGCCGGTCTTTCGGATGAGGTCGATCGAGCTGGACAAGGCATGCAGATCGGGAAGGTTGTAGTTGCCGAACTCGAAGCGCCCCGCATCCTTGCGCGGCGCCAGATCGTCGGGCCGCGCGATGTAGTCCTCGGGGGGATTCGCCAGGCTGCTCATCGCAAGGTAGGCCGGTTGCAACTCATCCAGGCCGGCCTTCACGTAGAGAATTCCCAGGCCCTGAGGCACGAGCAGACCCTTGTGGCAGCCGGCAGCCAGCACGGACACGCCCAGCTTCCTGACGTCGACCGGAAGCACGCCGACAGACTGCATCACGTCGACGAC
Source organism: Variovorax sp. 10L421 (assembly GCF_056395365.1). NCBI lineage: Bacteria > Pseudomonadati > Pseudomonadota > Betaproteobacteria > Burkholderiales > Comamonadaceae > Variovorax > Variovorax sp. 10L421. The sequence goes on from NZ_JBFTJJ010000005.1 coordinate 113,374, forward strand.
CAGGTAGATGCCCTTCTGGGCGCACAGCCGGCCGATGCTGGCGATGTCGTGCCGCTGGCCCGCATGGAAGGTCACGTGCGACAACGAGATGACCTTGGTCCTGGCGTCGATGAAGGGCTCGAAGGTTTCCGCGGTCGCGATTTCATCGTCTGCCACCTTCAAGAAGCGCACCTGCACGCCCTTGCGCTTCAGGTTGAGCCAGGCATAGGCATTGTTCGGATGGTCGCCCTCGAGCATCAGGACGGTGTCCCCGTCCGCAAGCGGAACGGCATTCGCTGCGATGTTGAGGCCCTCGGAGGTGTTCTTCGTGAAGGCGATCTCGCTGGGCGATGCATTCAGCAGCGCCGCGACGTCCTCCCGGGCGCGCTCGACGCGGCGCATCCACACCGGCTTCGGGCCGGCCATTTCGTTGCCTTCCGCGAGAAATTCGGAAAGCGCCTGGCGTACGCAGGTTGCCATGGGTGTCTGGTGCGCGGAGTCCAGGTAGAGCATCCGCTTGGTGACCGGAAATTCCTGGCGGATGGAATCAATTTCGAGAATGGCGGACATGGTTTCCTCAGTTCATCAATCATTGCCCCGATGTGGGGCGGCGGGTGCACGGAACGCATGACCACCGTGTGACGTGAATCGATGCGACGGTGTCATCCTAGGAGTACCTTCGAGTCACCACGTCTCGATATTCGGCCATATCGAAGGCCGGACTCGTGAGGAAAAGTACGGGTAGTTCGCTCCGAAAGTAGCGTCCGGATTTCGAGACGAAATTTCGTCGCGAGCAGCCTGGTTCAGGTTCTTTCATACGCTGTTCGCAGGGTTTTAGAGCGTTGAACGAGGGTGCTCGACCCCAAGACGGCGCCCTCGCAGGAGTCAACTCCTCGCACCATGCCGGGGCGACGCCCGAACAGGAATCGGCTCTCGTTTTTTTTGCGTTGCACTTTTCGGACGCGCATCCGACCAGGGCGCTGCACGGGCGAACACGATGAAAGAGGCGCCTTGCGAGAGCTTGCTCACCGGGCTGCTGCGTATCGAAATCTGAACACACCCAGTCGGCGCAGAGACATACCATCCGCCGCGCTCTGCAACTGCAGGGCCTCATGGTCGGACTGCTGCAGCGCCACGCACTTCGAGGCTCGCAGCCCGCTATCCATCACGAGACAGACATACGTCGCCGCGCAGTCCCGGCGATTGAACCTTGAGGAACCTTGACCCCATGAAAACCAAAGCCGCCGTCGCCTGGAAATCCGGAGCCCCCCTCACCATCGAAACCGTGGACCTCGAAGGCCCGAAGTTCGGCGAGGTGCTGGTCGAGATCAAGGCCACCGGCATCTGCCACACCGACTACTACACGCTCTCGGGCGCCGACCCCGAAGGCATCTTCCCCGCGATCCTCGGCCATGAAGGCGCGGGCATCGTGGTCGATGTCGGCCCCGGCGTCACCACGCTGAAAAAGGGCGACCACGTCATTCCGCTCTACACCCCCGAGTGTCGCCAGTGCAAGTTCTGCCTCTCGCGCAAGACCAACCTCTGCCAGCTGATCCGCGGCACGCAGGGCAAGGGCCTGATGCCCGACGCCACCTCGCGCTTCAGCCTCGACGGCAAGCCGATCTTCCACTACATGGGCACCTCGACCTTCAGCAACTACACGGTCGCCCCCGAGATCTCGCTGGCCAAGATCCGCGAAGACGCCCCCTTCGATAAGGTCTGCTACATCGGCTGCGGCGTCACCACCGGCATCGGCGCGGTGATCTTCACGGCCAAGGTGGAAGCCGGCGCCAACGTGGTGGTGTTCGGCCTGGGCGGCATCGGCCTGAACGTGATCCAGGGCGCGAAGATGGTGGGCGCCGACAAGATCATCGGCGTCGACCTGAACCCCGAGCGCGAGGCCATGGCCCGCAAGTTCGGCATGACGCACTTCATCAACCCGAAGCAACTTGAGGCAGCTGGCGAGAACGTCGTCGATGCCATCGTGCAGCTGACCGACGGCGGCGCCGACTACAGCTTCGAGTGCATCGGCAACACGAAGGTGATGCGCCAGGCGCTCGAATGCACGCACAAGGGCTGGGGCCGCAGCATCATCATCGGCGTGGCCGAAGCGGGTGCCGAGATCAGCACGCGCCCGTTCCAGCTGGTCACCGGCCGCAAATGGGAAGGCTCGGCCTTCGGCGGCGCGCGCGGGCGCACCGACGTGCCGAAGATCGTCGACTGGTACATGGAAGGCAAGATCAACATCGACGACCTGATCACGCACACCATGCCGCTGGAGGACATCAACAAGGGCTTCGACCTCATGAAACGCGGCGAGTCGATCCGCGGCGTGGTGCTGTACTGAGCGATGAGTTTCACGCTCGCCTCGGAGCACGTCTGCCATGGCGGCGTTCAGCGCTTCTATGAGCACGTGTCATTCACCATCGGCCTGCCGATGCGTTTCTCGGTCTTCCTGCCGCAGGCCTGCGCACTCGAGAAGGTCCCGGCACTGCTCTACCTGGCCGGCCTGACCTGCACGGAAGAAACCTTTCCCACCAAGGGCGGGGCGCAACGCCTGGCTGCGGAACTGGGGATGGCCCTCATCGCGCCCGACACCAGCCCGCGCGGCGCTGACGTCGCCGGCGAATCCGAGAGCTGGGATTTCGGCGTTGGTGCCGGGTTCTACCTGGATGCCACACAGGAGCCCTGGGCAAGGCACTGGCGCATGGAAAGCTATCTGGTGGCGGAGTTGCTGCCAGGCATCACCGACAGGCTGCCGATCGACCGCGATCGGCTGGGCATCTTCGGCCACTCCATGGGAGGGCATGGCGCCCTTACGCTGGCCATGAGGCATCCCGGGATATTTCGATCGGTGTCGGCATTCGCGCCCATTTGCGCGCCATCAGAAGTGCCGTGGGGCAAGAAGGCTTTTACCGGCTACCTCGGAGACGACCTGGCGGCATGGCGCGAGCACGATGCCTGTGCGCTCATGCAGCGCCAGGCTGCCGCACCGTGGCCCGAGGGCGTGCTCGTCGATCAAGGTCTGCTCGACAAATTCCTGATCGATCAGTTGCACCCGCATCGCTTCGAGGCGGCCTGCGCCAAGGTCGGTCAGTCGCTGACGCTTCGCAAGCATGTGGGCTATGACCACGGCTACTTCTTCGTCCAGACCTTCATGGCGGACCACCTCCGCCATCACCACCGCATCCTCAGTTCCAGCCGGAGCTGAATGCTTTCCCCCTCCCAAGGAGACAACCGTGCCCAAACTCTACGACTGCGACATTTCCGGCAGCTGCTACAAAATTCGTCTGTTTCTGAACATCCTCGGGGTCGCGTACGACGCCATTCCCGTGGACTTCGTCAACAAGGAGCACAAGACCGCGCCCTACCTGGCGCTCAACCCGTTCGGCGAGATCCCGATCTTCGAAGATGGCGAGTTGCGCCTGCGGGACGCTCAGGCCATCCTGGTCTACATCGCGGGCAGGTACGACAAGGCGCGTCAATGGTTCCCGGAAGATGCTGCCTCACAGGGCAAGATCGCGCAGTGGCTTTCCACGGGCGGCGGCGAGGTGATGAACGCTGCAGGTGCTCGCCTCGTGAAGGTGCTCAACTATCCGCTCGACATCGACAAGCTGCACGCCGGCGCCAACAGGGTGTTCAAGATCATGGATGACCATCTGGCCAGTCGTCAGTTCCTCGAAATGGATCACCCCACCATTGCCGACATCGCATGCTTTCCCTATACCGCGCTTGCCGGTGAAGGCGGTATCGACCTGAGCGCCTACAAGAACGTGTTGGCGTGGATCGAGCGCATCAAGCGTCTGCCCGGGTTCATCCCGATGCCAGGAATACCTGCCGCGGCCTGACGTCGAGGAGCGCGCGCGCCCGCGCTCCAATGACTTTTCCGGCGATGGCAGGCCTGAAGACACGTCTTTATGCATCGAATTTCGGACGCTTCAATTGAACGACAAGAGGGCGCGCAACAGCACGCCCTTTCTCAATTGAGTACTCCGAAAGCGCCCGAAATCCGGACGCCGCAAGGTGCATTGCGCATGACCATTGCATCGCTCTCTCAGGATAAAAGTTCCATCAACCCTTGAGGTGCCCCATGATTTCCAAAGTCCTCCAAGCTGCAGCACTTTCGTTGAGCGTTCTTCTCTCAAGTGCTCCAGCGCTGGCGCAACAGGCAATACCGCAGCCGAACGTCGTGGTGATCGCCACAGGCGGCACGATTGCGCAAACCGACTCAAAGGAAGCGAAGCTTCTTGTCGATCAACTCATCGATGCGGTTCCCCAGATCCGCTCGGTCGCCAAGGTCTCGGCAGAGCAGCTCTTCCAGGTCTCGAGTCCGGACATCACCGTCGAGAACTGGTTGACCCTGGCCAAGCGCATCAATCAGCTCCTGGCCCGCGACGACGTCCAGGGTGTTGTTGTCACGCATGGCACCGACACCATGGAGGAGACGGCATATTTCCTCGATCTTGTTGTGAAGAGCAGCAAACCCGTGGTTCTCGTGGGTTCGATGCGTGGTTCGAAAAGTCCGAGTGCAGATGGACCGGCGAACCTGCTCAACGCAGTGATCATCGCAAGCAGCGCAGACGCAAAGGGAAAGGGTGTACTCGTCACCCTGAACGACCGTATCCTGGCCGCGCGAGACGTGACCAAGACGAACACCTTCACCTTAGACACATTCGTCAGCCCTGATTTCGGAGCTCTGGGATACGTCCAGGCAGGCCGTGCCAGGTTCTATCGCGAACCGATTCGCAAACACACGATCGGCACCGAATTCGATGTTGCCGCGCTGAGCTCGCTGCCCAAGGTGTCCATCGTGTACAGCTTTGTCGGTGTAGAGCCGCCTTCGCTGACAGACACGGTGAATGCCAAGGTCAAGGGGGTCGTCTATGCCGGCACTGGCAACGGCAGCGTCCCGAAGGCAATGCAACCTGCCGCGCTCAGCCTTGTCAAAGCTGGGCTACCGTTTGTGCGAGCTGCACGAGTCAATGGCGGTATCGTCGAGCGTAACGGCGAACACAACGATGATCAGATGGGGTTCGTTACGGCCGACTCGCTCAATCCGCAGAAGGCGCGGATCCTACTAATGCTTGCGCTCACCAAAACAACAGACGTACAAATCATTCAACGAATGTTCGAGACGTATTGATCGCTCCAGTCCAACGGACTGTTCTGCGGCGGACAGTTAGCAAACTGATCGTGCTCAGCCGTCGCGGTCCTTGCGGCCAAGCCAAAAGCCATAGATGGCCACGGCGACGATGAGGACCACCGCCCTGAGGATCAGCCATTCGAGCACACCCATAGCGACTGGACAGTACTACAGGCCGGTTGATCCAGGACCCCCTCGCGAGTTTTTCAGCGGGTTGGATGCGCTACGCCTCGATGGGTTTTGGCAGTTTGTGCACAGCATAAAAAAGGATTAGCGCGTCGATTCGCAGGCATCAGAAATGCCTCTCAGCGACCGAATCGCCGCCTTGGCACATGCATGAGCAGGACAAGCATGCGATCCCTTCGCTCATGGTGTCCTCCCTCTGTAGCGGTAAAGCCGGTATCAAACGCCGCGAGAGCGGGCCAACTCGGCGGGCCTCGGTGAAGGGCCGCATGTCGTGCGTGGACTCGGGCCCATGAAACCGATTGAAGGGTGCGCTGCAACCCGCACGGATGCAGGGATGACCCACGTCCTGCCGACCTTGCGGTCCCGTTTGTACCCCTGCGTTGCAGTTGGTGCCTCTCGCGCCAGCGACGATGAGGAGCCGCCCGTGCGCCCGGTCCGGTCGCTCACGACATGATGACAACGTTCCCAAGCGCGTCCGACAAAGCGCTCATGTGCAGCCCACTGCCGAACGTTCCCGTGGGGCAGCCCCCGAAACACATCAACGAGAACGCACCTTCGGCATGTTGGTGGGCGGCGGCGCGTCTTGCGGAATCATGTGCGGACTGCATCGGTTCACCGCTGGATCATCCACGGCTTTCAGCCAACCGTATTCCCCGCCCGTAAAGAGGTGGACCGCGGCGATTACTTTTCGTGCCCTGTGAAAAGGGGGGTGACCCCTGTATGGAGAGAGGCCTACGGGCGCGAGCCTGTCGAAGCAGGCCGCTGCCTTCTTGCAGGCCATTCGGGCCGCCTAACAAGTTGATCCGCCGCGAGCTGAGCCTGGGACAAAGCTGCGTTTACGAAGCCGCGGCGCTCTATGCCAAGCGTACACAAGGGAGTTCTAGGTTCGCGGAGTGTTGTATGCGGCAACATCCTCCTCCGTCCGCCATGCGTCGAACGCGGCGCATCGCTGGGGCAACGCCAGCAGGCTGGCCGGCAGAGCCTGGGTGCCCACGCTTGCGCGCTGCCACGCGCCGCAGCGCCGGCCGCTCAGGTGTTCGCACTCCAGGCACAGCCGACGGTCATCGCCGTCTCGATCACGAAGCACCAGCTTGTCAGCCAGCGCTTCAGCTTCGATCAGGGAGAGCCCCTGGTCGGTGAACCTCGCCAGGCGCACGGTGAAACAGTCGAGCTCGGTGCCGTTCATCGCGCCTGAAGACGGCCAGCACCAGCGGTCGGGATCAGCCCCGGGGGCGTTCTCGCCCGCCAGCCAGCACATCAGCTCCGCCTTGCTGGCACGGATCAGTTCGCGCAATTCGGCCGTGAGAGCGCTCGCTGGCGTCACCTTCAAGGCCTGGCCGGTCGCTGTCAGGGACAGGCCGGCGGCGCAGAGGACATCGACTACGTCCTGCACCGGCGGCATCAGAACACCTCCGCATCTTCGGCGCCAGCGGCACCATTCAGGCGGCTGGGAGCCGCAATCGGCTCATGTTGCTCAACTTGCTCAACGTTTGAATGTTGAGCAAGTTGAGCAAGTTGGGTGCGCGACGTGGGCAGTTTCCAGTACCAGACCCCGCCGGCGCCTCTGGTCTTGACGACCCCCAGCGCATCACCCGCCCGCTTTACCGATGCCCAGGACACGCTCGCGCTGGTGGCCTCCGCCTTCACCTTGTTGGTGGGCGTCGGGCCGTCGGCCAGAACCTGCCGCAGGAAGTCGGCCGCAGCTTCGACTGCGCTTTTGCCTTCCGCGCCACCATCATCGCCCGGGTCGGTGAACAGCTCCCGCGCAGTGCCGGCGACTTGTTTCCCCCATGCGATCCGGCTGGCCTGAATTCCGGGCAGAGCCTCGGTTTGCTCGATGCGGTACTCGAAGCCACCGTCATCCGGTCCGATGTTGGACTTGCCCCGCGCCAGGATCCGGAGGTCCTCGCCGTCGTCGCTTTTCACCTTGGCGGCCACCAGCACGACACGGGCCACGGCCGTGAAGGCGATCGATCCCACGACGCGGCTGGCGGGATCGGTGCCGGCCCCGGCCTTGCTGAAATGACTGATGCCCAAGACGGTTGCATCGAGTCGGCTCGCGAGGTCGACCAGCGGCTGCAGCGCGCGGCGCACCTCGGTGTTCTTGTGGCTGTCACCGGCCACGGCGGAAACGACAGGATCGACGATCAGCAGCTTCACACCGCCGACGGCGCGAGCCTCTCGTTCCAGCGCGTCCATGTCGCTCGCCGGGTCGAAGGGGCCCACCTCGCCACCGATCCGGGTGCCGCGCACAAAGTAGCAGCGCTTGCGATCGCCCCCGGCAGCGATCAGTCGTGGCAGGAGCGTGTCCGCGGGATCATCTTCGCCGCTCCAGATCAGCACATTTCCGGCAGCACACGGGGCGCCATCGGGCCAGCGTCCTCCGCTGGTGACGATCGCCGCGATGGCGATGGCGATCGAGGTCTTGCCCTGGCCCGGCGCTCCCGCAAGGATGTGCAGCTTGCCGAGCGCCAGCCACCAGAGCCACAGCCACCGGACTGCCTCGGGCGTCAGATCGGCACCGTTGACGAGCACCACGCCATCGAGCTCCGTCACCGGGGGCATGCCTGCCCATACTGAGGCGTGGAGGCTCATTTGGTCCTCCGCGCAAGTTCGATGCGTTGCTTGGCGAGGTGCTCTCGGGCCGCGTCGGTCTCGCCGATAGCTTTGCCCTTCGCGCGGTCGGACGCGATGAAGTAGAGGATCTCTTGCTCGAACTTGATCGCCGCGTGCAGCGCCGCGCGGGTGACGCCGGGCGCCGGCGGGGGGCGGCGCGGCTTGCCGTTCGCGGGGAACAGGTCGGCCATCGTCAGCCCGAGGGCGGCGACCACCTCCTGGGGAGGGCAGCCCGCAAAGCAGTTCAGCAGGACGCGGCCGTCCTCGCCTTCCTTGATCGACAGCGAGGGGCTTCCATCCTCATGCGCCGGGCAGCGTGCAGTGAAACCACGGCCCGAGGGCTTGACGGATTCGAGCCGCTGCAGGAAGTGGTTAATCGGCGGCATGGCTGCCACCCATGGTGTTCAGCTGCAGGAAGCGCTCTGCAGCATCGAGGCTGGGCAGGGTCTCGATGAGGCGACCCATGCACATCACTTGATAGCTGGTTTGGTAGCCGTCCACTTTCTTGGACAGCAGCGCACAGCCGGCCTGTGCGAAACGCACCGCCAGATCCCCGAAGCGCTTCTGCTGGGGGGCGATCTCGCTGCGAAGCACGGTGACCGCCACCTCGGACATGAGGCCCTGATGCAGGGCGCGTTCGAGGAAGCGGCAGAAGATCTTCAGCGTGTAGCCTTGCATCGACGACACCGTGCTCGCCAGCTCGTCTTCAGGAACCAGCTCGCCCGAGCGCATGTGCTTGAGGTAGACCATGGCGCAGCGCCGGCCCTGGTTGTATTGCTTCCGCATGGCTTGCTCCACCATCCGGAGCCCCTGATGCAGCGTCTTCAGCGCTTGCTCCGGGTTGAAGTCGCGCAGAGAATCGCGTTGCTCTTTCGTATCTTGACTCTTGAAGCCCTGCGCCGCGCCAACGGCCGGGGCTTCGTTCTTGGTGGGTTTCAGGTCGGCCGCGGGCGGCACGGAGGGGCCCGGCGCTTGCGCGCCGCTTTTGCGATGTGAGGCCATGGCGTTACGCCTCCGCCTGGGCCGACAGCCAAGCCGTCACGTCGCCAGCGCGCCAGCGGGTGCAGCGCGCGCCGAAGCGCACCGGCAGGGGAAAAGCGCCGAGCGCCAGCTTGCGATAAATCGTCGCTGCGGAGAACCCCGTCAGAGCCGACACCGTGCGCATGACCAGCAGGGCTTCGGCGATCTGCGCCACGTGCAGCGGCTGCGGGTTGACGGTGCCGCGCTTGCGGCGAGGCGGGTGCGGGTCGACGTGGCCGCGCTTGGCGCCGGGGGGCAGCGGCTTGGTGGTGCTGTGCTTGGAGCGGACGGCCTGCGGCTTGGTGATCGGTGCGGCTTGCATGAGCGCCTCCATGAATGAACAGGAGGCAATCATCGGAAGTCCGCGACGCCAGCATAAGGGGGAAGGTTCACAAAACCCTACCCCCCTTTGCAAGCAGAAAGGGGGTAGGTTCGAGGCCTAAAGGGGGTAGGTTTATTCCCCCGCATCACCGCATCGCGAGCAACGGCGCGGGTTCCGGTGGGGGGTAGTTATTCGGTCGGAGTCTTCGGAGCGCCACCGCTGCGTACGTAATTGGCAACCTTACTGCACGCCTCAATGCCCGATTCGCTCAGCGCGTAGTCGCCGGCGTGTTTGCGCAGCCACTGCTCGATCCCCGCTTTCACGGATTTACCCGGGACGACCTTGGCGTGCCGCCAGGCCATGATGACCGCAGCGATCCAGGGCGAGTAGCGCTGGTGATTCTTGTCGAGATAGTCCGGCACGTCGGCAGCCTGCCGCGCCTCCGGAAAGAAGAACCCGCTCCTGACGTCCTGCGTCGACAGCCACTTGCGCAGCGCCGTCACCTCCACCGTCGTCATGTTCCAGTCCGGCTCTGCCCGGTAGATCACCTTGCGCAATTTCGCGGTCCGCCAAGGAGGATCTCCGAAAGGACCGGACGATTCGAGCTCGGCAGAGTAGTCCGGATAAATCTCGACGATTTTCGCAAGGTGCTCTCCAACTCCGGGTTCTTCGTCCCAGCCGCGGTGCCATGCACTGCGACGGATCGCCGCGTCGAGCCTGCCGTTCAGGATGGCCTTCGTCAGCGCACTCTTTGCCGAGACGTAGGCCGGCGGCTGCTCGTGCGTCTTCCAGCTATCGCAATTCGCTCCCACCTCGCTGCTCGGGTCAATGCCCACCATCAGCAGTGCTGCTTGAACGACGCTCAGGTCGGTGCTCGAGCGCCAATGTTCCAGTGAATCCATGCGTATTTCTCCGTGTTTCAAATTAAAGAAAGAAAGGAAAAAACCCCCGCGCTGGAGCCGGCAAGGACCGGCTCCAGGTGATCAGGCACGACGCGCAGAGGCCGCACGGGGTCACGCGTGAACACGCTCACCCGCGCCCTGATCGCAGGCGATCGAGGTGGGGGGCCCAGGACGTCATCCGCTGGCGGCAAGGGGCGATGTAGACGCCGCGGTGGTCGGTCATGCCGAGGGAGACGAACCTCCCAGGGGCGGCGGGAATCGTCCAGCGCGCGGTCCTGGAACGAGGGGTGGCCTCCCCCGAGGCGTGGAGGGGGTGGGCCCCCCCCTGGACAGCGGCACGGACAGAGCGGTGGGCGCGCAGGTGGCGCGCTGCCCTGGATGGGCGTCGAGGGCTCGCATCAATGCGCCGGCCCGCACGCCGCGTGGACGGCCGTCATGTGCTTCACCATGTGCGCCACCTCGACGGGCTGGAAGAGTGTCATCGGGCGGCGATCCGGGTGAGGGGCACGATGTCGGCCCCGATGCGCAGCTTGTCCAGGTAGTCGGCCCAGCGCTGCATCATGTCCCGGCGGGCCGGGAGGTGTGCGGTGCGGTTGTAGGCCCGGCCGTTCGGGTCCTTGACCGTGTGCGCGAGCTGGTGCTCGATCAGGTCGGGGCGCTCGCCCAGCACCTCGTCCATGATGGTGCGGGCCATGGCCCGGAACCCGTGGGCGGTCATCACCTCCTTGGCGTAGCCCATGCCGCGCAGCGCGGCGTTGATGGTGTTCTCGCTCATGCAGCGCTCGCCGGTGCGGATGCTGGGGAACACGTAGCGGCCGTGCCCGCTGAAGGGCTGCAGGGCGCGCAGGACCTCCACGGCCTGGCGCGACAGCGGCACGAGGTGCTCGACCTTCATCTTCATCCGGGAGGCCGGGAGACGCCACTCGGCGGCGTCCAGGTCGATCTCGGCCCACTCCGCGGCCCGCAGCTCGCCGGGGCGCACGAACACCAGCGGCGTGAGCTTCAAGGCGGCCACGGCCGTCGGGTGCCCGCCGTAGGCATGGAGCGAGCGCAGGAGCTGGCCGACCTGCCGGGGCTCGGTGATCGCCGCGTAGTTGGTCTTTTCCACCGCCACCAGCGCGCCGCGCAGGTCGGCCGTCACGTCACGGTCCACCAAGCCGACCGCCACCGCGTAGCGGAACACCTGCGAGCAGATCTGCACGGTGCGGTGCGCGCTTTCGTGGATGCCACGCGCCTCCATGCGGCGGGCGACCCTGTCGAGGACGTCCTTCGCGCGGATGGTCGACACGGGCAACTTGCCGATGAACGGAAAGACATCCTTCTCGAGCCAGCTGGTGACCTTGGCCTGGGTGACGGCGGCGCGCTTGTTCGCCGTCTTGGTGAGCCAGTCGCGGGCGACCTTCTCGAAGGTGTTCGCGGCCGCGTCGGCCTTGCGCTGCTTGTCCTCGCGCTTGGCGACACCGGGATCGATGCCGTCCGCCAGCCGCGTCCTGGCCTCGGCCCGCCGTTCACGGGCCTTGGCCAGGGTGACATCGGGGTAGACCCCGAGGGCCAGGGTCTTCTGCCTCCCGGCGAAGCGGTAGCTCAGCCGCCAGTACTTTCCGGTCGCGGTGACGTGCAGGTACAGGCCGCCTCCGTCCGCGTACTTCTCCCCGCTGGCCGCGCCCAGGGGCTTGAGCTGCCTGACGCGGGTGTCGGTGAGTGTCATCGCCGCCCTCCTGTTGGTATCTGGCTTTCGGGCTTTCCGAGATACCAACAAAAATGTTGGTATTTCTCTGCGATGACATGCTACGCCGTGACACGTCGTGGGGCAAAGAAAAACCCGCTACGCTGGGGAAACGTGCGGGTTTTGAGGCTTTGTGAGACGTTGTGATCTCAGTGTCTGGTCCCGCCGCCAGGAATCGAACCTGGATCTCAGCCTTCGGAGGGCCGAATTCTATCCGTTGAAATACAGCGAGGAATCTGGGCTCCGGCAGAACCGGAGCCACGCATTATCGCCCATCAGACGGCGACTTCTTCAGCTTCGTTTCCGATGCCCGCCGCCAAGTTCCGCGCAAAGCCCAGTCCGGCCAGGTAAACGTTGAAGGTGCGCCGGCCGGTGGGCACCAGGTCGAAGGCGGTGGGGTCGAGCAGCCAGTTCTGGATGAGCCCGCTGATCAGCGCGTGCAGGCCCTGGGCCGCCACGTCGCCGGGCACGGGCAGCTTGATGTGGTCGCGCCGCGCGGCCAGGCGCAGGGCTTTTTCGAAATCGCTCACGCAGGCGTTGCGCGCGCTCAGGTGGCGCTGCTGCACCGAGGCCATGTCGTGGGTGTATTCGACCTTGTGGGTGGCCACGTCGAACACGCGGCGCACCTGGGGGTCGGTGGTCATGAGGGTGAGCGCGTGCACCATGCCCTCCTCTATTTCGGCCAGGGGGTCGTCGTCAATGCCCACGGCCGCGGCGGCGGCCCGGGGGCCGGCCTCCAGCGGGAGGATGACGCGCTCCATCATCGCGTTGAAGAGGGCGGCCTTGTCCTTGAAGTGCCAATAGATGGCGCCGCGGGTGGCTCCGGCCTGCTGCGCAATCTGCTGCAGCGAGGTCTGCGAGACGCCTTGCGCCTGAAACAGCAGCTCCGCGGCATCGAGCAAGCGATTCCGCGTGGCCAGTGCCTCTTCCTTCGTACGACGTGCCACCAAGTCTCCCAATTTGCAAAGCCAAGCCCTTTCCGATTCGTGGGGCCATTCGATGCTGTCACTATACATCCATGAATGTATGTAAACTACCGGGCTTCCCCGATGGCCCGGCTGTTTATGCTGGCTTTCTGTTCGCTCCGCGAACGCGCCATCTCCCGTCTTTGCTTCAAAGGATTCGCATGCCTCTCCTGCATGTTTCGCGTCAATCTTCGTTCTCGCCGCGCCTCGCGATCGTGGCCGCTGCTGTGGTGTTGGTGCTCGCGGCCTGTTCCAAGGGCGATGCGCCGGCCGGCCCGGGTGGCGGTGCCGGCGGCGGCGCCCGCCCCGCGCCAGAGGTGGGGGTGGTGGTTGCCACACCGGGCGACGTGGGCCTGGTGACCGAACTGCCGGGCCGGCTCGAAGCCTCGCGCGTGGCGCAGGTTCGCGCCCGCGCCTCGGGCATCCTGCTGAAGCGCGAATTCCGCGAAGGCAGCGACGTGAAGGCCGGCCAGCTGCTGTTCCGCATCGACCCGGCGCCGCTGGTGGCCGCTTCGCAGAACGCCCAGGCCACGCTGGCGCGCGCCGAGGCCAACGCGGTGCAGGCCAAGGCCCTGGCGGACCGCTACAAGCCGCTGGTCGAGGCCAACGCGGTGAGCAAGCAGGAATACGCAACGGCCGTGGCCTCGCAGAAAACGGCCGAAGCCGACGTGGCCGCCGGGCGCGCCGCGGTGCAGACGGCCAAGATCAACCTCGGCTATGCCGACGTGACCTCGCCCATCGCGGGCCGCATCGGCCGCGCCCTCGTCACCGAAGGTGCGCTGGTGGGCCAGGGCGACGCCACCGAGCTCGCGGTGGTGCAGCAGATCAACCCGCTGTACGTGAACTTCACGCAGTCGGCCTCCGACGCGATGAAGCTGCGCCGCGCGGTGGCCGCCGGCCAGTACAAGCGCGCGAGCGGCGAGGACGCCGCGAGCATCCGCGTGGTGCTGGAAGACGGCAGCGACTACCCGCTGGAAGGCAAGCTGCTGTTCTCCGACCTCACGGTCGACTCCACCACCGGCCAGGTCACGCTGCGCGCCGAAGTGCCCAATCCCAAGGGCGAACTGCTGCCCGGCCTGTATGTGCGGGTGAAGCTCGAACAGGCGCAGGCCACCAACGCGATCACGCTGCCGCAGCAGGCCGTCACGCGCACCCAGCAGGGCGACACGGTGTCGGTGGTCGACAAGGACGGCAAGATCAGCAAGCGCACCGTGAAGATCAGCGCCGCCAAGGACAACCAGTGGGTGGTGCTCGATGGCCTGAAGGCCGGTGAGCAGGTGATGGTCGACGGCTTCCAGAAGCTGCAGATGATGCCGCCCGGCACGCCGGTGAAGGCAGTGCCGTGGACCAAACCCAACCCGAATGCCGCAGCCGCGCCCGCCGCTGCGGGGGCCGCACCGGCGGCGGCTGCCGCGGCCGAGAAGACCGACAAGAAGTAATCAGGAAAGCGCCCGCAAATGGCCAAATTTTTCATCGACCGCCCGATCTTCGCGTGGGTGATCGCGCTGTTCATCCTGGTGATGGGCAGCGTGGCAATCACCCAGCTGCCGATCTCGCAGTACCCGCCGGTGGCGCCGCCCGCCATCGTCATCAACACCGCCTATCCCGGCGCCTCGGCGCAGACGCTGGAGGACAGCGTGCTGTCCGTCATCGAGCGCGAGATGAACGGCTCGCCGGGCCTGATCTACATGGAATCGGTGGCCCAGGCCGACGGCACCGGCTCCATCACGATCAGCTTCGAGGCCGGCACCAACCCCGACCTCGCGCAGGTGGATGTGCAGAACCGGCTCTCGCGCGCCACGCCGCGCCTGCCGGCCGCCGTGACACAGCAGGGTGTGCGCGTGGACAAGTCGCGCAACAACTTCCTGCTGTTCGCGATGCTGTCTTCGGACAACCCGAACTTCGACCCCGTCGCGCTCGGTGACTACGCCTCGCGCAACATCGTGCCCGAGCTGCAACGCGTGGTGGGCGTGGGCCAGGCCCAGCTGTTCGGCACCGAGAACGCGATGCGCGTGTGGATCGATCCGGCCAAGCTGCAGGGCTTCAACCTGTCGGCCACCGACGTGAACAACGCGATCAAGGCGCAGAACGCCCAGGTGTCCTCCGGCACGATCGGCGACCTGCCCAACATTCCCGGCCAGGCCATCGCGGCCACCGTGGTGGTGAACGGCCAGCTCGCCAACGTGGAGCAGTTCAAGAACATCGTGCTGCGCGCCAACACCGACGGCTCGACCGTGCGGCTGAAGGACGTGGCACGCGTCGAGCTCGGCGGCCAGTCGTATGCGACCTCGGCGCGCCTGAACGGCGTGCCCGCGGTCGGCATCGGCGTGCAGCCCACGCCGAACGGCAACGCGCTGCAGTCGGCCAAGGCGATCCGCGCCAAGATGACCGAGCTCGAGCGCTTCTTTCCGCCGGGCGTGAAGTGGAACATTCCATACGACAGCTCGCGCTTCGTGCAGATCTCGATCACCGAAGTGGTCAAGACGCTGCTGGAAGCCGTGGCGCTGGTGTTCATCGTGATGTTCCTGTTCCTGCAGAACTGGCGCTACACGCTCATCCCGACCATCGTGGTGCCCATCTCGCTGCTGGGCACGTTCGCCTCGCTGCTCGCACTCGGCTTCTCGATCAACGTGCTGACCATGTTCGGCATGGTGCTGGTGATCGGCATCGTGGTGGACGACGCCATCGTGGTGGTGGAGAACGTCGAGCGCATCATGAGCGAGGAGGGGCTCTCGCCGCTCGAAGCCGCGCGCAAGGCCATGAGGCAGATCTCCGGCGCCATCATCGGCGTGACGGTGGTGCTGATCTCGGTGTTCGTGCCGCTCGCATTCTTCGCGGGTTCGACGGGCAACATCTACCGCCAGTTCTCGGCGGTGATGGTGACGTCGATCGGCTTCTCGGCCTTCATGGCGCTGTCGCTCACGCCGGCGCTGTGCGCCACGCTGCTCAAGCCCGTGGAAGCAGGCCACCACCATGAGAAGACCGGCTTCTTCGGCTGGTTCAACCGCGGTTTCACGCGCACGGCCAAGGGCTACGAAGGCATCGTCGCACGCATCCTGCGCCGCGCCGCGCGCTACCTGGTCATCTACGTCGCGATCATCGGCGCGGTGGTGTTCACCTACACACGCCTGCCGAGCTCCTTCCTGCCGGAAGAAGACCAGGGCAACATCATCGTCAACGTGCAGCTGCCGCCGGGTGCGACGCAGGAGCGCGCGCTGTCGGTCATGCAGCAGGTCGAAGGCTTCATCCTCAAGCAGCCCGAAGTGCAGAGCATGGTGGGCGTGATGGGCTTCAGCTTCTCGGGCCAGGGCCAGAACGCGGGCCTCGCCTTCGTGACGCTCAAGGACTGGGAAGAACGCAAAGATCCGGCCCACTCGGCCAGCGCGCTGGCCGGACGTGCCTTCGGGGCGCTCTCGGGCATCCGCGACGCCTTCATCTACCCGTTGAGCCCGCCGCCCATTCCCGAACTGGGCAACGCGAGCGGTTTCAGCTTCCGGCTGCAGGACCGCTCGGGCGCAGGCCACGAGGCGCTGATCAACGCACGCAACCAGCTGCTGGGCATGGCTTCGCAGAGCAAGATCCTGACGCAGGTTCGCCCCGACGGCCTGGAAGACGCGCCGCAACTGCAGATCGACATCGACCGCGACAAAGCCAGCGCCCTGGGCGTGACCTTCGATGCGATCAACGCAACGCTGTCGACGGGCCTGGGTTCGAGCTACATCAACGACTTCCCGAACCGCGGCCGCCTGCAGCGCGTGGTGGTGCAGGCCGATGCGCCCGCACGCATGCAGCCCGACGACCTGCTCAAGCTGAACGCCAGCAACACGCAGGGCCAGCCGGTGCCGCTGTCGGCCTTCGCGACCACCAAGTGGGTCACGGGCGCCACGCAGACGGTGCGCTACAACGGCTATCCCGCGATCCGCATCAGCGGCTCCGCCGCCGCGGGCTTCAGCACGGGCGCCGCCATGGCCGAGATGGAAAAGCTGGCCAAGCAGCTGCCGCAAGGCTTCGGCTTCGAATGGACCGGCCAGTCGCGTGAAGAAAAGCTCGCGGGTTCGCAGGCCATCATCCTGTACGGCTTCGCGATCCTGGCGGTGTTCCTGTGCCTGGCCGCGCTGTACGAAAGCTGGACGATCCCGCTGTCGGTGATTCTGGTGGTGCCGCTCGGCGTGCTGGGCGTGCTGCTGGCCACGATGCTGCGCGCCTATTCGAACGACGTGTACTTCCAGGTGGGGCTGATCACCATCATCGGCCTCTCGGCGAAGAACGCGATTCTGATCATCGAGTTCGCCAAGGATCTGCAGGCGCAGGGCAAGGGCGTCATCGAAGCGGCGCTGGCCGCAGCCCATCTGCGTTTCCGCCCGATCATCATGACCTCGCTGGCCTTCGGCCTGGGCGTGGTGCCGCTGGTGATCGCCTCGGGCGCCGGTTCGGCCAGCCAGCGCGCCATCGGCACGGGTGTGCTCGGCGGCATGGTGACGGGTACGGCACTCGCCGTGATCTTCGTTCCGGTGTTCTTCGTCGTGGTGCGCACGCTGTTCAAGGGCAGTGCGCGCCAGCATGAGGTCGACAAGCGGCATGCGGAAGCCGCCGGCATCACGGAAGAGAAAGCACATGACTAAAAAATTGATTCCCACAGCCCTGGCCGCGGCAATGCTGCTGGCTGGCTGCTCGCTGATTCCGACCTACGAGCGTCCCGCGGCGCCGGTGCCGACCACCTTCCCGGGCGACCCGGCGCAACCGCCCGGCCAGGCCGCGGCCGACCTGCCCTGGCAGGACTTCTTCACCGACCCGCGGCTCGCAGGCCTGATCCAGACGGCGCTCACGAACAACCGCGACCTGCGGGTGTCGGTGCTCAACATCGAGCAGGCGCGCGCGCAGTTCCAGATCGAGCGCTCGAATCTGTTCCCGGCACTCGGCCTGACGGGCAGCGGCTCGCGCTCGAGCCCCAACCCGGCTCAGGTCTACAACAGCAGCGCCGGCAGCGTGGCCTCGCAGTACAGCGTCAGCGTCGGCTTCACGTCCTGGGAAATCGACTTCTTCGGCCGCATCCGCGCGCTGAAGGACCAGGCGCTGGCGCAGTACCTCGCCACGGACGAGACGCGCAAGGCGGTGCAGATCAGCCTGATCGCGTCGGTCGCCAACGGCTGGCTCACGCTGTTGGCCGACGACGAGTTGCTGGAGATCACGCGCCAGACGATGGTCACGCGCGAGGAGTCGGTGCGCCTCACGAAGATGCGCTTCGACAACGGCGTGTCGTCGGAGCTCGACTTCCAGGCCGCGAACTCGCTGCTGGAAACGGCGCGCGCTTCCTATGCGCAGCAGCAGCGTGCGCGCCTGCAGGACGAGAACGCCCTCGCCCTGCTGCTGGGCGCGCCGGTGCCGGCCGAAGCCACGTCGGGCGGAATCAAGGGCCTCGACGGGATCAAGCCGATGCCCGACGTGCCGGCTGGCCTGCCTTCGGACCTGCTGGCCGAGCGGCCCGACATCCGTTCGGCCGAGCAGCAGCTGATCGCGGCCAACGCCAACATCGGCGCCGCGCGCGCGAACTTCTTCCCGCGCGTGTCGCTGACGAGCTCCATCGGCACCGCGAGCAGCGAGTTCTCGGGCCTGTTCGACCGCGGCTCCAAGGCCTGGTCGTTCGCGCCGTCGGTGACACTGCCGATCTTCAATGCCGGCCGCAACATCGCCACGCTCGATTCGGCCAAGGCCGGGCGCGAGATCGCGGTGGCGCAGTACGAGAAGTCGATCCAGACGGCGTTCCGCGAAGTGGCCGATGCGCTCGCGGGCCGCGCCACCCTGGGCGAGCAGGTGCGCGCGCAGCGTGCGCAGGCCGACGCGGAAGCCGTGCGATTCAAGCTCTCCGACCTGCGCTACCGCAACGGCATCGCCAGCGCGCTCGATCTGCTCGACGCGCAGCGCTCGCTGTTCACCGCGCAGCAATCGGCCGTGACGACACGCCTGCTGCAGTTGCAGAACCAGGTCACGCTGTACAAGACGCTGGGCGGCGGCTGGGCCGCACGCGACAAGGGTTGATGCGCCGAGGCGCTCGATAAGGGTGGTCCCTTGTCCCTTCGGGCAAGGGGCCTCTCTATAATCGCCGGTTGGTTAGGAAAAGCCCCCCGACGAGCCCCCGTTATTGAGGACGCCAATGAGCGCAGACCCGCATTACCAGGCCACAGAAGAAGCCCACACCGGGCCGATCAAGAACCCGAAGCAACTGCTGCTCGCGGTATTTTTCTCCTTCATTGCCCCGATCCTGATCATCGTGGGTCTTGTCTCCTACGTGGTCTCGGGCACCAAGCCCGCCGGCACCGCGGAAGGCGACAACATGGCGCTCTACGGCGTGACCAAGGAAGCGCGCGACCGCGAAGTGGCCGAACGCCTCAGGAAGGTCGGCACCATCGAGATCCGCGACGCCAACCGCCCGCTCGCTGCAGGCGAGGCCGTGTTCAAGGCCCAGTGCGTCGCCTGCCACGGCGCGCCCGGCATTCCCGGCGCACCGCACTTCCAGGACGCGGCCGCCTGGGGCCCGCGCATCGGCCAGGGCTATGCCACCCTCCTCGAACATGCCCTGAAGGGCAAGGGCGCCATGCCCGCGCAAGGTGGCGGCGACTTCGAAGACCTCGAAGTGGGCCGCGCCGTGGTCTACATGGCCAATGCCGGCGGCGCCAAGTTCCCGGTGCCCGACCGCCCGGCAGCCGCAGCCCCCGCTGAAGGCGCAGCCTCTGCGGCCAGTGCTCCTGCCAAGTAAGCGTTTCCCCTAGTCACACGAAGAAGCCGGCCCAGCGCCGGCTTTCTTCATTGGCGGATCGGCAGGCTGCGGAGTTCAGGGCTTCGCCGGCGCGGAAGCCGTGCCGGCATGGCGCTGCGCCGGGCTCAGCACATGGCCGAAGCGGTCGGGCAGTTCGCTGGCCTGCACCGCCTCCGGCGTCCACAGGCCTCGCTCGACCGCCTCGGCGGCGATGCCCACGTCCTGCGTGTGCACCAGTCCAAGCCCGAGGGGCGAGACCAGATAGAGCCGGCCTTCACCATCGAGCAGGCAGCCCGACACCTCCACCGCCTTGCCGGTGTGGGACGTGACGGTGAACCCACCGCCCTCCTTTTCGGCCACGCGCCACACCAGCGGCGCAGCCTCCAGCTCCACATACACGCGCTGCGGCCCGTTCTGGAAGAACCACTGGCCCTCGTCGTCGTGCTCGTAGTTGCGGTGGATGAAGTCGATCAGCTTGTCGTGCCTGAGCATCGAGCCCTTGGCCGCGCGGAACGGGCCCATGGCCTGGGTGCGGTCGTCGCGCATGTACCAGTTGCCGCGCGCGTCGAGGCCGAGCCAGCCGTAACAGTGCGGCACGTTGGGCCATTTGGCGAGGGCTTGTTTGACGATGTCGTCCATCGCGCTATTTTGCTCGCCCTCAGACGTGCGTTGCCAGCCAGCCGCCGACCCGCTCCGGCATGCCGCGCACATGCCCCGGCGGCGGGCCCATCGGAAAGCCGACGTGCCCGCCGTGCGCGGGCTGCCACAGCGTGACGTGCGCGCCGACCTCGCCGGGCTTCGGCAGGCTCGCCGCGGGAATGAACGGGTCGTTGCGGGCGTTCACCACCAGTGCGGGCACGCGCACCGAGGCCAGGTGCGGCTTGGCTGAGCCGCGCGTCCAGTAGTCCTCGGTATCGCGAAAGCCGTGCAGCGGGGCGGTGAAGACGTTGTCGAAGTCGTAGAGGTTGCGCGACGACATCAGCCGCTCGCGGTCGAACAGCCCCGGGAACTGCTCCAGCTTGGCCAGCGCCTTGGGCTTCATGGTCGCGAGGAACATGCGCGTGTAGACCAGCCGGTTGAAGCCCTGCCCGATGGCTTCGCCGCCCGCCGCGAGGTCGAGCGGCGCGCTGACCGATGCCACGGCGCTCACCACGCCGGAGGCGCTCTCGCCCGCCTCCGAGGCCCAGCGCATCAGCGCATTGCCGCCGAGCGACACGCCCGCCGCCAGCACCGGCCCGCCGCCCTTGCGTGCATGCTGGTCGCGCATGCGCGCGAGGATCCAGCCGATCTCCTCGAAGTCGCCCGAGTGGTAAGCGCGCGGCGCCAGGTTCAGCTCGCCGCTGCAGCCGCGGAAATGCGGCACGGCGAAGGCCATGCCGCGAGATGCGGCGAATGCGGCAAAGGCTTCGGCGTAGTGGCTGCGCGACGAGCCTTCGAGCCCGTGGAACAGCACCAGCAACGGCCTCGGGCCCGGCATTGGCGCATCGACGAAGTCGACGTCGATGAAGTCGCTGTCGGGCGTGGGCCAGCGCTCGCGCCGGTAGACCGGGGCCGGCCCGTCGAAGCGCTTCGCATAGAGCGCGGCCCAGATGGTCTGCAGGTTGCCGCCGGGCAGCCAGCGCGGCGCCGCGTAGTCCAGCGGCTGGGGCGCGGAAACGGGACCGGAGGTGGCGACGAAGGAAGACATCAGTGCAGGACCTGGGGCGGATCGTTCGCTTCGTCCGGTTCGCGCGCACTGCCCGGGCTTGCATGGTGCGCCACCATGCGCCAGCCCTGGACGGTTTTGTGATAGACGTTGGTGGCCAGCACGAAGGCATGGCGCGGGCCCTCGGCCGTGAGCACCTCGATGCGTTCGAGCACGTTGTGCACGGCGCTGGCGAGCGACTCGATCTTGCGCACCCGCGCCGGCGTGGCGTGGATCGCGCCGTTGCCGAACATCTGCTCGAAGGCCGCGCGGATCGCCACGGCCCCCACCAGCCGCGGGCCCCCGGGATGCACGCAGAACACCTCGTCCTCGTCGGCCCAGCAGGCCATCAGCGCGTCGATGTCGCCGCGCTGCAGCGCTTCGTAGAAGGCCGCTTCGACGTCGTCGGCAGTGCCGCCGATGGCCGCGGCGGCGCGGAGTGGGGTCTTGGGCATGGCGTGATTTTGCCGCGCCGTGCGTGACGGCGGCACTGCACCTCTTTGGTCCATGCTGCACCGTGCTGCCGCGATCCCGGCAGAACACCTGCTCCACTTTGGACCAAATGGTCAAAACATGGATGCAATTTTTCCCTAACCCATTGATTTAAAACAACTTATTCAACTGGCACGGCGCATGCCAGGAGCTTCGCAACCTCGCAACAGGAGCGCTTTCATGAACGTCGGCATCTTCATTCCCATCGGCAACAACGGCTGGCTGCTTTCCGAAAACGCGCCGCAGTACAAGCCCAGCTTCGAACTCAACAAGCAGATCACCCTGAAGGCCGAGCGCTACGGTGTCGACTTCGTGCTGTCTATGATCAAGCTGCGCGGCTTCGGCGGCAAGACGGAGTTCTGGGACCACAACCTCGAATCCTTCACGCTGATGGCCGGCCTCGCCGCCGTCACCAGCAAGATCAAGCTGTTTGCCACGGCCGCCTCGCTGGTGATGCCACCGGCCATCGTGGCGCGCATGGCGTCGACCATCGACTCCATTTCCAATGGCCGCTTCGGCCTCAACCTCGTCACCGGCTGGCAGCGGCCCGAGTACTCGCAGATGGGCATGTGGCCCGGCGACCAGTTCTTCGGCACGCGCTACCAGTACCTCAGCGAATACATCCAGGTGCTGCGCGACCTCTGGGGCACCGGCCAGTCCGACTTCAAGGGCGACCATTTCAAGATGGACGACTGCCGCCTGAGCCCGCAGCCGCAGGCCGACATGAAGGTGATCTGCGCGGGCCAGAGCGATGCGGGCATGGACTTTTCCGCGAAGTACGCCGACTACAACTTCTGCTTCGGCAAGGGCGTGAACACGCCCAAGGCCTTCGCGCCCGCGGCCGAGAAGCTCATCGAGGCCACCGCGAAGACCGGCCGCAGCGTCACCACCTACGTGCTGATGATGGTGATCGCCGACGAGACCGATGACGCCGCGCGCGCCAAGTGGGAGCACTACAAGGCCGGCGCCGACCATGAAGCGATTGCATGGCTGGGCCAGCAGGGCGCAGCCGACACCAAGTCGGGCGCCGACACCAACGTGCGCCAGATGACCGACCCGACCTCCGCCGTCAACATCAACATGGGCACGCTGGTCGGCTCCTACGCCACCGTCGCGCGCCTGCTCGACGAAATGGCAGAGGTGCCCGGCACCGAAGGCGTGCTGCTGACCTTCGACGATTTCGTGCAGGGCGTCGAAGCCTTCGGCGAGCGCATCCAGCCGCTCATGAAGAGCCGCGCGCATGTGCAGAGCCCCGTGCCTTCGCAGGCCGAGCCCGAGCGCCTCGCGGCCTGAGCAGGAGCATCACGTGAGCACTCCCGCACGCAACACGACTCTCACATCGAACATCCCCGTTGGCGCACCGCGGCTGCCCGGCGCCCCCGCACCGCAGGTGCTGCCCGCGCGCCCCGAGCCACTGGCGCTGCACGCGACCGATTCCGCGCTGATCGTCGTCGAC
Source organism: Variovorax sp. 10L421 (assembly GCF_056395365.1). Taxonomy (NCBI): domain Bacteria; kingdom Pseudomonadati; phylum Pseudomonadota; class Betaproteobacteria; order Burkholderiales; family Comamonadaceae; genus Variovorax; species Variovorax sp. 10L421. Next base: position 136,619 of record NZ_JBFTJJ010000005.1, read on the forward strand.
ATGCAGAACGCCTACGCCTCCATCGGCGGGTATGTCGACTCGGCAGGCTTCGACATCTCGGGCGCGCAAGGCACCATCGCGAACATCGCGCGCACCATCGCAGCGGCACGCGCGGCCGGCATGCTCGTTGTGTTCCTGCAGAACGGCTGGGACGCGGCGTACATCGAAGCCGGCGGCCCCGGCTCGCCGAACTGGCACAAGTCGAACGCGCTCAAGACCATGCGCGCCAGGCCCGAGCTGCAGGGCAAGTTCCTCGCCAAGGGCGGCTGGGACTACGACCTCATCGAAGAGATTAAGCCACAGCCCGGCGACATCGTCGTGCCGAAGACGCGCTACAGCGGCTTCTTCAACAGCACGCTCGACAGCACGCTGCGTGCACGCGGCATCCGCCACCTGGTGTTCACCGGCATCGCGACCAACGTGTGCGTCGAATCGACGCTGCGCGATGCCTTCCACCTCGAATACTTCGCCGTGATGCTCGAAGACGCCACGCACGAACTCGGCGGCCCTGCGATCCAGAAGGCATCGGTCTACAACGTCGAGACCTTCTTCGGATGGGTCTCCACGATGGACGACTTCTGCCGCATCTTCGCGCCTTCATCGATCACCCAACCCGCACCGGCCGAAACGGCCATCGCCTGATTCACTTCAAGGAGCCTCCCCTCATGCCCAAGCAAGCCATCATCCCGCCCGGCACCGGCGTACCGCTCGCCCCCTACGTCCCCGGCACGCTCGCCGACGGCGTGCTCTACGTGTCGGGCACGCTGCCCTTCGACAAGGACAACAACGTGGTCCACGTCGGCGACGCGAGCGCACAGGCAAGGCATGTACTCACCATCATCCAGGGCGTGGTCGAAGCCGCGGGCGGCACCATGGACGACGTGACCTTCAACCAGATCATGCTCAAGGACTGGGCCGACTACGCGAAGATCAACGCGGTGTATGCCGAGTTCTTTCCCGGCACCAAGCCCGCGCGCTACTGCATCCAGTGCGGCCTCGTGAAGCCCGATGCGCTGATCGAGATCGCCTCGATCGCACACGTCGGCAAGAAGGCCTGACACTCATGCCGTCGCTGCACTACGAAGTGCATGGGCCGGCCGATGCGGCGGCCACCGTGCTGCTGTCGTCCGGCCTCGGTGGCTCGGCGGGTTTCTGGCAGCCGCAGCTCGGCGCACTGGTCGCCGCCGGGCACCGCGTCATCGCATACGACCAGCGCGGTACGGGCCGCAGCCCCGCTGCGCTGCCCGATGCGTATGCCATCGAACACATGGCGCAGGACGTGCTCGGCATCCTCGATGCCACGAAGACTTCGCAATGCCACTTCGCGGGCCATGCGCTCGGCGGCCTGGTGGGCCTGCAGCTCGCGCTGGATGCGCCCTCGCGCATCGCGAGTCTCGTGCTCATCAATGCATGGTCCCGGCCCAATCCGCATTCGGCGCGCTGCTTCGACGCGCGGCTCGCGCTGCTCGGCGCCTGCGGCCCGCGCGCATACGTGGAAGCGCAACCGATCTTCCTGTACCCGTCTGCCTGGTGCGCCGAACACGCGCAGCGCGTCGCCGACGAAGTCGACCACGCCTTCGCGCATTTCCCCGGCGAAGCCAACATGCGCGCGCGCATCGCCGCGCTGCGGGCCTTCGACATCGACGCGCGCCTCGCCGACATCGCCGCCCCTGCATTGGTCGCCGCAGCCAAGGACGACGCGCTCGTGCCCTGGACCTGCTCGCAGCGCCTGGCCGATGGCCTGCGCGACGTCACGCTCGACTTCATGCCGCACGGCGGCCATGCCCACAGCGTGACCGAGGCCGAAGCCTTCAACCGCAGCCTGCTCGACTTTCTTTCCCGGGTCAGCGCACCCGCCGTTCCCGCATGACCCAAACGCTTTCCACCACACTCGACGACGCCGCGCTGTCGCTGCTTTTCACCGGCGCGCGCAGCCACAACGGCTGGACCGGCGAACCGGTCACCGATGCACAACTGCAGCAGATCTACGCGCTCGCAAGCCTCGGCCCGACCTCGGCCAACTGCTCGCCTGCCCGCTTCGTGTTCGTGCGCACGCCTGAAGGCAAACAGCGCCTCGCACCGGCGCTCTCCAAGGGCAACCTCGACAAGACAATGGCCGCACCCGTTACGGTCATCGCCGCATGGGACCGCAGGTTCTACGACAAGCTGCCCACGCTGTTCCCGCATGCCGACGCGCGCAGCTGGTTCACCGGCAGCCCCGAGGCCGCGCACGAGACCGCCTTCCGCAATGCCAGCCTGCAGGCGGGCTACCTGCTGCTCGCCGCGCGCGCGGTCGGCCTCGACGCCGGGCCGATGTCGGGCTTCGACAAGGCGAAGGTCGATGCCGCCTTCTTCGAGGGCACCGACTGGACCACCAACTTCCTCATCAACCTGGGCCACGGCGATGCGTCGAAGGTGTTCGGCCGCCTGCCGCGGCTGCCCTTCGACGAAGCCTGTGTGCTGGCCTGAAAGAGTCACGACATGCTGAACGCCATGGCCTCCCACCCTGCAGCATCGAACCCACCCGGCCTGCCTACGGGCCTGCCGAAGGCCGACTACCGCAATGCAATGGCACGCCTGGGCGCCGCGGTGAACATCATCACCACCGACGGCCCCGCAGGCCGCGCCGGCTTCACGGCCTCGGCCGTGTGCAGCGTGACCGACGAACCGCCGACGCTGCTGGTGTGCCTGAACCGCTCGGCCTCGGTGTATCCGGCGTTCAAGGCCAACGGCGTGCTGTGCGTGAACGTGCTGGCCGCGGGGCACCAGTCGCTCTCCGCGCTGTTCGGCGGCAAGACGCCGATGGACGAACGCTTCGCCGCCGGCAACTGGAGCCACAAGACCACGGGCTCGCCGATGCTCGACGACGCGGCCGTGTCCTTCGACTGCCGCGTGGTGCATTCAACGAGCGCGGGCACGCATGACGTGCTGTTCTGCGAAGCGGTGGCGATTGCCATCGGTGGCGCGGCGCAGGGGCTGATCTACTTCGACAGGAGCTATCACGAGATCGCTGCGCCGCCGCAGCACTGACGCTTCTTACCCTTCTGCATTCGCAGGCAATGCCTTTGAATTGCTCCTTCCCCCCTCTGGGGGAAGGCTGGGATGGGGGCAGGCAGAGCGCTCGATGGACACGCTGCTTGCCCCCACCCCAACCCTCCCCCAGAGGGAGAGGGAGCAAGGCAAGATTCAGCGGGGCGCAACGCCTTGCAGCACGATGCGCTGAACGCTCTCCACGGTCTGCTCGAAGAACGCCGCATCGTCCAGCGTGTGGCCCGTCAGCGCCTGCACCTGCACGCCGAAGTCCGCGTAGTGCTGCGTCACCGCCCACAGCGCGAAAATCAGGTGATGCGGGTCGACCGGCGCCAGCTTGCCGGCCTCGATCCACGCGCGAATCACTTCCGATTTTTTCTCCACCAGCGTGCGCAGCTCACGGTCGAGTTCATCGCGCAGCAGCGGCGCGCCCTGGATCATTTCAAGGCAGAACAACCGCGACGCATCGGGCCGGTCGCGCGACACCACCAGCTTGCGGCGGATGTAGCCGCCGATGGCCTCGCCCGGGTCCTGCTCGGCGCTGAAGCCGCGCAGCGGTTCGAGCCACAGCGCCAGCAGGTCTCGCAGCACATTGACGTAAAGCTCTTCCTTGTTCGCGAAGTAATAGAGCAGGTTGCTCTTCGACACATCGGCGCGCGCCGCCACCTGGTCGATCGACGTGCCGTGCAGGCCGAAGCGCGAGAACAACCCCAGCGCCGCGCCAAGGATCGCACTGCGCTTGTCCTCGATCTGGCGCAGCCGGCGGTTCACCGCGGACGCGCTGCGCACCGCGGGCTTGGCGCGCTTGCGCACCGGGCTCTCTTTGCTGGCGCTTGCGGCCAGCGCTTTGGTCTTCGGCATCTTCCCTCGCTCTAGTTCATGAATCGGCAGACGGCGCACCACTGTAAGGCCACGGTGCATCGCCTTGCGCCGCTGTTGCCTTCGCGGCGCAAGGTTGCGCACCATGCTGACGCGACGGATGCGTTTTGTCCATTTGGTCCAACTGGCACAGACGTTGCATGGCGAAAGGCATGCCAAGCATGAGGAACCTGCCATGACCCTGCTGTCCGTCCCCATCATCGATCTCGCGCCCTACTTCGCCGGCACTGCCGAAGGCAAGGCCGAGGTCGCGAAGAAGGTCGATGCGGCCTGCCGCAGCATCGGCTTCCTGGTCATCACCAACCACGGCATTTCGCCCGAGCTGATCTCGCGCGTGTCGTCGCTCTCGCGCAGGTTCTTCGACATGCCGCTGGGCGAGAAGCGCAAGGTCGATCGCCCGCGCGAAGACGCGGTGCGCGGCTACAGCGCAGTGGGCGAGGAAGGCCTTTCGTACAGCCTCGAAGAAGCGGCGCCGGGCGACCTGAAGGAATCGTTCTCCATCGGCCCGTCGAACGTGCCGAACGACGACTACCACCGCGGTCCCGCCGCCGGACCGCACTTCGAGCCCAACAGCTGGCCGCCCATCGAAGGTTTCCGCGAAGCCTATGAAGGCTACTTCGAGGCGATGAGCGATCTTTCGCGCTCGCTGATGCGCGTCTTCGCGCTCGGCCTGTCGCTGCCCGAGACCTTCTTCGACGACAAGATCGACAGGCACATCAGCATGTTCCGCGTGCTGAGCTATCCGCCCCAGCGCGAACAGCCGCTGCCCGGCCAGCTGCGTGCGGGCGCGCACAGCGACTACGGCAGCCTCACCATCGTGCTGCCCGACGACAAGGGCCTGCAGGTTTTCAACAAAGCCGGCCAGTGGGTCGACGTGCCGCAGGTCGAAGGCGGCCTGGTGGTCAACATCGCCGACCTCATGATGCAGTGGACCAACGACCAATGGGTGTCCACGCTGCACCGCGTGATCAATCCGCCGTTCGAGGTGGCGAGCACCAACCGCCGGCAGTCGCTGGTGTTCTTCCATCAGCCCAACTACGACGCGATGGTCGAGTGCCTGCCGAGCTGCCTCGCGCCGGGCGAAGAGGCGAAGTACGCGCCCATCTCCTCGGGCGACCACCTCACATCGAAGTTCGTCAAGCAGACGACCTTCGGCGGCACCAAAGTGACGGCCTGAACGCATGGCCCACCTGTCTTACGTCAACGTCTTCGCGAAGGACGTGGTCGCACTCAGCGGCTTCTACCAGCGCGTGTTCGGCTTCGCCGAGATCGAGGCGATCCGCTCGCCGATCTTCCGCGGGCTGGACACCGGCAAGTCGAGCCTGGGCTTCAACGCGCTCGATGCCTACGAACTGCTGCACCTCGCCGAGTTCTCCGACACGCGCGGCGTCAAGTTCCTGCTGAACATCGACGTCGACAGCCAAGCCGACGTCGACCGCATGGTGCCCGTTGCGCTCGAAGCGGGTGCCACGCTCGTCAAGCCGCCGTACGTCACCTACTACAACTGGTACCAGTCGGTGCTGCTGGACCCCGAGGGCAATGTGTTCCGCATCAACTTCATGATGTGACGCGCACTGCCCGTTTTCGATTTTCTCGTCCCTCCCTTTCTTCAAAGCCCCTCACCCAAGGTAGTTCCATGCAGCAGCTGCGCACCCTCACTCCCGGCCTGGGCCTCGCGATGACCATCGCGGCCGGCGGCGCGTTCTTCACCACGCTGCCCGCCGCGGCCGCCGATGGCTTCACGCTGAAGGACAAGCCGAAGATCGCGATGCTCTACTTCGGCCCGAAGAACGACGGCGGCTGGACGCAGGCCTTCGACGAAGCCCGAGCGAAGGTCGAGAAGGAAATCGGCCAGAAGATCCAGTTCGTCGAGAACGTGCCGGAAGACGCCTCGGCCATCAAGCCCGCGGCCGAGAAGTTCATCCAGCGCGGCGCCAACATCGTGATCGGCACGGCCTTCGGCTACTCCGACAGCTTCAAGGACCTGGCAGCCAAGTACCCCGACGTGGCCTTCCTCAACGGCTCGGGCACCACCAACGGCAGCAACCTCGAATCCTTCTACGGCCGCACCTACGAGAGCCAGTATCTCTGCGGCATGGCGGCCGGCGCGGCGTCGAAGACCGGCAAGCTCGGCTTCGTCGCGGCCAATCCCTTCGGCGTGGTGAACTGGACCATCAACGCCTTCGCTCTCGGCGCGCAGAAGATGAACCCGAACGCCACGGTCAACGTGATCTACACCGGCGCCTGGAACGACCCGGTGAAGGAACGCGCCGCCGCCGCCGCACTGATCGACCAGGGCGCCGACGTGATCGGCCAGCACGTCGACAGCCCCACGCCGCAGATCGTCGCGCAGGAACGCGGCGTGTACGGCACCGGCCACCACCGCGACCTGCGCCAGTTCGCGCCCAAGGCCACGCTGTGCTCGTCGGTGTGGGTGTGGGACCGCTTCCTGACACCCGAACTGAAGAAGGTGATGGCGGGTGGATGGAAGCCTTCGCCATACGGAGCCTTCATCGAGATGAAGGACGGCGGCACCGACATTGCGGGGTTTGGCCCCGCGGTGCCCAAGGACAAGGCCACGCTCATCACCGCCGAGCGCGACGCGATCATGAAGGGCAAGCAGGTCTACGCCGGCCCGCTCGCCGACCGCGACGGCAAGGAGCGCGTGGCCAAGGGCGCGGTGCTGTCCGATGCGGACCTGTGGAAGATGGACTGGTTCGTCAAGGGCGTGGTTACGCAGAAGTAAGCAAGCAAGGCCTCCGGAACCTCATGCCCAATGCGCTCGAACTCACCGGCATCCGCAAGTCCTTCGACGGCTTCGCGGCATTGACCGACGCTCACTTTGCCGCGCGCTGGGGCGAGGTGCATGCGTTGCTGGGCGAGAACGGCGCGGGCAAGTCTTCGCTGATGAACATCGCGGCCGGGCTCTATGCGCCCGAGGCCGGGCAACTGATGGTGGACGACAACGCGGTGCGCTTCGCCGGTCCGCGCGACGCAGCGAAGCACCGTATCGGCATGGTTCACCAGCATTTCAAGCTGGTGCGGCCTTTCACGGTGGCGCAGAACATTCTGCTCACGGCACCGCCGCCGGCCGAGTTTCAAAGCCATGGCGAGCGGCTTCGCGAGATCGAGCGCGACATTCGCAACAAGGCCTCGGAGCTGGGCTTCGACATCGATCCGTCGAAGCGCATCGATGCGCTTTCGATTGCCGAACAGCAGCGCGTCGAGATCCTCAAGGTGCTGCTCGCGGGCGCACGCATCCTGATCCTCGACGAGCCCACGGCCGTGCTGACCGACCAGGAGGCCTCGCGCCTGCTGCAAACGGTACGAGGGCTGGCGCGCGCCGGGGCGGCCGTGGTGCTGGTCACGCACAAGATGGCCGACGTGAAGACGTATGCCGACCGCGTGACGGTGATGCGCGGCGGGTGCACGGTGGCCACGCTGCGGCCCAACGAAGCCTCTGTTGCCGAGCTGGTGAAGCTCACGGTGGGTGAGTCGATTGCAATGCAAGGCTTCCAGGCCTCGACCATATCGCGTGGCCCGGTGCGCTTGTCCGTGCGCGGACTGCGCACGCCGGCCTCGCCCGAAGGCCGGCGCGTGCTCGACGGCGTGGATCTCGAACTGCACGCCGGTGAAATCTACGGCCTCGCCGGTGTCGGCGGCAACGGACAGGGCGAGCTGGCGGGCGCGATCATGGGCCTGCCGGGCGAAGCCACCGAAGGCGAGATCCGGCTCGAGGGCCATGGCGCCATGGCCGCATCGGCACGCCGCGGCATCGGCATTGCCGCCATTCCGGCCGACCGCTACGGGCTCGCGCTCGCGGGTGGCCTCTCGGTGGCCGAGAACTACGCCATCGGCCGCGTGCACACCGGCCGCTACGGCCCCGTGTGGCGCCTGCGCCGCAACCGCATCCAGAGCGATACGCAGGAAGCCGTGCGCGCCTTCGACGTGCAGGGCGTGCGCTCGGTCGCGCAGAAGGCCGCACTGCTGTCGGGCGGCAATGCGCAGAAGCTCGTGCTGGCGCGCGAATTCGGCAAGTCGCCCACGCTGGTGCTCGCGCACAGCCCCAGCCGCGGGCTCGACGTGCGCGCCAGCGCCGAGGTGCATGCGCGGCTTCGCGCCGCGCGCGACAGCGGCGCGGCGGTGCTGCTCATCAGCGAGGACCTCGACGAGGTGCTGCAGCTGGCCGACCGCGTGGGCGTGATGGCGCGCGGTCGCATCGCCGGCGAATTCGCGCAGCCCGCCGACCGGCAAGCCATCGGACAGGCGATGGTGGACCATGGCTGAAGCAGCGTTGGCAGCCGACATGGCACATCCTCCCAAGACCCCGCCGCTCGCCGGCCGCCGCTACGCGCTCGAAATCCGCCAGCACATGGCCTGGCGCTGGCAGGCGCTGATCCTCGCGGCCGCCCTGCTCGTGGGCTTCGCCATCTCCGCCGCGATCCTCGTGGCGGCGGGCGTACCAGCCGACGAACTCGCGAACGAGTTCGTCATGCAGACCTTCTTCGACGGCCAGAACTTCCGCGCCGTGCTGTTCCAGGCCGCGCCGATGATCCTCGTCGGCCTCGCGGGCTCCATCGCCTTCCGCGCGCGCTTCTGGAACCTGGGGCTCGAAGGCCAGATGATCTGGGGCGCCATCGGCGCGACCACCGTCTCGATGTGGCAGATCGGCCCCGAAAACCTGCGCCTGCCGCTGATGTTCGCGGCTGCCATCGGCTGCGGCCTGCTGTGGGTGCTGGGGCCTTCGTGGCTCAAGCTGAAGCTCGGCGTGAACGAGATCATCTCGACGCTGATGCTCAACTACATGGCGGCCAACTTCCTGCTGCATCTGGTCTATGGCAGCTGGAAGGACCCGAAGGACAACTTCCCTTACTCGCCGCAGTTCCGCGCCTTCGAGCGGCTGCCTGAGCTGGGCGCCGGCGTGGGCAGCTCGATCCTGCTCGCGGGCGTGGTCGCGCTGCTGGCGTGGTGGCTGGCGAGCGTGAGCCGCGTGGGGCTGTATCTGCGCTTCGTCGATGCCAACCCGCGCGTGGCGCATGCCAACGGCGTACCGGTGCGGCGCACTATTTATGGCGCGGTGCTGCTGTCGGGCGCGATGGCCGGGCTCGCGGGCTTCGCGGTGGTCGCGGGGCAAGAGGGCCGGCTCACGCAGGCCTTCTACCAGGGCTATGGCTTCTCGGGCATCCTCATTGCCTTCCTCGCGCGCAACAACCCGCTTGCGGCCACGGTGGTGGCGCTGCTGGTGGCGGCGCTGTTCGTCACCGGCCGCAGCCTGCAGGTGTTCTACCAGGTGCCGTTCTCCATGGTGCAGCTGATCCAGGCGGTCATCGTGGTGTGCGTGGCGTCGAGCGACTTCTTCATTCGCCACCGGCTGCGCCGGGTGGGCGGGGAGGCCGCAGCATGAGCGTCAGCATCGTTCTCAACTGGCTCGCGAGCACGCCGGACTTCGCCGTGCCGTATGCGCTGGCCGCACTGGGCCTGATCATCAGCGAGCGCGCGGGCGTGCTCTCGCTCGGCGCCGAAGGGCTGATGCTGGTCGGCGCGCTGGCCGGCATCGGCGCGCAGATCGCCATCGGGCAGCCGGCGGTGTCGCTGGTGCTCGCGATGCTGGCGGCCGGCATGGTGTCGGTGCTGTTCGCGGTGATGGTGATCTGGTTGCGCGTGAACCAGGTGATTGCCGGGCTCGCGCTGGTGTTCTTCTGCCAGGGGCTCACGGCGTTGGTGGGCTCGATGGCCGACTGGACCAACCACGCGACCGAAGGCATCGGCGCGATGGGCCTGTGGCCGCTGTCGATGCTGCCGGGTGTGGGCAAGCTCTTCGAGCAGAACGCGATGGTGTGGCTCACGCTGCCGATCTTCGGCGCGGTGGCGTGGTTCTTCGCACGCACCTCCACCGGCCTGCGGCTGCGCGCCGTGGGCGAGAACCCGCAGGCGGCGGACGCGGCCGGCATTCGCGTGACGGCATGGCGCTTCGCTGCCGTGCTCGCAGGCTCGGCCCTCGTGGGGCTGGCGGGCGCGTACATCTCGGTGGTCAGCACCAAGCTGTGGATCGCGGGCATGACGGGTGGGCGCGGCTGGATCGCGGTGGGCCTGGTGATCTTCGCGCGCTGGTCGCCGTGGAAGGCGCTGGCGGGCGCCGTGCTGTTCGGCTGCATCGAAGCGCTGATTCCGCAGCTGGCCGCGGCCGGCGTGCAACTGCCGCAGTACTTCGTGATGATGACGCCGTATGCGGTGACGCTCGGCGTGATGGTGTGGGTCGCTCTCTCGCGGCGCGGCGCCGATGAAGAGCCCGGTGCGCTGGGTCAACCCTATGTGAGAGAAGAACGGCGATGAAGGCCTGGGTCTACAACGAAGAGCGCGAACTCGACGCGGCGCGGTTCGCCGACTACCTGAACCCCGCGACCACGGCAGTCGTCTCCATCGACATGCACCGCGGCCACCTCGACGACAGCCCCGACTGCCCCTGCCCCGCGCCCCGGGCGCGCGACGTGGTGGCGCCCATCGACAGCTTTCATGACGAGGTGCGCGCGCTCGGCGTGCGCATCGTGCACATCAAGTCGGTGCTGCGCCCCGATGGCGTGGACGACATCCGCGGCATTCCGTCAGCGTGGCGGCGCACCTTTCCGCTGCACGTGGGCGAGATTCCGAACGCCGACGCGCACGCCATCGAAGGCTCGAAGTGGACCGAGTGGGTCACGCGCGTCGAGCCCGGCGACATGCGCGTGGACAGCAAGCGCCGGCTGTCGGCGTTCTACCCGACCGACCTCGACTTTCTGCTGCGCAACCAGCGCATCGAGACGGTGGTGCTCAACGGCGGCTTCACCGACTGCTGCGTGCTCAACACGGCCTTCGACGCCAACAACCACAACTACCGCGTGATCGTGCTGCGCGACCTCGTGCGCGGCACCGACCCGCATCTGGAAGGCGCGGCGCTGGCGATGGTGTCGCTGCACCTCGGGCTGGTGGTCGATTCGGCCCAGCTGCTACGCCAATGGCGCGGCTGAAGCGGCAGGACTGAGCCAGCGCTCGGCCACCGCCAGCATGTCGCCCTGCGCGGCCTGCCACACCATCTCGGGCGCGGCCACGTGCACGCCCGGCGGCGCGATGCGCAGCGCCACGTCGACCAGCTCCGCCACCTTCGACGCGCGCACCGGCTGCTCGCTGCTCGGCACCATGAAGCGCACGACGGACAGCATCCATGCGGCCAGCCGCTCGAGGGGATTGGCGAACTTCGCGTTCGCCGGCTTGCGCGCCGAGCGCAGGAGGATCACGCGCTCGAAGCCGCAGGCCACCACCGCCTGCTCGTCGAGGCTCGCGAGCCCGCGCTTGAGCGCCTCGGGCAGCCGGCCCTGGTCGTGCGGCTGCACGATGGCCAGCGTCTGCACGCCGCTGGCGCGCAGCCAGCGCGCCAGCGCGGGCAGGTCCGAGGGCTCGGGCACCCACAGCGCGCGTTCGCGGTCGTGGTACAGCCGCGGCGGGTCGAAGGCGACGATGGCCGTGTGGGCGGAGGTGAGCGGCCATTGCGCGATCGGCTCGGCCGGGCTCAGGCAGGTCTCGACGCCGCGCAGCCCGTCGCGGATCGGCTCGCGCGCCAGCACGCGCGTGTGGGCATGGCGGTGGCTGCCCGCGAGCCGGCGCAGCAGTTCCGCCCCCAATGCGCCAGTCGCACCGGCGACCAGCAGGGTGCCGAAGGCGTCGGAAGCAACGGGCAATACCGCACGGTTGGCGGCCTGCAGGGCGTGGAGGGGATCGAGGGACATCGAGCCACCTATGCTACCTTCCGCATCTTCTGCGGAGGTAATGCAAATGATGATGAAGCGCTGGCTATTGATCCTTGCGGCTGTCGTGTCCCTGAGCGGCTGCGGCTACAACCAGTTCCAGTCCCTCGACGAGGCCAGCAAGTCGGCCTGGAGCGAGGTCCTCAACCAGTACCAGCGGCGCGCCGACCTCGTGCCCAACATCGTGGCCACCGTGAAGGGCGAGGCCAGCTTCGAACAGGACACGCTCACCAAGGTGATCGAGGCGCGCGCCAAGGCCACCTCGATCCAGGTCTCGCCCGAGACGCTTAACAACCCCGAGGCCTTCAACAAGTTCCAGCAGGCGCAGGGCGAGCTCTCGTCGGCGCTGTCGCGGCTGATGGTGGTGGCGGAACGCTACCCCGAGCTCAAGGCCAACCAGGCCTTCCGCGACCTGCGCGTGACGCTCGAAGGCACCGAGAACCGCATCACCGTGGCGCGCAACCGCTACATCGAGAGCGTGCAGGAGTACAACGTGCTCGCACGCAGCTTCCCGACCAACATCACGGCCAAGATCTTCAGCTACGCGCCGAAGCCGAACTTCTCGGTGCAGAACGAGGCGCAGATTTCCACGCCGCCGACGGTCGACTTCAGCACCCCGAAAAAGTAACTCCCCCAGTCTTCGTGCACTTCGTGTCACTGCGCCTTCCCCCTCGCCGGGGGCAACACCGGCGGCCCGGCAAAGCCGGTTCCGCGGTGTTTCTGGAATGGGGCGCGCGCCTCCTGGCGGCACTCATGCTGCTGACGATGGGCGGCGCATTCGCGCAAGGCCTGCTGCCGGTGCCCGCACTCACCGCGCGCGTGATTGACCAGACCGGCACGCTCGATGCCGCGCAGCGCAACGGCCTCGACACCAAGCTCGCGGCCTTCGAGCAGCGCAAGGGCTCGCAGATCGTGGTGCTGATGGTGCCGACCACCGCGCCCGAGGACATCGCCAGCTATACGCAGCGCGTGGGCGACGCCTGGAAGATCGGCCGCAAGGACGTCGGCGACGGCCTGCTGGTGGTCGTGGCCAAGGACGACCGCAAGATGCGCATCGCCACCGCCAAGGCGCTCGAAGGCGCGGTGCCCGACCTTGCGGCCGTGCGCATCATCGACGAGGAGATGAAGCCGCGCTTTCGCGGCAACGACTTCGCGGGCGGGCTGAACGCGGCGGTGGACCGGCTCATCGGGCTGGTCGACGGCGAGCCGCTGCCCGAGCCCTCGCGCGACACGGGCAGCCACGGCGGCGGAGGCGGCGGTGGCTTCGACTGGGAGAACCTCGCGATCTTCCTGTTCGTCGGCGTCTTCATCGGCGCGCCGATCGCGCGCGCCATCCTCGGCAAGAAGCTGGGCACGGTGGTCGTGGGGGGCGGCGTCGGCGTGGTCGTGTTCTTCATCACCACCAGCATCGCCATCGCGGTGATCGCGGCGCTTGTCGCGCTCATCGTCTCGCTGGTCGCAGGTGCCGGGCGGATGGGCGGCGGCGGTGGGGGCGGCTGGAGTTCCGGTGGCGGCGGAGGCTGGAGCGGTGGTGGTGGTGGCGGCGGCGGCGGAGGTTTCAGCTCCGGCGGCGGCGGCAATTTCGGCGGCGGCGGTGCGTCGGGGGACTGGTGAACACGATGACGGCAACCGACGCAACCTTCTTCTCGAAGCTCGGCCGCATCTGGCGCCACCGCTGGATCGACGAGTCCGAGGTTCGCCGCGCGCTGCCCGCAGCCGCGCTGGAGCGCCTCGCAGGCCGCGTCGCCGCGAGCGAGCGGCGCCACAGCGGCGAGATCCGCATCTGCGTCGAGGCCGGCCTGCCGATGTCGTACCTGTGGCGCCATGCACCGCCGCGCGAGCGCGCCGTCACGCTGTTCGGCAAGCTGCGCGTGTGGGACACCGCGCACAACAACGGCGTGCTGATCTACCTGCTGCTGGCCGAGCACGCGATCGAGATCGTGGCGGACCGCGGCATCAACGCGCGCGTCGATGATGCCGAATGGGCCGCGATGGCGCAGCGCATGGGCGCGGCCTTCCGCGAGGGCCGCTTCGAGGACGGGCTCACGCAGGCGCTGGAAGAAATCTCGGCCCTGCTGGTGCAGCACTTTCCGCTGGGCGAGAACGAAATCGACGTGAACGAACTGCCGGACGAGCCGGTGGTGCTCTGACTTTCTCTTTCTTTCTCCCTCCCCCGCTGGGGGAAGGAGCCCAAATCATTCCTGCTCGGGCAGCGCCCACACCGCGTCGCCACCCACTGCATGAAAGCGCCGCCCCGGCGCCTGCTCCATCAGCCACCCGCCCGTGAACTCGCCGAAAGCCGGCAGCACCGCCTGCTGCGCATCGCTCACGAAACACGGCAGCCGCACGCTGTCGCGCCCCGGGCCGTGGAGCCTGCAAACGGGGTGCAGGTGCCCCGCGAGCACGAAGTGCGTGGCATGCGTCTGCGGATGGTGGCAGCAGGCGAACGGCCCGAGCAGAAAAGGCTCGTCGACCACGTCGATGCCGAGCGCATCCGGCGGATCGCCCGCACGGCTGTCGTGGTTGCCGCGCACCAGCGTCATCGCGATGCCGGCATGGCGCGCCCTCCAGGCCTCCACCGCGGCGAGCACCGTGCGCGCCTGCGCCGCATGCAGGAAGTCGCCGAGGAATACGATGCGGTGCGGGGCCAGCCGGGCCATCAACGCATCGAGCCGCGCAAGGTTTTCCTGCGTCGTGCCGCCCGGCACCGGCTGGCCGAGCGCGCGGTAGGCCGCGGCCTTGCCCAGGTGCAGGTCGGCCACGAACAGCACGCGCGCATCGGGCCACCACAGCGCCCGCTCGGGCAAGAGCTGCAGCAGCTCGCCCGCCCAGCGGAGCGGGAACGGCGACGGGAAAGAATCGGAATGGCTCACGGGCTGGAAGTGTCGCAAAAGACGCAGGTTCCCGCGGCCGCCTTGCAATCGGCCCTGGCCGTCCCCAGTTCCTGCACATGACCGAATCGCCCCCGCTGCACATCGTCTGTCCGCACTGCCACACGACCAACCGCGTGCGCGCGGCGCAGCTGGACAGCGCGCCCGACTGCGGCAGCTGCCACCGCCCGCTGTTCGCCGGCCATTCCACCGCGCTGCCGGACGAAGCCACCTTCGACCGCCACATCGCGCGCAACGAGATCCCGGTGCTGGTCGACTTCTGGGCGCCCTGGTGCGGCCCCTGCCGCCAGATGGCGCCGGGCTACGAACAGGCCGCGGCCCAGCTGGAACCACGGGTGCGGCTCGCCAAGGTCGACACCGAGGCCGTGCCTGCCCTGGGTGCGCGCTTCAATATCCGAAGCATCCCGACGCTGGTGCTGTTCCGCGGCGGCCGCGAGGTGGCGCGGCAGGCCGGCGCGATGGGCGCGGCGGACATCGTGCGGTGGGTGAAGGCGCACGGCGCGGGCTGAGCGGCTCACAGCGGCGGCAACGGGCGTGACGGCCTGCGCCGGTCGCGCCGCTGCCCCACGGGCTTCGGCGGCTTGCCCGGCCCCTCCTGGCCGAAGGACAGCGTGCCCTTCACGCGCTCGACGCCGCCGGCCGTGACCACGCCGCCCGCGGCCTTCTCGAGCTGCTCGACCATGCGGGCGATGCGGTCCGCCACGTTCTCGTTCGACAGCTTCTCGCGGAACAGCTCGACCATCAGCGGAAACGAAAACGGCGTCGGCCGCGCGAGCGGCTTCAGCACGAGCTGCTGCGTGGCCATGCGCGCGAGGCTGGCGCGCAGGCGGCCGATCTCGAGCTCCTGCGCGAGCAGCTCCTGCTCGGCCTGCTGCAGCAGCCTGTTGCCGGGGTCGTACTTGCGGAACACCTCCCAGAACAGCGAGGACGAGGCCTGCAGCTGCTTGCTGCTGCGCTTCTCGCCTGGGTAGCCCTGGAAGATCAGCCCCGATACGCGCGCGATCTCGCGGAAGCGCCGCTGCGCGAGTTCGCCCGCGTTGAGCGAGGCCAGCACCTCGTGCAGCAGCACCGCGGGCGCTTCGCCTTCCGGCGGCCTCAGCACCTGCGGCAGCAGCACGGCCCAATCGACCCCGGTCGCGCTCAGCAGCTCGAAGCCGTAGTCGTTGACCGCGATGGAAAAGGTGCGCGCCTCGTGCTGCGCGACACGCCAGGCCAGCAGGCTTGCCAGCCCGAGGTGCACATGCCGGCCCGCGAACGGATAGAGGAACAGGTGCGAGCCCTCGCGCGTGTCCAGCGTCTCGGCCAGCAGCGTCTGCGGCGTCGGCAGCGCCGACCACTGCTGCTGTATCTCGAGCAGCGGCCGCACGCATTGCAGCTCGGGCGAGTCGTAGCGCCCCTCGCCGGCCTGCGCCAGCTGCTGCACCACCGCGTCGGCCAGCGTGTTCGACAGCGGCATGCGCCCGCCGTTCCAGCGCGGCACCGCGGGCCGCTTGCCGCTCGCGCGCCGCACCCATGCGGTCATGTCGTGGATGCGCACGAGTTCGAGCAGCCGCCCGCCGAACAGGAAGCAGTCGCCGGCCTTCATGCGCGCGACGAAACTTTCTTCGACGCTGCCGATCTTCGAGCCGCCGAGATACTGCACCGACATGCTCGCATCGCTCACGATGGTGCCGATGTTGGTGCGATGCCGGCGCGCGAGCCGCGCGTCGGGCACGCGCCACACGCCCTCGGCATCGGGCACCGCGCGCCGGTAGTCTGGGTAGGCCGCGAGGGAGGGGCCGCCTTGCGAGACGAAGTCGAGGCACCACTGCCAGCTCTCGCGCGAGAGGCCTTGGTACGCGGCCGTGCCGCACACCTCGTCATACAGGTCATCGGGCATGAAGCCGCCGCCCAGCGCCACCGTCACCAGGTGCTGCACCAGCACGTCGAGCGGCTGGTCGGGCGAGTGGCGCGCCTCGATATGCCCCGCCGCGATGGCCGCGCGCGCGGCCGAGCCTTCGACCATCTCGACGCTGTGCGTGGGCACGAGCGTGATGCGCGACGGCCGCCCCGGCGCATGGCCCGAACGGCCGGCGCGCTGCAACAGCCGCGCCACGCCCTTGGGCGAGCCGATCTGCAGCACGCGCTCGACCGGCAGGAAGTCCACGCCCAGGTCCAGGCTCGAGGTGCAGACCACGGCCTTCAGCTCGCCGCTCTTGAGGCCCAGCTCGACCCATTCGCGCACCTCGCGGTCGAGCGAGCCGTGGTGCAGCGCAATGAGGCCGGCCCACTCGGGCTTGGCCTCCAGCATGGCCTGGTACCAGATCTCCGACTGCGAGCGCGTGTTGGTGAAGACCAGCGCGGTCTTGCTCGCGGCAATCTCCGCGATCACCTGGGGCAGCATCGTGAGCCCGAGGTGGCCGCCCCAGGGAAAGCGCTCGGCGGTGCCGGGCCGCAGCGAATCGATGACGAGCTTCTTCGGCACCTGACCCTGCACGAGCACGCCGTCCGCATGGCCCAGCAGCGAATGCATCGCCTCGTGCAGGTTACCCAGCGTGGCCGACATGCCCCAGATCGCGAGGCCGGGATTCCAGCGCTTGAGCCGTGCCAGCGCGAGCTGCACCTGCACGCCGCGCTTGTTGCCGAGCAGCTCGTGCCATTCGTCGACGACGGTCATGCGCACATGGCCGAGCACTTCGCTTGCATCGGCGCGCGAGAGCAGCAGCGACAGGCTTTCAGGCGTGGTGACGAGCACGCTGGGCAGGCGCTGGTTCTGCGCGCTGCGTTCGGCCGACGAGGTGTCGCCGCTGCGCACGCCGGTGCTCCACGGATGCACATCGGCGCCGAGGGCTTCGAGGGGCTGCTGCAGGGCACGCAGCGTGTCGGCCGCAAGCGCGCGCATCGGGGTGAGCCACAGCACAGTGAGCGGAGGGGCGGCGGGGTGTGCCGTTGCCTTGCGCGCTTGAGAGAAAGCCTGCAACGCACCGAGCCACACGGCGTAGGTCTTGCCCGCGCCGGTGGTCGCGTGAAGCAGGCCGGACCTGCCTTCGCCGATGGCTTTCCACACCTCGCGCTGGAACTTGAAAGGCTTCCACCCGCGTGCGGCGAACCACGCGTCGAGCGCAGGCTTCACGGACTTGGATTTGCTCCTTCCCCTGCCGGGGGAAGGCCGGGATGGGGGCAAGCGGCCTTCGACGACAGGCCGCTGGCTCCGGATACGCCGCTTGCCCCCACTCCTGCCCTCCCCCAAAGGGGGAGGGAGAAATTCGGGATCCATTGGGTCGGTCATGAGGGAAGCAACGCAGCGAGCGTCTGCAAGGTGTCCGCCTCCTCCACGGGCTTGTCCTCCCGCCAGCGCAGCATGCGCGGAAAGCGCACCGCAATGCCGCTCTTGTGCCGCGTGCTGCGCGCGATGCCCTCGAAGCCCAGCTCGAACACCAGCGTCGGCTTCACGCTCTTCACCGGCCCGAAGCTCTCCACCGTGGTCTTGCGGATGATCGCGTCCACGCGCGCCATCTCGGCGTCGGTAAGGCCCGAGTAGGCCTTGGCGAAGGGCACGAGCTTGCGGTCGGCTTGCTCGGGCGGAGCATCCCACACGGCAAAGGTGTAGTCACTGAAGAGGCTCGCGCGCCGGCCGTGGCCGCGCTGTGCGTAGATCAGCACCGCGTCGACGCTGAGCGGGTCGATCTTCCACTTCCACCACACGCCGACGTCCTTGGTGCGGCCCACGCCGTACTGCGCATCGCGGCGCTTGAGCATCATGCCTTCGACGCCCATGGTGCGCGCGGCCTCGCGCTGCCTTGCGAGATCGGGCCAGCCGGTGCCGGTGAGCATCGGGCTCGGCAGCAGCGAAGGGTGCTGCATCCGCGTGATCAGCTCGTCGAGCAACACGCGGCGCTCCGACTGCGGCAGCGCGCGCAGGTCGCGCCCTTCCCATTCGAGGAGGTCATAGGCCAGCAGCACCACGGGAATGTCGCGCAGCAGCTTGGCGCCGAGCGTCTTGCGGCCGATGCGCTTCTGCAGCTCGGCGAAGGGCTGTACCTTGCCTTCACGCCACACGGCGATTTCGCCGTCGAGCACCGTGCCGTCAGGCAAGGCCTCGCCCAGCACGGCAAGCTCGGGGAAGCGCTCCGTCACCAGCTCTTCGCCGCGCGACCACACCCAGACGGCGCCTGCGCGCTTCACGAGCTGCGCGCGAATGCCGTCCCACTTCCACTCGACGATCCAGCCGGACGGCGACCCCAGCACGGTATCGAACTGCTCGAGCGGAATGTTGAACGGATGCGCGAGGAAGAAGGGATACGGCTGGCCGCTGGTCTTCTGCACCTGCTCGGCGCTCGACTCGGGTGCGATGAGCGCGCGGTAGTCGTCGCCCCGGGGCCGTGCCCCGATGTGCGTGTAGCCCATGAGCCGCTGCGCGACACGCTTGGCATCGATGCCGCCCACCGCGGCGAGCGCCTGCGTCACCTGCAGCTTCGACACGCCCACGCGAAATGCACCGGTGATGAGCTTGAAGTACACCAGCCGCTCTTCGACCGCGAGCTGTCGCCACTGCGCGCGCAGCCGGTCGGCGAGCTGCCCGGGTGCCGTCTTCGCGGCTTCGCGCAATGGCAGCAGATGCTGCTCGACCCAACCCGCGAGACCGAGGTCGTGCACCTCGCTCGGCGGCGGCAACAGCAGCGCGATGGTCTCGGCGAGATCGCCCACGGCGTCGTAGCTTTCGTCGAACAGCCACTCGGGCAGGCTCGCCGCCTCCTGTGCGAGCAGGCGCAGCAGCTTGGTGGGCACGAGCTGGCGCGGCTTGCCGCCGGCCAGGAAGTACACCGCCCATGCCGCATCGGCCGCGTCGGCCTCGCGCAGGTACCGCTGCAGCGCGACCTGCTTGGCGAGGCTAGACGTGCTCGCATCGAGCTCGCGGTAGAGCGCGGCAAACGCTCTCACGGTATTTCTCCTTCCCCCTTTGGGGGAAGGTTGGGATGGGGGCTCGCGGCGTCTCCATCGAGCGCCGCAAGCCCCCTCCCCGGCCCACCCCCGGAAGGGGAGGGAGTTTCCTGATCGTCTTCGTCGCCGTACTCGGTCTTGAAGCCCTGCGCATCGAGGCCGTTCTCCGTGAGCCACCGCACCATCACCTGCACGCTGCCGTGCGTGACGAACACGCGCTCTGCGCCGGTGCCGGCAATCGCCTGCTGCAGGCCGGGCCAGTCGGCATGGTCGGACATCACGAAGCCGCGGTCCACGCCTCTTCGGCGGCGCGTGCCGCGCAGCTGCATCCACCCGCTGGCGAACGCATCGGCGTAGTTGCCGAAGCGGCGCATCCATGGCGAGCCCTGCGCCGATGGCGGAGCGAGCACCAGCGAACGCTTCAGCAACGCGGCGTCGACACCCTCATCGTCCGCACGCAAGGTGGGCGGCAAAGAGACGCCCGCCGCCCGGTACACCGCATTGAGCGGCTCCACCGCCCCGTGCACGACGATCGGCCCGATGCTCGCATCCACGCCATGCAGGATGCGCTGCGCCTTGCCGAACGCATAGCAAAAAAGCACCGATGCGCGCCCGGCCTGCGCATTGGCGCGCCACCACGCGTCGATCTCCGCGAACAGCACGGCCTGCGTGGGCCAGCGGTAGATCGGCAGGCCGAAGGTCGACTCGGTGATGAAGGTGTCGCAAGGCACGGGCTCGAAGGGCGGGCAGGTGCCGTCAGGCTCGGTCTTGTAGTCGCCCGAGGCCACCCACACGCGAGCGCCATGTTCGAGCCGCACCTGCGCCGAGCCCAGCACATGGCCGGCCGGATGCAGCGAGACGCGTACGCCACGGTGCTCGATGGCCTCGCCGTAGGCCAGCGTCTGCAGGTCGATGCCGCTGCCAAGGCGCGCACGCAGCGTGCCGGCGCTGTCGGTGTGGGCCAGGTAGCGTGCGTGTCCGGCGCGCGCATGATCCGAATGCGCATGCGTGATGACGGCGCGCGCCACCGGCCGCCACGGGTCGATGTAGAAATCGCCGGGTGGGCAATAGAGGCCCTCGGGCCGGGCGACGACGAGGAGGTCTGCTTCCTGCTGTGCGGGCATGGCACGCCATCGTAGGCGCAGCGACGGTTTCCCGCCGCGCCACGGCGGGCGCAAAGCGCTGTGGGCCGGCGCCTACCCGGCGTGCGGCGGGCTACGGCTTCTTCGGCCGGTTTTTCGCCATGTCGAGCACGTTCATCTTCATGCCATTGGACATGACCATGTCGCCCGGCTTCTGGTCGGCCTTGCAGGGGCCGATCCACCTGGCCTCCATGACGCTCGCGCCTTCGGCACGGCCCATCAGCGGCGGGTTGTAGGTCGACTTGCTTTCCATGCGATAGGCCGTGCCGAAGTCGCCGCTCAACACCGCATGCGAGGTGGCGACCGTATTGCCGATCTTGCAGACCGAGTCCATCACCAGCTTGCCGCCGTCGGAACGCAGCTCCTGCTTCGAACACATGTCCTTGCCCATGCCCTGGCCCATGTCACGCAGCGCCTTGTCGCTGGCCGCGTCGATGCACTGCTGCACGGTGTGGCCGGCGCCGGGTCCCTTGCCCGTGCCGTCCCCGGTCTGGATTTCCCACAGGCCGGGTTTGCGCGAGGGAAAGTCGAGGGCGAACGCAGGGCATGCGACGGCACCGGCCGCGATGCAGGCTGCGAGGGAGGACAAACGAATCTTCATGGCGGGCTCCCGCACCGGTGGACGACGATGCCCGGGTTGTACCGCGCACCCCGCCGCGGCGGAATACCGCAATCGGCCTACGCCGGTCGCGCGTGCACCGGTGCGAGCGCCGGGCCGCGCTGCCGTGTGGCGACACCGAGCGCCACGCCCAGCGCCAGGCCGCCCAGCACGTCGATCAAAACATGTTGGCGCACCGCCATCGTCGAGTAGACGATGCCGACGGCCCAGGCCATGTTGGCGATGCGCAACCAGCGCGGCGCCCCCATTTCGCGCAGCTGCCGCGCCAGCGCGACGCAGGTGAACACCGAGAACGAGACGTGCAGCGAAGGAAAGGCGTTGCCCGCCGAGTCGACCATCTTGAGGAACTGCAGCGAGGTGCCCGGCGCGGTGTCGACCACGAAGTTCGGAATCGCCGTGGGCACGAACCAGAACACGAGCAGCGCGAAGACCGTCATCGCCGCGCAGCCGAAGGAAAAGCTCGACAGCTCGCGCTTGTCCTTGGCCAGCAGCACCGGCAGCGCGATGTAGCCCCAGAGCGAGAGGTACACCGGCAGCAGTGCTGGCCAGAAGGCGATGAGATGGTCGACGGCCGTGAGCGGCAGCACCCAGGCTTGGCCGGCGTGCTTCATGATCCAGAAGTACAGGGGGAAGAAGCCGAGAGTGGCGACCGTGTTGCCGACCAGCTTCAACGGAAACAGCGTGATGCAGCGCCGCCACAGGGCAGGCACCCAGGGCTGCTGTGCCGTCGATGAAGAAGATGCGTCGGAGGCGGAAGGTGTCATGGAAGCCTGTGCAGCGCGCAGCGCGCTACCAGGGCGTCCACTTTAATTCGCTTTTCGCAGAGGCCACAGTGCGCTCGATGAACCGCACGCCGCGCGCGCCGTCCTCCACGCGCGGGTAGTCGGCGTCCAGCGGGTCGGCCGGCTGACCCGCCAGCCGCGCGCGGATGTCCGCCGCCACGCCCGCATAGACATTCGCGAAGGCTTCGATGAAACCTTCGGGATGCCCCGCCGGCAGCCGGCTCGCGCGCTTCGCGGATTCGCACAGCCAGGGCGCGCCGCGCGTCAGCACGCGCTTCGGTCCGTCGTGCGGCAGATGCATCAACTGGCTCGGCTGCTCCTGGCGCCACTCGAGCGTGCCCAGCGTGCCGGAGACGCGCAGGCGCAGGTCGTTTTCCAGGCCGGTGTTGATCTGCGAGGCGATCAGCACGCCGCGCGCGCCGCCCTCGAAGCGCAGCAGCAGGCTGCCGTCGTCGTCGAGCATGCGGCCCGGCACCAGCGCGCTCAGGTCCGCGCACAAGCTGTCGATCTGCAGCCCGGTGACGGTGGCGACGAGGTTCTCGGCATGCGAGCCGATGTCGCCGATGGCACCGGCCGCACCGCTCTTCGCGGGGTCGGTGCGCCAGTCGGCCTGCTTGTTGGTGCCGCCTTCGACATGGCTCGCGAGCCAGCCCTGGTTGTATTCGACGACGACCTTGCGCACCTCGCCGATCTGGCCCGAGCGCACCATCTCGCGCGCCTGCCGCACCATCGGGTAGCCCGTGTAGTTGTAGGTAACGCCGAACACCGTGCCCTGCTTCGCCACGGCGGCGACCAGCGCCTCGGCCTGCGCGAGCGTGTGCACCAGCGGCTTGTCGCACACCACATGGAAGCCGGCTTCGGCAAAGGCCTGCGCCACCGGAAAGTGCACGTGATTGGGCGTGACGATCGACACGAAGTCGATGCGCTCTTCCAGCGGGCGCTTCAGCTCGTCGGCCAGCAGCGACTGCCAGTCGCCGTGGTTGCGGCCGTCGGCCAGGCCGAGGTCGCGGCCCGAGGCGCGCGCCTTGTCCGGGCTCGACGACAGCGCGCCGGCCACGAGTTCGATCTGGCCGTCGAGCGCCATGGCCTTGCGGTGCACGCCGCCGATGAAGGCGTCGCGGCCGCCGCCGACCATGGCATATCGGAGCTTGCGAAGAGAGGTATCGGTCATGTCGTGTTCTTCAAGGAACACCGCGGAACCGGCTTCGCCGGGCCGCAGGTGTTGCCCCCGGAAGGGGGTTGGCGTAGCGACACGAAGTGCGCGAAGCCTGGGGGAGAACTCAGAACGGCGAGTTGGGGTGGTAGAAGTCCTTGGCGTTTTCCTTCGTGATCAGCACCGAAGGAATGATCGTCGTCGCCGGCAGCTTCTCGCCCTTCAGCCGCGCCTCGGCCGTCAGCTTGATCGCGTCGTAGATGAACTTCGGCGAGTAGCTCACGTCAGCCGTAATGCGCTTGTCCTTGCCGTCCATGATGGTCTTGACCATGCCCTTGGCGCCCGCGCCGCCGAAGATGATCTTGATGTCGTCGCGCTTGGCCTGCTCGATGGCCTTGAGCACACCCACGGCCATGTCGTCGTCGGCCGCCCAGATGGCGTCGATGTTCTTGAAGCGCGTGAGGTAGTCCTGCGTGACCTTGAAGGCATCGTCGCGGTTCCAGTTGGCGTACTTGGCGTCGAGCAGCTTGATGTCGGGGCTGCCCTTGAGCACGGCGTTGAACGCGTCCATGCGCTCGTTGTCCAGCGTGGTCGCGATGCCGCGCAGCGCCACCACGTTGCCCTTGCCGCCGAGCTGCTTGACGATGTACTCGGCCGGGATCTTGCCGAAGGCGGTGTTGTCGCCCGCCACGTACGCATCCTGCGCGCTGGTGTCGGTCAGGCCGCGATCGACCACGGTGACGTACGCTCCCTTGGCCTTGACCTGCGCGACCGGTTTCGTCAGTGCGGCCGATTCAAACGGGAACACGACCAGCGCGTTGATCTTGGTGACCGTCGAAAGATCCTGCAGCTGGTTGGCCTGCTCGGGCGCGTTCGCCGCAGTCTTGATCGTGATCTTCAGGTCCTTGTGTTCCTTCTCGAGGTCCTTCTTCGCCTGGTTGGCCCAGTAGTTGATGCCGCCCATGAAGCTGTGCGTGGCCGCGGGAATCGAAACGCCGAGGTTGACCTTTTCCGCGGCAAACGCGGGCAGGCTGGCGAACGCTGCGGCGGCAACCGCCGTGAGTGCGAGGCGTCGGGTGAAAGTCGTCATGCTGGGTGTCTCCTTGTGGTTGATGGAACGAACGGGAAAGGGATTAGCGGCGACCTCGCTGGAGGAACGCGACGATGATGATCACGAAGCCCTGCACCGCAGCGTTCAGGTACACGCTGATGATGCTGGTGAGGTTCAGGATGTTGCTGATGACCGAGAGCAGGATCGCGCCCACCACGGTGCCGGTGATGCTGCCCGCG
This sequence comes from Variovorax sp. 10L421, assembly GCF_056395365.1. Classification (NCBI taxonomy): domain Bacteria; kingdom Pseudomonadati; phylum Pseudomonadota; class Betaproteobacteria; order Burkholderiales; family Comamonadaceae; genus Variovorax; species Variovorax sp. 10L421. The sequence continues at coordinate 161,103 of NZ_JBFTJJ010000005.1, forward strand.
CCGCCCTTGAGCGCGGTGCCGCCGACGATCACGGCCGCGATGGCCTCGAGTTCCCACAGCAGGCCGGTGGTCGGCGATGCCGAGCCCAGGCGCGGCACGTACAGCAGGGTGGCGATGCCCACGCACACGCCGAGCAGCACGTAGGTCAGGATCTTCACGCGGTCGACGTCCACGGCCGCATAGCGCGCCACCTGCTCGTTGGAGCCGATGGCCTGCACGTAGCGTCCATAGGCCGTGCGATTCAGGATCACGCCGCCGATGATCGCGACGATCACGAACACCCACACCGGCACCGGGATGCCCGCAAGGCTCGCGTAGTACACGGGCGCATAGAGGTCCGACAGCTCGTTGTCGAGCGTGAGCGCGCCGCCGTCGGCGAAGTACGTGAGGTAGGCACGGAAGATGCCGAGCGTGCCCAGCGTCACGATGAAGGGCTCGATGCGCCCCTTGGTGATCAGCAGGCCGTGCGCAAGGCCGAACACCGCGCCGAGCACCACCGCCAGCACCGCGCCCATCACCACCGCCAACAGCGGCGAGCCCGACGCCGGGCCGGCCCAGTTGATGAACATGATCACGCTGCCCGCGATGAGCGCGGCCATCGAGCCCACCGACAGGTCGATGCCGCCCGAGATGATCACGAAGCACATGCCCACCGCGATGATGCCGATGAAGGCGGTGCGCGTGAGCACGTTCATCGCGTTGTCGAGCGTGGCGAAGTCGCCGTTCAGCAGCGTGCCGGCAATGCACAGCAGCGCGAGTCCGATGACCGGGCCGAGCCCGTGCAGGCGCTGCGTCCAGCGCGGCGCCGCCTCGCTGCGGTGCTGCTGCTGCGCGGCCTCAAGCGACTGCGGGGGAGTTTGCGGTTCCGGTGGCATGAGCGATGAGCTCCTCTTCGGTCAGATGGCCTGCATCGAGCGTGGTGACGAGCCGGCCCGCGCGCATCACCGCGACGCGGTGGCACAGGCCGATCAGCTCCATCAGCTCCGACGAAACGACGATCACCGCGAGCCCTTCGCGGGCGAGTCGCTGGATCAGGAAATAGATGTCGCGCTTGGCGCCCACGTCGACGCCGCGCGTGGGCTCGTCGAGCACCACCACATTGGGGCGAGGTTGCAGCACCTTGGCGAGCGCGAGCTTCTGCTGGTTGCCGCCCGACAGCGACGAGGCCCTGACGTCGAGCGAGCCGGTGCGGATGCCGTAGTCCTTCACCGCCTCGGCCAGCGCGCCGCGTTCGGCCTCGGGCCTGAGCCATGGCTGTGCATAGCGCTCGAGCGCCATCAGCGTGAGGTTCTGACGCAGGCCGAAGTTGACGTGCAGGCCCTTGCCCTTGCGGTCTTCGCTGAGGTAGGTGAGGCCGTGCTTGGCGGCATCGCGCGGGTTGCGCCAGCCCTTGTCGTGGGGCACGGGCTTGCCGAGCATCTCGACGCTGCCGCTCGCGGGACGCAGGCCTAGCAGGCCTTCGAAGAGTTCGGTGCGGCCCGCGCCGACGAGGCCCGCGAAGCCGAGGATTTCGCCGGGGCGCACTTCGAAGCTCGCGTCCTGCGCCCAGCCGGGCACGCAGAAGTTGCGCACGCGCATGGCGGGCGCGTCGGCGGCGACGACCACGTCGCGCGGCGGGTAGAGGTCGGCCAGTTCGCGGCCCACCATGAGGTTGGCCATCTGCTGGCGCGTGACCTCGGCCGTGGGCGCGCGCGCGACGAAGCGGCCATCGCGCATGACGATCACTTCGTCGGTGACCTGCTCCACTTCGTCGAGCTTGTGCGAGATGTAGACGATGGTCACGCCGTCGGCACGCAGTTGGGCGATGAGCTTGAACAGGCGCTCGGTTTCGCCCGGCGTCAACGTCGCGGTGGGCTCGTCCATGACGAGCAGGCGCGCGCGGCGGGCGATGGCCTTGGCGATCTCGACGAGCTGCTTCTCGGCGACGATGAGGCGACGGACCTTGGTGCGCGGGTCGATGTTCAGCCCGACCGCGGCGAGTGCCGTGGCGGCGTCGCGCTCCATCGATGCGTCATCGAGCAGCCAGCCCTTCTTCTTTTCATGGCCCAGGAAGATGTTCTGCGCCACGCTCAAGTCTTCCGCGAGGTTGAACTCCTGGTGGATGAGCACGATGCCCAGCGCCTCGGCGTCGCGCGAACTCCCGAACTGCTGCGGCTGGCCGTTGATGCGCAGCGTGCCGCCGCTCAGCGATTCATAGCCCGCGAGGATCTTCATCAGCGTCGACTTGCCCGCGCCGTTCTCGCCGAGCAGCCCATACACGCGGCCGGGCGCGAGCGCGAAGCTCACGCCATGCAAGACCTGCACGGGGCCAAAGGCCTTCACCACGCCGTCGAACTCGACGGCCACGCTGCCCTTGCCGGTGCCTGCCGCCGTCATGGCGCCACTCCTCGGACCTTCAGCGTCTCGTGCATCGCGAGCACACCCGCGCCGACGAGGCCGCCCTGCGTGCCGAGCGGCGTGTACTGGATCTCGAGATGCCGCGTGGAGAGTGCCAGCGAGCGCTGGTACACGCTCTGCCGCACGGCCGCGAGGAACAGCGGGCCGATGCGCGTGATGCCGCCGCCGATGAACACGTGCGACGGGTTGAAGAAGTTGACGACCGACGCAAGCATCTGCCCGATCAGGCTGCCTGCGCGCTGGATGATGGCGTTGGCCGCCGTATCGCCGCCGCGGCTGGCCTGGCCCACATCGATCGCGTCGATACGGCCGTGCACGCGCAGGCACTCGGCGAGCGCCGCGCTTTCGCCGGCTTCGGCCGCCTGCATCGCCATGCGCGTGATCGCGGGACCGGCGGCCATGGCCTCGACGCAGCCGAGATTGCCGCAGTGGCAGCGCGGGCCTTCCTGGTCGACGCAGATGTGGCCCACGTCCCCGGCCGAACCGGCGGCGCCGCGGTACACCTCGCCGTGGCAGACGATGCCGCAGCCGATGCCGGTGCCGATCTTGATGACGAGGAAGTTGCTCAGCGAACGCTTGAGGCGCCAGAGTTCGCCAAGCGCCATCAGGTTCACGTCGTTGTCGACGAAGACAGGCGCCGCGTAGTCCTCGCGCAGGTAGTCGCGGATCGAGAAGCTGTCCCACGCCGGCATCAGTGGCGGGTTCACGAGCTGTCCGATCTCGAAGTTCACGGGGCCGGGCACGCCAATGCCGATGCCGAGCACGTCCCTGGCGCCCACATTGCAGCGGGCCAGCAGTTCGCGCATGAGCGTGCGCACGCGCGCCAGCACCACGGCCGGGCCTTCGCGCACGTCGGCTGGTTCGTCGTGCTGCGCGAGCACAGTGAGGTCGGGCCGCAGCACGGCCACATCGAGACTGGTGGCGCCGATGTCGATGCCGACGAGCACGCCGAGCCCGGCATTCAGCTGGAGATTCTCGGCGCGGCGCCCGCCCGAGGAGCGCTGCAGGCCGGCTTCGGCAAGCAGGCCCTGGTCGACGAGGCCGGCGATCAGCCCGTTGGCCTTGCTCTTGGAAAAACCGAGCTGTTCGGCCATGGCATGGCGCGAACCGCCGGCCGACCAGAAGGTCGTTTCCAGCAGCCGCATCTCGTCCGCAGTGATGCCACTCCAACGTGCCACGCGTCTTGTCTCCGGTGTTCTTGTCTTCGCCGCGCCCTGGTTGGGGCGAAGGCGAATACTAGGCGGAGGCCTTTAGCCGGACAAGGCTGAACTTTGACCAAATTCAGATCGAAGCGAGACGGAGCGATGCGAGCTTCAAAAGCAAAAAGCCGCCCCGAGGGCGGCTTCTTGACCGAGCAATCGGGAAGGCCGATTACTTTTTCTGGCGGTACTTGCGCAGCGCAGCGATCTGGGCGGCCATCACGGCCAGCTCCGATTGCGCCATCGCGATGTCGATGTCGCTCTTCGCATTCTTCAGTGCTTCCTCGGCTGCGGCCTTGGCCACATTGGCCTTTTCGTCGTCGAGGTCCTTGCCGCGGATCGCGGTGTCGGACAGCACGGTGACGGCATTGGGCTGCACCTCGAGAATGCCGCCGGCCACGAAGACGAACTCTTCGCCGCCGTCGGCCGTTTCGATGCGCACGGCGCCGGGGCGGATGCGCGTGATCAGCGGGGTGTGGCGCGGGTAGATGCCGAGCTCACCGGCTTCACCGGGCAGCGCGACGAACTTGGCTTCGCCCGAGAAGATCGACTCTTCCGCGCTGACCACGTCCACATGAATGGTGCCTGCCATGGTGATTCCTTCTTAAGCGACCTTCTTGGCCTTTTCGAACGCCTCGTCGATGCTGCCCACCATGTAGAACGCTTGTTCCGGCAGGTGGTCGGCTTCGCCGTTCACGATCATCTTGAAACCACGGATGGTTTCGGCCAGCGGCACGTACTTGCCAGGCGAGCCCGTGAACACTTCGGCCACGTGGAACGGCTGCGACAGGAAACGCTGGATCTTGCGGGCGCGGGCCACGGCGAGCTTGTCGTCGGGAGCCAGCTCGTCCATGCCCAGGATGGCGATGATGTCGCGCAGTTCCTTGTAGCGCTGCAGCGTGCCTTGCACGGCGCGGGCCACGTTGTAGTGCTCTTCGCCGACCACGTTCGGGTCGAGCTGGCGCGAGGTCGAGTCCAGCGGGTCCACGGCGGGGTAGATACCGAGCGAAGCGATGTCGCGCGACAGCACCACGGTGGAGTCCAGGTGAGCGAAGGTGGTAGCGGGCGACGGGTCGGTCAAGTCGTCGGCTGGGACGTACACGGCCTGGATCGAGGTGATCGAGCCGACCTTGGTCGACGTGATCCGCTCCTGCAGGCGGCCCATTTCCTCGGCCAGCGTCGGCTGGTAGCCCACGGCGGAAGGCATGCGGCCCAGCAGAGCCGACACTTCGGTACCGGCCAGCGTGTAGCGGTAGATGTTGTCCACGAAGAACAGCACGTCGCGGCCTTCGTCGCGGAACGACTCGGCAATGGTCAGGCCGGTCAGCGCCACGCGCAGACGGTTGCCCGGGGGTTCGTTCATCTGGCCGTAGACCATGGCGACCTTCGAGTCTTCGAGCTTCTCGAGGTTCACCACGCCGGAGTCGGCCATCTCGTGATAGAAGTCGTTGCCTTCGCGGGTACGTTCACCCACACCGGCGAACACCGACAGACCCGAGTGAGCCTTGGCGATGTTGTTGATGAGTTCCATCATGTTCACGGTCTTGCCCACGCCGGCGCCGCCGAACAGGCCCACCTTGCCGCCCTTGGCGAACGGGCACACCAGGTCGATCACCTTGATGCCGGTTTCCAGCAGGTCTTGCGAAGGCGACAGTTCGTCGTACGCGGGAGCCTTGCGGTGGATCGAAGCGGTGAGCTCCTGGCCGACCGGGCCGCGTTCGTCGATGGGCGCGCCCAGCACGTCCATGATGCGGCCGAGCGTGGCCTTGCCCACGGGCACCGTGATGGGTGCGCCGGTGTTCTTCACGATGATGCCGCGGCGCAGGCCGTCGGACGAGCCCAGCGCAATCGTGCGCACCACGCCGTCGCCGAGCTGCTGCTGGACTTCGAGAGTCAGCGCGCTGCCTTCGAATTTCAAGGCGTCGTACACCTTGGGCATCTGGTCACGCGGGAACTCCACGTCGACCACGGCGCCGATACATTGGACAATTTTTCCTTCAGCCATGGCGTTTCCTTCTGGATGGATCTCAATAAATTTGCGACAGGTTCTTGCAGAAGCGTCCTGGTGCCGAAACGGGCCGCTTTTGCAAGAATGCCGGACGGGCCGGCACCCTTGAGTTTCTTGTCGTCGTCAGCTCATCAGCACTTCATGGCCGTTGCTTGCGCAGCGAAGGCGTCCGAAGCTGCCTTGCAGGCCTGGCCCAGTGCAGCCTTGTCCGCGCCCATCGAAGCCCAGGTGGCCTTCGTCTGGTCGAGGTTGGCCTTCATCGCGTCGGCGGCAGCACCGCTTTGCGAAGAAACRCACGCCTGCACCTTGGCGAGGTAGTCGTTGCACTCCTGCGGCAGGTCGGCCGATGCTGTCGGGGCTGCTGCGGCGGGAGCGGCCGGCGCTGCTGCGGGAGCTGGGGCCGGAGCGGGCGCTGCGGGTGCAGCGGCGGGAGCCGGTGCAGGCGCAGGCGCCTCTTCCTTCTTGGAGCAGGCAGTCAGGGCGGCGGCAACCGCCACCAGGGCAAGAATCTTCTTCATTTTGCGCAGAGTCCCCTAAAAATAGGCCTTGGGTTAGCGAATGCGCAGAGCGCATCCGATCAGCAACGCGGCCTGTTGCATTGCCTCGATCAAACGCCTGCGGCCGCAGCCGCGCCGGACACGATCTCGGACAGCTCCTTGGTGATGCCGGCCTGGCGGGTCTTGTTGTAGACCAGCTTCAGTTCGCTGATCACGTTGCCCGCGTTGTCGGTCGCAGCCTTCATGGCCACCATGCGCGCCGAATGCTCGGACGCCATGTTTTCGGCCACGGCCTGGTACACCAGCGATTCCACGTAGCGCACCAGCAGCTCGTCGATCACACTTTGCGCGTCGGGTTCGTAGATGTAGTCCCACGAATGATGACCCGACTCGACCTGCAGCGTCTCGGCCTTCAGCGGCAGCAGTTGCTCCACCATCGGCTCTTGCTTGATGGTGTTGATGAACTTCGTGTAGCACAGGTACACAGCCGACAGCTTGCCCTCGGCATAGGCGTCGAGCAGCGTCTTGACCGGCCCGATGAGCTTGTCGAGATGCGGCGTGTCGCCCAGGTGCGTCACATGCGCCACCACGCGGGCGCCGATGCGGTTGAGGAAACCCAGACCCTTGCTGCCGATGGCAACCGACTCGACCACGTTGCCCGCTGCCTGCGCTTCGCGCAGCTTGGCCGTCACGGCACGCAGCAGGTTGGTGTTCAAGCCGCCGCACAGGCCCTTGTCGCTGGTCACGATGATGAAACCGACGCCCTTGGCCTCGGTCGTCTTCATGAACGCGTGGGTGTACTCCGGGTTCGCCTTGCCGAGATTGGCCGCGATGTTGCGGATCTTTTCGCTGTAGGGGCGAGCGGCGCGCATGCGTTCCTGCGCCTTGCGCATCTTGGAAACCGAGACCATTTCCATGGCCTTGGTGATCTTCTTGGTGTTTTCCACCGATTTGATCTTGCCGCGGATTTCCTTACCAGCTGCCATGAGAGCTCCTTCTTGCGTCGATCAAGGCGTCGATCAGGCGAACGACTTCTTGAACGAAGTGGCGGCGGCCAGCAGTTCGGCTTCCGCGTCCTGGCAGACCTTCTTGAAAGCCTTCTTCTCGTCACTGTCGTCGGCCTTCGCGGGCTTCGGGTCCCACTTGGCGCCGTTCTTTTCCATCGTGGCCAGCAGGGGTGCGTGGCTCGACTTGAGGAACTGGTGGAAGCCGTGTTCGAACGAGAGAACCTTCTTGACGTCGATGTCGTCCATGAAGCCCTTGTTCACCGCGAACAGCGTGGCGCTCATCAGCGAGATGGGCAGCGGGCTGTACTGGGTCTGCTTGAGCAGTTCGGTCACGCGGGCACCGCGGTCGAGCTGCTTGCGGGTGGCTTCGTCGAGGTCCGAGGCGAACTGGGCGAAGGCCGCGAGTTCGCGGTACTGCGCCAGGTCGGTACGGATACCGCCAGACTGGTTCTTCACCAGGTTGGTCTGCGCCGACGAACCCACGCGCGACACCGAAATACCGGCGTTGATGGCGGGACGGATACCGGCGTTGAACAGGTTGGTTTCCAGGAAGATCTGGCCGTCGGTGATCGAGATCACGTTGGTCGGCACGAAAGCGGACACGTCGCCGGCTTGCGTTTCGATGATCGGCAGTGCGGTCAGCGAGCCGGTCTTGCCCTTGACTTCACCCTTGGTGAAAGCTTCGACGTAGTCGGCGTTCACGCGGGCTGCGCGCTCGAGCAGGCGGCTGTGGAGATAGAACACGTCGCCGGGGTAGGCTTCGCGGCCTGGCGGGCGGCGCAGCAGCAGCGAGACCTGGCGGTAGGCCACGGCTTGCTTGGACAGGTCGTCATAGACGATCAGCGCGTCCTGGCCGCGGTCGCGGAAGTATTCGCCCATCGTGCAGCCCGAGTAGGCCGACACGTACTGCATGGCCGCCGATTCGGAAGCCGATGCCGCCACCACGATGGTGTAGTCCATCGCGCCGGCTTGTTCGAGTGCGCGCACCACGTTCTTGATCGACGAAGCCTTCTGGCCGATCGCAACGTAGACGCAGGTCATGTTCTGACCCTTCTGGTTGATGATCGCGTCGATGGCGACAGCCGTCTTGCCGGTCTGGCGGTCGCCGATGATCAGCTCGCGCTGGCCACGGCCGACGGGCACCATCGAGTCGACGGACTTCAGGCCGGTCTGCATCGGCTGGTCGACGGACTTCCGTGCGATCACGCCGGGAGCGACCTTTTCGATCACGTCGGTCATCTTGGCGTTGATGGGACCCTTGCCGTCGATCGGCTGGCCCAGGGCATTCACCACGCGGCCGATGAGTTCAGGACCCACGGGCACTTCCAGGATGCGGCCCGTGCACTTGACGGTGTCGCCTTCGGAGATGTGCTCGTACTCGCCCAGAATCACGGCGCCGACGGAGTCGCGCTCGAGGTTCAGTGCGAGGCCGAACGACGGCGTGCCGTCTGCGCTCGGCGGGAATTCAAGCATTTCGCCTTGCATCGCGTCCGACAGGCCGTGCACGCGCACGATGCCGTCGGTCACCGAAACCACGGTGCCTTCGTTGCGGATGTTGGCGCTGACCCCGAGGCCCTCGATGCGGCTCTTGATCAGTTCGGAAATTTCTGCGGGATTGAGTTGCATGACTCTTTCCTTCTTTCTTTGTAAGGCGATGGAGACCGGTCAGGCCGCCAGCGCAACTTTCATTTGTTCAAGGCGCGCTTTGACGGAGGTGTCGAGCACCTCGTCGCCGACCACCACACGAATGCCACCGATCAGTTCCGGCTCCTGCTGGACCGTGACCTGGAGCTTGCGACCGAAGCGCTTTTCGAGCGCGGCCGCCACACTGGCCAGAGCCGAGACTTCGATCGGGAAAGCGCTGTAGACCACGGCGTCGGACGAGCCGCTCTTCGCGTTGGACAGTGTCCGGAACTGCTTCGCAATTTCCGGCAGCACCGAGAAACGCCCGTTCTCGAGGAGCGCAGCCAGGAAGTTCTGGGCCATTGCGGGCAACGGCGCAGCGAATGCACCGGCGACCACGCCGAGAACCTGCTCGGCCGTAACCTTGGGGTTGTCGGCGAGCTGCTGGAGCTCCGGATTGGCCCCGATGGCGGCAAGCTTTTCGAGCCAGACGCTGGTTCCGGCGACGTCGGACGACGACGCCTTGAAAAGCGCCTCGGCGTAGGGGCGTGCAATGGTGGCGAGTTCAGCCATGGCTTCTATCAGAGTTCGGTCTGCAGGCGGGCGAGCAAATCGGCGTGAACGCCCGCATTCACTTCCTTGCGCAGAATCTGCTCTGCGCCCTTGACGGCCAGCGCAGCAACCTGCTCGCGCAGGGCTTCACGGGCCTTCAGTGCCTGCTGGTCGGCTTCGACGCGTGCGGCTGCAACGATCTTGTTGCCTTCCTCGGTCGCGCGGGCCTTGGCCTCTTCAACGATGGCCTGGGCGCGACGTTCGGCGTCGGCAAGACGCTGTGCGGACTCGTTGCGTGCCTGGCCCAATTCGGCTTCCACGCGCTTGTTGGCGGCGGACAGCTCGGACTTGGCCTTGTCGGCGGCAGCGAGGCCTTCGGCGATCTTCGCAGCGCGGTCGTCCAGCGCTTTCGCGATCGGCGGCCACACGAACTTCATCGTGAACCCGACCAGGATCAGGAACACGATCATCTGAACGATCAGGGTACCGGTAATGCTCACTTTTCACCCTCTCTTTGGGATTGAATCGAAGCCATTCGCTAGGGGACTAGGGAACGACGACGCAGGTCCGACGAGAAAGACTTACTTCGGCAGGTTGGCGATCTGAGCCAGGAACGGGTTGGCCGTTGCGAACCACAGAGCGATACCGGTGCCGATAATGAAAGCGGCGTCGATCAGACCAGCCAGCAGGAACATCTTGGTTTGAAGTTCGCCCATGAGTTCAGGCTGACGTGCGGCCGACTCGAGGTACTTGCTGCCCATGATGCCGATGCCGATACATGCGCCCACAGCGCCCAGACCGATGATCAGGCCGGCGGCCAGTGCAACAAAGCTAATAACTTCCATGATGACTCCTAGAGGACTTTGGTTGAAGAGAAAACGAAAAACAAAAAACGAAAGCGGATGATCAGTGGTGATCGTGGGCCTGGCCGATGTAGACCAGCGTCAGCATCATGAACACGAAGGCTTGCAGCGTGATGATCAGGATGTGGAAGATGGCCCAGGCCGTGCCCGCGATGATGTGGCCGATGGCCAGGCCGATGCCGGTGGCCGACACGGACCAGGCACCGCCCATCAGGGCGATCAGCAGGAAGATCAGTTCGCCGGCGTACATGTTGCCGAACAACCGCATGCCGTGCGAGACCGTCTTGGCGATGAACTCGATCATCTGCATGGCGAAGTTGAAGGGGTACAGCGCCCAGTGGTTGCCGAAGGGTGCGGTGAACAGTTCGTGGATCCAGCCGCCGGCGCCCTTGATCTTGATGTTGTAGAAGATGCAGATCAGCAGCACGGCCACCGACATGCCCATCGTCACCGAGAGGTCGGCGGTAGGCACGACGCGCAGGTAGGCGTGGTGCGGGTCTTCACCCGCGATGTGGAAGATCTTGGCCCAGATCGCCGGGAACAAATCGACCGGAAACAGGTCCATTGCGTTCAGCAGGAAGATCCACACGAAGATGGTAAGGGCCAGCGGTGCGACGAACTTGCGGCTCGTGGCGTTGTGGACGATGCCCTTGGCTTGCTGGTCGACCATTTCAACCAGCAGTTCGACGGCAGCCTGGAAGCGGCCCGGAACGCCCGACGTGGCCTTGCGTGCAGCCAGCCAGAGCAACCAGCAGCCCAGGACACCCAGAGCGATGGAGAAAAACAGCGAATCGAAGTTGAAGACCGAAAGATCGGCCACACCTGCAGGCTTGGAGCTTTGCAGATGCGTCAAGTGGTGAACGATGTATTCACCAGCGGTCTGACCATGTTCCGCAGCGTTTTCAGCAGCCATTCCGTTACTCGTCTCGTTGTTGCCGGCGCCGGGGCGAGAACATCACCGCCAACCAGGCCGCCTTCATTGTCACCACCAGGCCGATCAGCATTGCTGGCCAGCTCAGCGCCGTTATCAGCCTCGGCGCGGCGATCAGCATCGCCACGGACAAGGCCATCTTGACCATTTCCCAGAGGAAGAATCCGAACACCGCAGTGCCTGGATTCAGGGAAGAGAACCTGCCGGTCAACCCGCGTGCGAACACCGCCGCCGGAATGACCACCGCGATCGCGCCATAAGCGGCGGACCAACCCAGATTTTGCCTCCCCGTCAGTCCCCAGGCGGCCAGAGCCACCACCAGACCGACAACCAACTGCCCCGCGACCACCCGCCATGGGGAGACCGAAGGGTTCTTTGCCCGCAGTTCACGCGCCTCATCGGCGGTCAACGGCTTGAATTCTGCGTCGAGGTCTTCAGCGACCTCCGAGTCTTGACGGGCGATTTTTTTCATTTCGAATGAAGCCCGGATGACGACCCAGAATTTCTACAAAGCCATTGATTATAAGTAAAAACCCAGCCTGTCCCGCCACCCGTGCTGCCGCGCATGCAAATCGATGCCGCATTCCCTGACGCGAACCCGACGCGGCGCACGCAACCATAATTCCGGCATGCACCCTATCACCGATGCCCTGCCCGCCACGCTTTGTTACCTCGATGGCGAATACACCGCCCTGCGCGACGCGAAGATCAGCGTCCTCGACCGAGGCTTCATTTTCGGCGACGGCATCTACGAATACGTCCCCGTCTACTTCGGCCAGCCCTTCTGCTTCGAGGAGCACATGGCCCGCCTCGACCGCTCGCTCGCCGAACTGCAGATCGAGAACCCGCTGTCGCTCGCGCAGTGGCGCGAGATCGTGATGCGGCTGGTCGCGCCCGGCGGCAACGCCCCCCAGTCCGTTTACTTTCAGGTGACGCGCGGCGTGGCCCCGCGCGACCACGCGATGGTGCGCGGCATCCGCCCGACGGTGTTCGTGATGGTGAACCCGCTGCCGCCCATCTCCGATGCCATCCGCGCCAAGGGCGTGGCCTGCGTCACCGCGGCCGACTTCCGCTGGCAGAAGGCCCACATCAAGAGCACCAGCCTGCTGGGCGCCGTGCTTGCGCGCCAGATCAGCGTGGAAGCCGGCGCGACCGAGACCATCATGTTCCGCGACGAATGGCTCAGCGAGGCCTCGTCGAGCAACGTGTGGATCGTGAAGGACGGCACGCTGGCGGGCCCGCCGAAGAACAACCTCGTGCTGACCGGCATCCGCTACGGGCTGCTCGAGCGCCTGTGCAAGGCGCAGGGCATTGCGTTCGCGCTGCGCCCCATCTCGCGCGACGAGGTGTTCGCCGCCGACGAGCTGCTGATCTCCTCGGCCAGCAAGGAGCTGCTGCCCGTCGTCAGCCTCGACGGGCAGGCTATTGGCAATGGCCGCCCCGGCCCCATCTACCAGAGCTTGTATGCGGCCTACCAGCAGGCCAAGCAACACAACGCACAGAAACACGGAGCCCCGGCATGACCGACAACACGACCACCACCGACACCACCGCGATCCCCGATCCGCGCAAGGAATCGCTGATCGAGTACCCCTCGCCGTTTCCGATCAAGGTGATGGGCGCCAAGGTCGACGGCTTCGTGCACGCCGTCACCCAGATCGCCGAGCGCTTCGACCCCGCCTTCGACGCCACCACCGTCGAGCTGCGCGACAGCAAGGCCGGCAACTACCTCGGCGTGACCATCACCGTCACGGCCACCAGCCGCGAGCAGCTCGACGACATCTACCGCGCGCTGTCGGCGCACCCGATGGTCAAGGTCGTGCTTTGACCCCCGTGCCGTCCGCACGGCGAACCACGCCATGACAGGCACCGCCGCCATCGTCCCCGCCATCGAGCTGCGCCCGCTGGGCCGCGTCGATTACGCCGACACCTTCGCGGCAATGAAGCAGTTCACGCAGGAGCGCACAGCGGACACGCCCGATGCGCTATGGGTTTGCGAACACGCCCCGGTCTTCACGCAAGGCATTGCGGGCAAGCAGGACCACATCCTGAACCCCGGCGCCATTCCCGTCGTGCAGACCGACCGCGGCGGCCAGGTCACGTTCCACGGCCCCGGCCAGGTGGTGGCCTACCCGCTGATCGACCTGCGCCGCGCGGGCTACTTCGTCAAGGAATACGTCTATCGCATCGAGGAATCGGTGCTGCGCACGCTGGCTCATTTCGGCGTCACCGGCCACCGCGTGGCGAGCGCACCGGGCATCTACGTACGGCTGGACGACCCGTTCTCGCACGCGATGCTGAAAGCATCGCCTTCAAACGGTTCGGCGCTGGCCGGCCCGCTGCCTGCGGGCGACCCGTTTCGCGGTCTCGGCAAGATCGCCGCGCTGGGCATCAAGGTGAGCCGCCACGCCACCTACCACGGCGTGGCGCTCAATGTCGAGATGGACCTCGAACCCTTCTCCCGCATCAACCCATGCGGGTATGCGGGGCTGCAGACGGTCGACCTTTCTACAATCGGCATCCAAACCACATGGGAAGAAGCCGCCACGGTGCTGAGCCAGAAGCTCGGCGCCTTCCTCGCGCCTTGACACACCAATGAGCACCACAGAAGTCGTCCGCGACGCCCAAAGCGCCGAAAACTACAACCCGCTGGCCAAGCAGAAGGCCGCGGCCAAGCTCTCGCGCATCCCCGTCAAGGTGGTGCAGCAGGGCGAGGTGCTCAAGAAGCCCGAGTGGATCCGCGTCAAGGCCGGCAGCCCGACCACGCGCTTCTACGAGATCAAGCAGATCCTGCGCGAGAGCAACCTGCACACGGTCTGCGAAGAGGCCTCGTGCCCGAACATCGGCGAATGCTTCGGCAATGGCACGGCCACCTTCATGATCATGGGCGACAAGTGCACGCGCCGCTGCCCGTTCTGCGACGTGGGCCATGGCCGCCCCGACCCGCTCGACAAGGACGAGCCGCTCAACCTGGCCAAGACCATCGCCAAGCTGCGCCTGAAGTACGTGGTGATCACCAGCGTCGACCGCGACGACCTGCGCGACGGCGGCAGCCAGCACTTCGTCGACTGCATCCGCAACATCCGCGAGCTCTCGCCGACGACGCAGATCGAGATCCTCGTGCCCGACTTCCGCGGCCGCGACGACCGCGCCCTTGAAATCCTCAAGGCCGCGCCGCCCGACGTGATGAACCACAACCTCGAGACCGCGCCGCGCCTGTACAAGGAAGCGCGCCCCGGCAGCGACTACCAGTTCAGCCTGAACCTGCTGAAGAAGTTCAAGGCGCTGCACCCCGACGTGCCGACCAAGAGCGGCATCATGGTGGGCCTCGGCGAGACCGACGAGGAGATCCTGCAAGTCATGCGCGACATGCGCGCGCACGGCATCGACATGCTGACCATCGGCCAGTACCTGTCGCCGTCGGGCTCGCACCTGCCGGTGCGCCGCTACGTGCACCCGGACACCTTCAAGATGTTCGAGGAAGAGGCCTACAAGATGGGCTTCAGCCACGCGGCGGTGGGCGCGATGGTGCGCTCCAGCTACCACGCCGACCAGCAGGCAGGACACGTTCTGGCCGGCGCGCCCTCGCTCGATTGAACGCCGCGGCGACCGTCCCAGCGGCGGACGCGCCGCAGTCAGGCAGGCCCCTGCACATCCTGCTGGCGATGTGCTATCTCGTGCATCGCACGGGGGCGGAAATGTTCACCCGCGACCTGGCGCTGTGGCTGCGCCGCCGCGGCCACGCCGTCACGATCTTTGCAACGGCCTTCGGGGACATGGCCGACGAACTGCGCTTTGCCTCGATTGCCTGCGTCACCGAACTGAGCGACATTGCGGCGCGGCCGGACGTGATCATCGGCAACACGCACCACGAGACGGTTCGCGCGCTGCTGCATTTCCACGACGTGCCGGTCCTCACGATATGCCACGACCGAAGCGCCGAACACGGACGCCCGGCGCAGTTCACGCAGGTCGTATGCCATGTGGCCGTCGACGAGAACTGCGCCGAGCGCCTGGTGCACGAGTTCGGCATCGCGCGCGAACGCATCGAGCTGATCCAGAACGGGATCGATCTTTCGCGCTTTCCGCGGCGCGGCGGGCTGCCGGCCCGGCCCCGGACGGCGCTGGTCTTCAGCAACTACGCCTCGCACGACGCGCAGCTCGAGGAAATCCGCGCCGCCTGCGTGCAGCGCGGACTGTCGCTGGACGTGATCGGCAGCGGCACCGGCAACCACCTGCCCGACCCGGCCGAGGCACTCGGCCGCTACGACATCGTCTTCGGCAAGGGGCGCTGCGCCACCGAGGCGCTGTGCACCGGCAACGCGGTGGTGGTGCTCGATCCGAGTTCGGGCATGGGCGAGATGGTGACGGCGGCCACCGTGGCCCACGCGCGGCGCTGGAATTTCGGCCGGGCGCTGCTGATCCGGCCGATCACGCGGGAGAACGTGGGCGCCGAACTCGATCGATACGACGCCGAGGATGCGGGCAAGGCCGGCGAATGGATGCGTGCGCATGGCGGCCTCGACGCAACGCTCGGCGCGCTTGAGCGCTGCGCGCAGCGCATGGCCCTGCAGCACCCCGTGATCGAGGTGCCCGCAAGCCAGCGCGCGAATGAGGTGGCCCGCTATATGGAGGACTGGATCCGGCGCGGCAACCCGTCGGCGGCGCATCTGGCTGTTGCGTCCTTGCAGCAGCACATCGGGTGGATCCAGCAATCCTTCAACGACCATCAACGCATGCATCAGGCTCGAATCGACGCGCTGCAGGCAGAGCTGCAACGCCAGGCCGAAGAGGCACGCCGGCGGACGGAGCTCGCCGCCATGCAGGCCGCAGCGCAGCTCGCCATGCAGACCGCCGCGCAGGCCGTACAGGCGGCGCAGGCGTCGCAATCGAACGCCGATTGCAACGCACGGCTGGCCGAAGCCGAGCAGCAGACCCGGCAGGCGCGCACCGAACTCGCCCTGCTCCAGGCACAGCTGCGCGAGGTCTACGCCAGCCGTTCGTGGCGTGTGACCGGACCGCTGCGGCGGGTATCAACCCTCGTCCGGCCCGGCGGTCCGCGCGCATGAAGGCGCTGGTGATCGCCGCCCATTCGGGGCACGAACTGCTGCTGTGGAAGTGGCTGCGCAACGAGCGGCCGGACTTCGTGGTGCTGACCAACGGCGCCGGTTCGAGCGGCGTGCCGCGGCTCGAACCGACGATCGACAACCTCGCACGCGCGGGGGCCCGCTGGATTGCGGATGTGGTGCAGCCGGTTGCCGATGCCGACATCTATCGGGCGCTGCTCGAAGGCGACACGCGCCTGTTCACGCAGTGGGTCCACGCCTTGACGACGCACGTCGTGGAGCAAGGCATCGACTGCATCGTTGCCGATGAAGCCGAGGACTACAACCCTTCGCACGACCTGTGCCGCCTGCTGGCCAACCAGGTCGCCGCGCACGCCGTGGCGCGCGGCCGCACGGTCGTATCGCTCGGCTATCCCACCGTGGGCCATCCGAGTCCACCGGCACGGCTGGCTTCCGAGCGCCATGTCATGGTCGAGCTCGACGGCCCCGAGTTGCAGGCCAAGCTCGACGACATGCACGGTTACGCGCACAGCTTCGGCGGCCAGCTGGAACGCGAGCTGGCGGGCTTCATCGCCGAGTTCGGCGCCCAGGCTTACGGCCGGGAATGCCTCTTCGCCGCGCAGCCCACGCGCTATGAACTGGCGGAGGCGCCCGCCACCAAACCCGCCTTCGAAATCTTCGGGGAGGAACGCGTCGCGGCCGGCGTCTACAAGCACGTCATCCGCGGCGCGCATCTGCAGGCCGTGGCGGATCGGCTGCGCGACGCGACGCGATGACACATCCATCGATGCCTCGATGACCTTCACGACGCCAGCCAGCGACGACAGCACGACCGCCATCGCCGCCGATACGGCAGCCGCGAGCCCGGTCGACGCCGCACTGGCCCATGCGATCGTGGGCCTTGGCCGCTTCGGCAGCATCCACGCCCGAAAACTCCTCGCCCTGCGCGGCTTCCAGCTGCGTGCCCTCGTGGATTGCTCGTCGTCGGCCCGCGCCGGCGCAGAACTCGCGGCGCTGCCATTGCTGTCCAGCCTTGACGACCTGCCGCCGGGTATCGCGTCGGCCACCGTTGCCACCAGCGACGACGCGCACGCCGAGCTTGCCCTGTCGTTGATGCGGCGCGGCTGCCACGTGCTGGTCGAAAAGCCGCTTTGCATCGACCGGCACGACGGTGCCCTGATGGTCCGCACGGCGCGGCAATGCGGCGTGACGCTGAGCACCGGCCACATCGAGCGCTTCAACCCCGTGTTCGGCACCGTGCTCCTCGCCCGGCTGCGCAATGCCGCGGCAAGCCACCGCCAGGACCAGCGTCCGTTCATGCGGTTTCGCCGCTATTCGACGCGCGTTGCCATGGCCAGGGACAGCGTGCTGGACCTGATGGTGCACGACCTCGACCTGTTCGCCTGGCTGTGCGCGATTCCCGCGGAAGCGCCAATGGAAGTGCTCGCACGGCACATCGACGTGCACAGCGTGCGTGCGCGCGTGCGGCTGGGCACGTTGGTCGCCGAATTCGAGAGCGGCTACGCCAGCACGCCGGCGATCGCTCGATTGCAGGTGTGCGACGGCCACCGGGAGCAGTTGCTGGACCTGCGCAGCGGCGCGCGTTCGACGACGACGACCAGCGACGACGCCCTGGCACGTCAGTACCACGGCTTCAGGCGCGCCATCCTGGGCCAGGCCAGCCGCGTCGCGTCGGGTGCCGATGGCCTGGCGGCCGTGACCCGGGCTTGCCAGGTACTGCACGCATGAAGATCCCGCTGTTCCGGTCGGCCGCATCCACCGAACCGAGAGCGGCGCACCTGGCCCAGTCCCTCGCCGCAGTGCTGCGCAGCGGCGTGTACATCCTCGGTCCGCAGGCCGAGGCTTTCGAGGCACGGCTGTCCGGCCTGCTGCAAGGCCGCGAGACCGTGGCCGTGGGATCGGGCTCCGAAGCGCTTCTGCTGGCCTTCAAGAGCCTCGGCATCGGAAGCGCGGGCGGAGGGGACGCGCTGGACGAAGTCCTGCTGCCGAGCTACACCTTCGTCGCCTGCGCGGAAGCGGTGCTCGCTGCGGGCGCGCGGCCGGTCTTCGTCGACAGCGCGCCGGACGACTTCCTGCCGACGCTCGCGCATTTCCGCGACGCCCGCACGCCGCGCACCCGCGCAATCCTCGCGGTCGGCCTCTTCGGCGACCCGAGCGGCCTGCCCGAACTGGCCGCCTACTGCCGCGACGAGAAGCTGTGGCTGGTCGAGGACGTAGCGCAATGCCTGGGCGCCCATGCCGCCGGCACCTGGGGCGACGCCGCGGCGATGAGCTTCTATCCGACCAAGACCCTCGGCGCCGCCGGCGACGCCGGTGCGCTGGCCTTCAAGGATCCGCAGCATGCCCGCAAGGCGCGGCTGCTGCGCAACCACGGCTACGCCGACGGCCGGCACCACTGCCTCGGACACAACAGCCGCATGGACGAATTGCAGGCCTGCCTGCTCAATGCCGCGCTGGATGACTTTCCGGACAACATCGCGCGACGGCGCGCCATCGCAGCGCGCTACATGGCGGCCTGGGCGGACTGTCCGATCGGTTTGCCGCGAGGCTCGGCGGGCCACGCGTGGAACTATTTCGTCATCACCCTGCCCGGCCCCCGCGAACGCGCGGCCTTCGCGGGGCGGCTGGCCGCATCAGGGATCGCCACCCGGGTCTACTACGAGCAGCCGCTGCACCGGCACGAGGCGCTGCGGCCCTGGCATGGCACCCGCGCCCTGCCGCACAGCGAAAAACTGGCCGGCTGTTCGCTCGCATTGCCGCTCTATCCGATGCTTGGCGACGAGGAAATCGAGTACATCATCGGCGTCGTACGGCAAGCTTCCGGCGCATAGCGGCGGCCAACGCCGCGGGACCACATCGAAAGGGAGAACGGATCAGATGGCCACCATCCTGACCACGCTGGCCACACGCCCCGTCGAGGGCCTGGTCGAGAACCACGCAGCCTATGCGCGCCGGTACGGCTACGCGCACCGCATCGCCGACAGCACCCATGTGTGGGGTCCGCGCCAGCCGGTCTTCTTCCGCTACCACGCGATCTACCAGCACCTGGCGCAGGCCGACGAGGGCAGCCTGCTGCTGGTACTCGACCAGTTCGCTGTCGTCTACTGGCCCCGACCGCTGGAAGAGGTGTTCGACGGCATCGACGCGCTGGTCTGCGCGCAACCCGACGACGACGCGCTCTGCAACACCAGCATGCTGCTGCTGCGCAACACGGCCGCGGTGCGCGAGCAGGTGCGCCAGTTGGTCGACCATGTCTCCCATTGGGCAGTGCGCATCCTGGAGGACAACGAGCAGCCCGAGAACGCGCTGGTCGCCCGTGTCTTCCCGCCCCGCCCCTGCGCCCTTCCCCTGCTCAACGGCATCCACGCCAATGTGCAGGCCAACTGGCCCGCGGGCAGCTACTACGAATCGATCCAGGGTGTGCGCCCGCTGGTGGCCAGCGACGCGCCCACCTGGCGCCGCGCAGGCGCCGGAAACCAGTGGACGCCGGCGCTGGACTACGACTTCCGCGGCGTGCAGAACCTCGTGGAGGACGCCGCGGCCCTGGCCGCCGACGAACGCCCGCCCTTCCTCTTACTCGCCGGGACCACGCCCCCACCCGAGGACGACCTGCACCTGAACCCCGGCGCGCGCATCGCCTTCGTCAGCATCTACACGCACCACATCGCCAGCTACGGCCGCATCCACGAAGAAAGCCTCGCGCGCTACTGCCTGCGCCATGGCTACGGCTACCACCTCTACCGCAAGGTGCCCGGCTTTGCCAACGGCCTGACAGGCTCGTGGGCCAAGCCGCACGTCATGCGGCGCCACCTCGCGGAGCACGAGTTCCTGCTGTGGATCGATGCGGACATCCTGGCCATGAACCAGTCGCTGCGCATGGAGCCGCTGGTCGACGGCCGGCAGGCGCTGGTGGGCAACGACCACACGGCCTGGAACATGAACTCCAGCGTGGTCGGCGTGCGCAACACGCCCGCGATGCACGCGCTGGTGGAAGACGTCTGCCGGCAGATCGAGGCCGCGCCCGACCGCTCGTCGGTGCACGCCAACGGCGGCGACCAGACCTACTTCGCGAATGTCTTCAATGCCCACGGCCTCGTCACCGAAGCCCAGGTGGTGGACACGCTGTCGCTGGACGCGCCCGCGATCTACGCGACCGCCGACAGCCACTTCGTGCATTTCCCGACGCAGCTGACGCCGCAGCGTGCGGCATCCATGCATTTATGGAACCGGCGCAGCCTGGCGCGTGATGCGTACGAACGCGGCGGCGACACGGCGCAGCCCGACACCACTGCGTCGTCCCGCTGACGGGGCCGCGCAGCCTCAACCGCGCGTGGCGTTCTCCTTCATCTTCGCCAGCGCGATGGCAATCGCCGCGCCGCCCAGTGTCTTGATCAGCCCCGAGTGCTGCGCATAGAACCGGCTCACCTCGTCGATCACGCCCGCGTGCTGCTGCTCGGCATGCGCGGCAATCTCGGTCACCTGCGCAGGCGACAGCTGCGAGGCCTGGTCGGGCGTGACCTGCGTCTGCCCCGGCTGCAGCATGCGGCCGAGCACGCCGCCGGCCAGCGCCGAGGCCGCTGCCGGGCCCAGCGTGGCCAGGATCTGGTTGAGCACGCCGGCCTGCTGCTGCGGCGACGACTGGCCGAACAGCTTGCCCACCATGTCGCCGAAAGGCGGCGTCTGGTCGGATCGCATGGCCGCGGCGAGCCCCGCACCGACTTCGTCGGTCGATGCCTGCTGCGTGACCTTGTCGAGGTGGGCCTCGGGGCTGCCGTTGCCGCCGATGGCCTGCTGGAGGATGTCGAGTAAACCCATGGAGATCTCCTTGTTACCGGGCCACGAGATGCCAGACCCCGAGCAGCAGGGCCGCGCCGATCACCGAGGCGATGAAGCCGGCGCCCGCGCCCGCAGCGTACAGCCCCAGGGCCTGTCCTGCATAGGTCGCCACCAGCGACCCGGCAATGCCCAGGACCACGGTGAGGATGAACCCCATGGAGTTGTTGCCCGGAAGGATGGCGCGGGCGATCAGCCCCGCGATGAAGCCGATCAAGATGGTCCAGATGATGTGCAAGAGAGACTCCCTGTCTGTTGAAAAAAGATGATGCGGGATCGTTGCCCGCCCATCCTGAGCGCGGCCTGACGGTATGCCCTCCGACAGCCGCGCGGTCGCCAAGGAGCTGGCCGAAAGCGGCAGCATTTCGCTATCCTGCCGGTTGCTCAAGAAGAAGGAATGACCTTGCAAACGCACCCTGCCGTTCAAGCCGAAATGGAACGCAATTTCGGCGCCATTGCCGATCTGGTCCACCTCCATGCGCAACACACGCCCGACCACGCCGCGCTGGCCGATGCCGGGCGCACGCTGGACTACCACGCACTCGACGCGCTCATGGACCGCGTCGCGGCCAGCCTGCAGCGCGACGGGCTCCAGCCCGGCGATGCCATCGCCATCTGCGCCTCGTCGTCGGTGAACTACGCGGCGGTGTTCCTGGGCGCGCTGCGCGCGGGCGTCGCGGTGGCCCCGCTGGCGCCCGGCTCCACGCCCGCCAGCCTGGCCCGGATGATCGAGGACGCCGATGCGCGCATCCTGTTCAGCGACGCCTCGGCCGCCGAGGTGATCGGCCCCGCGAAGGAAGGCGGCATTGCACGCATTGCGCTCGACGGCTCGAACGTGGGCCGCGACTTCGAAGGCTGGCTCGCGCCGGCAGGTGTGCAGCCCAAGGCCGTGGAGACGCAGCCTTCGTGGCCCTTCAACATCATCTATTCGTCGGGCACCACGGGCGAGCCCAAGGGCATCGTGCAGGGCCACGGCATGCGCTGGGCCCACGTACAGCGCGGCGCCAAATACGAATACGGTCCCGACACCGTCACGCTGCTGTCAACGCCGCTGTACTCCAACACCACGCTGGTGGTGTTCTTCCCCACCATCGCCTTCGGCGGCTGCGTGGTGCTGATGCCCAAGTTCGACGCGCTCGGCTACCTGCAGCTGGCCGAGCAACGCCGCGTGACGCACACCATGCTCGTGCCGGTGCAGTACCAGCGGTTGATGGCGCATCCGCGCTTCGACGCACACGACCTGTCGTCGTTCCGGTTCAAGTTCAGCACCAGCGCGCCCTTCAACGCCGCACTCAAGGCCGACGTGCTCAAGCGCTGGCCCGGCGGGCTGATCGAGTTCTACGGGATGACCGAGGGCGGCGGCACCTGCATCCTGGAGGCGCACCTGCACCCGACCAAGCTGCACACGGTAGGCCAGCCCGCCGAGGGCAGCGACATCCGCCTGATCGACGAGGAAGGCAACGAACTGCCGCGCGGCAACACCGAGGTGGCCGGCGAGGTGGTGGGCCACTCGGGCGGCATGATGACCGGCTACCACCGCCAGCCCGAGAAGACGCGCGAGGCCGAATGGTTCGACGCCACCGGCAAGCGCTTCATCCGCACCGGCGACATAGGGCGCTTCGACGCCGACGGCTTCCTCACGTTGTTCGACCGCAAGAAGGACATGATCATCAGCGGCGGCTTCAACATCTACCCGAGCGACCTCGAGGCCGTGCTGCGCGGCCATGCGGCGGTGGCCGACGTGGCGGTAATCGGAGTGCCGTCGGAGCAATGGGGCGAAACGCCGGTGGCCTTCGTGGTGCGCCGCGAGGGCGACAGCACAACCGAGGACGCGCTGCTGCAATGGACCAACGCCCAGCTCGGCAAGACGCAGCGCCTGGCACGTCTCTCCTTCATCGAGGAGCTGCCGCGCAGCGCCATCGGCAAGGTGCTCAAGCGCGAACTGCGTGAACGCGGTGGATGAAATCCCTTCGCGGTCAGCTGGTCTTTTTCTGGATGCTTCTGTTCGGCATGTGCGCCGCACTGGCCGTGGTGATGCTCACGCTCTACCGCAGCAGTGCCGGCGCGCAGGTGGCTGCGGGGCGCGCTGCGACCGAGCAGTCGTGCCGCGCGATCGCGGCGCGCTATGCCAGGTCGGCGGCCGCACCTTCCTCGGCGCAGCCGCAGGTCGATCTGCTGCAGGTACTGCTGCAGCTGGTGCTGATCGAGGCGCCCCATGTCGAGGGCGGCGTGTGGCAGGCCGCCGGCGGCCAGTTGGCCTATGCCTACCCCACCTACGAAGGCAGCGGCGTCAAGCGCGACGTGCCCGCGGCCGAGCAGCCGCTGATCGCCGAGATGGCACAGCTCGCGACGCGCACCCGGCAGCCGCAGACCGATGTGGTGCGCGGCAGCCGTGAGGCGCTGATCGTCTCGGCCTGCCCGCTGGCCGCGCCGGGCAACGACCTGGCGGCGTGGACCATGACTCGCACCAGCAGCGGCGCGCTGGCCGCGCAGGACAGCCTGCGCACCGGCCTGGGCGTCCTGCTGGCGCTGGTGCTGGCATCGGGCCTTTGGCTTGGCTTCATCCTTCGACGCGGACTGCGCCATGTGCAGCGCCTCGAAACCCGGCTCGCGCAGGCCGATGCGGACGGCGATGCCATGCCCGAGCTGCCGCGCACCGGCGTGCACGAACTCGACCGCATCGTCGACGGCTTCAACCGCTACCGCCTGCGCTTCGAGGAGGCGCGCATGAACGTGCGGGCGGCCGCTCAGCAGCACAGCCGCGACCAGCGCCTGGCGGCGCTCGGCCGCATGACCGGCGGCATCGCCCACGAGATCCGCAACCCGATCGCCACGATGCGGCTGAAGGCCGAGAACGCGCTGGCCGCCGCGCCCGAGCGGCAGGGCCAGGCGCTGCAGGTCATCGTCGGGCAGATCGACCGGCTCGACGGCCTCGTGCAAAGCCTGCTCGCGCTGGTGCAGCCGGTAGCCCTCGCACCGGCCGAGGTGGCGCTTCATCGCTGGCTCGAAGAGCGCGTGGCCGCCGTCGCGCCGAAGGCAGCGGCAGGCGGCGTGCAGATCTCGCTGCATCACGACTTGCCCGCCAGCGCCGTGTTCGACCCGGTACACCTTGCGCGCGCCGTCGACAACCTGCTCGACAACGCCGTGCGCCATGCGCCGCGCGGCGGCCACGTGGTGCTGGCCGTCGTGCAGCCCGATGCGCGCATGCTGCTCATCCGCGTGGACGACGACGGCCCGGGCGTACCCGAACCGCTGCAGGCCAGCCTCTTCGAGCCCTTTGCCACCGGCCGCGCCGACGGCACCGGGCTGGGCCTGGCGCTGGCACGCGAAGTGGCGCTGGCGCACGGCGGCGAGCTGCATCATGTTCCCATGCAACCGGGCACCCGCTTCGAACTGGAGCTTCCGTGGCGCACCTCCTGATCGTCGACGACGACAACGCCTTCCGCGACACGCTCGCCGAAACGCTGCAGGGCCTCGGCCACTGCGTGGTGGCGACGGCCAGCGGCGCCGAGGCGCTGGAAACGCTGTCGTCGTCGCGCGAGCGCTTCGACGCCGTGTTCCTCGACCACCGCATGGCCGGCATGGATGGCCTGCAGACGCTCGCAGCCATGCAGGCCAGGCTCGTGCGCCTGCCGCCGGTGATCGTGCTCACGGCGTTCGCGAGCGCGGGCAACACCATCGAGGCGATGCGCCTGGGCGCCTTCGATCACCTGGCCAAGCCGATCAGCCGCGAGGCGGTGCGCGAGGTGCTGGAACGCGCGCTGCAGCAGCCCGCGGCAGCGTCGCCCTCCGGTGTGCCGCAGGACGGCGACGGCAGCAACCTGATCGGCCCGAGCCACGCGATGCGCGAGGTGCACAAGCGCATCGGCCTGGCCGCCGCCAGCGCGATGCCGGTGCTGGTCCTCGGCGAAACCGGCACCGGCAAGGAAATGGTGGCGCGCGCGCTGCACCGCCATTCGGCCCGAGCCGACCGGCCCTTCGTAGCCGTCAACTGCTCGGCGATTCCGAAGGAGCTGCTCGAAAGCGAACTCTTCGGCCACGTGCGCGGCGCCTTCACCGGCGCGAGCGGCGAACGCCCCGGCTGCTTTCGCGCGGCCGATGGCGGCGTGCTGCTGCTCGACGAGATCGGCGACATGGCACTGGACGTGCAGGCCAAGATCCTGCGTGCGTTGCAGGAGGGCGAGGTTACGCCGCTGGGCAGCCACCGGACGGTGAAGGTCGACGTGCGCGTGATCGCCGCGACGCACCGCGACCTGGCCGCCGCCGTGCGCGAGGGCCGTTTTCGCGAAGACTTGCTGTACCGGCTCGACGTGCTGTCGATCCGCATGCCGCCGCTGCGCGAGCGGCTGGCCGACATCATCCCGCTGGCCGAGCACTTCCTGCGCCGCGCGGCCGCATCCGATGCGCCGAAGGCGCTGTCGGCCGAGGCCGCGCAACGGCTGCTGAGCCACCCATGGCCCGGCAACGTGCGCGAACTGCGCAACGTGATGGAGCGCTGCCATGCGCTGGTACGGCACCGCGTGATCGGCGCGGCGGACTTGGCCATCGGCCCCGGGGCCGCGCCACGCGGCGAAGCGCCCGGCACGGTGCCGGCCGAGTGGCTCGAAGGCGAACTGCCCGCCGCCGTCGAAAAGCTCGAGCGCCTGCTGATCGCCCACGCGCTGGCCCAAACGCAGGGCAACCGTGCCGAGGCCGCACGCCGCCTGGGCATTCACCGTCAATTGCTCTATCGCAAGCTGACGCAGTACGGGATCGACTGAGACGAAGCGTCCGGAAAGCGGACGCATGGTGTCCCCGGATCATGCGGCCGCCGCCCGCACGGTGCGCGCAAGTCGTTGATTTCAAAGGGTTCATGCGCTGGCACGTTGTGTGAGATGTCCTTGGGGTCTCCATTCCACAAGGAACCGCTCATGACCTCCCGCCTCGCCCTCACCGCCGCCTGCCTGCTGGCCGGCAGCGCCGCCTTCGCCCAGCTGCCACCCGCGCCGCCGCACGGACCCATGCCCCCGCCGCACGGCGCCATCGCATTCCAGGCCGGGATGGTTGCCACCGGCCGCGTGCAGCAATGGCTGATCAACCCGAACGGCGAGGCCGATGGCCTCTTGCTTTCCGATGGCACGCAGGTCGCCTTTCCACCGCACCTCTCGGCCGCCATGATGCAGATGCTCAGGCCCGGCGACACGGCGCAGGTCAGCGGCTGGCGCGCCCCCAGCGTGCCGGTGGTGCGCGCACAGACCATCGGCGCCAACGGCCGCAGCGTGGCCGACCAGCCGCCGATGCCGGGCATGGCCCCGCCGCCGCTGCGCGACCCGGGCACGCTCGTGGCCATGTCGGCGGGGGGCCGCATCGAGCGCCTGCTGTACACCGACCGCGGCGACGTGCACGGCGTGGTGCTCGCCGACAAGACCATCGTGCGCTTCCCGCCGCACATCGGCGCGATGTACGGCGCCCAGCTGCAGCCCGGCGCGCAGTTGCATGCGCGCGGCTGGGGCACGCGCGGCGCACAAGGCACCGCCCTCGAAGCGACGAGCCTCGGCCCGACCGCCGACACGGTGCGCGAAGTGTTCGGCGGGGCCGGTGTCCCCTGGGGTCCGCGCGGCGCCGGTCCCATGCCGCCCGCCGCGCCGATGATGATGCCGCCCCCGCCAGCGCCCGCTTCCTGATCCCCGCACCGGCCCGCCATGACCACCGCCGCCCCCTCCCGCCGCAGCCTGCGCGCACTCGACGCACTCGCCTTCTTCGCGCCCGACATCCAGGGCGGCGTCGGTCCGTTCCTGATCGTCTTCATGGCCGGCACGCTGGCCTGGGATCCACAGCGCATCGGCACCGTGATGTTCGTCTCGGCGCTGGTCGGGCTGGCGATGCAGGCGCCGGCCGGCGCGCTGATCGACAGCGCGCGGCACAAGCCGCGCTGGATCGCCGGGGCCATCGCGCTCATCGCGAGCTGCCTCGTGGTCATGGCGAACTGGCCGGGATACGGCGTCATCCTCGCGGGACAGTCGCTGATCGGCGCGGCCGGCACGCTGGTTGCGCCCGCCATCGCCGCCATCAGCCTGGGCATGGTGGGCCGTGCGGGGCTGGATGCCCGCATCGGCCGCAACGTCGCGATCACGGCGGCCGGCACGGTGCTGTGGGCACTGGGCACCGGCTGGGTGGGCCATGCCTTCGGGCCGCATGCGATGTTCTTCTATGCGGTGGCGATGGCGCTGCCGACCATCGCGGCGGCGCTCGCGATCCGCCACCGGGACATCGACCTGCGCCTTGCGCGCGGCGCCGATGCGCACGCCGGCGGTGCGCCCTCCACGGCACGCTGGCACGACCACCGCCTCTTCGTGCTGCTCGCCTGCGCCTTCCTGTTCCACCTGGCCAATGCCGCGATGCTCACGCTGGTGGCGCAGAAGGTCGGCACGCAGTCCGGCAGTTCAGCCACGCTGTGGCTCTCGGGCGGGGTGATCGTCACGCAGCTGGTGACCATCCCGATCGGCCTCGCGGTCGGTCGCTGGGCGCCTCGGCTCGCGCGCAAGCCGATCTTCCTGGTCGGCTTCGCGGTGCTGCCGGTGCGCGGGCTGCTCTACCTGCTGGCCGACAGCCCTGCCGCGCTGCTGGCGCTGCAGGTGCTCGACGGCATCGGCGCGGCCGTCTTCGGCGCCATGTTCACACTGATGATCGGCGACCTGACGCGCGGCAGCGGCCACTTCAACTTCGCGCTCGGCCTCGGTGGGGCCTGCGTGGGGCTGGGCGCTGCGCTCAGCAACCTGGTCGCGGGCACGGTCGCGCACCTGGCCGGCTACGGCACGGCATTTGTCATGCTCGCGGGCATTGCGGCCGGGGCCTTGACGCTGTTTGCCCTGGCAATGCCCGAAACTCGCCACCGGCCTCGTTCTTCTCCCGCGAGCGCGCCGGCCGCCTCCGCCCTGACCACCACCGCCCCATGACCAAAGATACTGCGCCCGTCCTGCCTCCTGCCGCCCCCGACGACAACGCCCCGTTGCCGCACGAAAGCGGCGGCAATGGCCTGCTCTGGGTGCTGCTGGTGGTGGCTGTGGCGTTCGCCTTCTTGCGGCCGCGCGCACCGATGGACTGGCTCCAGCTGGTCGACTGGCAGACCGTGGGAGCCCTGGCCGGGCTGCTCGCGATCACGCAGGGGGTGGAGAGGAGCGGCATGCTGCAATCGGCCGCGCAGCGCCTGCTCGCACGCACCACCAACCTGCGCCAGCTCGCGCTGCTGCTCAGCGCCACCGCCGCCGTGCTGTCAGCGCTCGTCACCAACGACGTGAGCCTGTTCCTGCTGGTGCCGCTCACGCGCGTGCTGGCCACGCAGGCGCACCTGCCGCTGGCGCGGCTGGTGGTGCTGGAAGCGCTGGCGGTGAACGCGGGCTCTGCCCTCACGCCCATCGGCAATCCGCAGAACCTGTACCTGTGGCACCGCACCGGCGAGAGCTTCGGCGGCTTCATGGCCATGATGGCGCCCACGGTGCTCGTCATGCTGCTCTGGCTGGTCGTGGCCGTGTGGCTGCTGGCGCCGCGAACGCCGATCGCGCTCAAGCCCGCCGCCGAGCCTGCCGCGGTGCGACCGCGCCTGCTGGCGTTGTCGGGCGTGCTGTTCGTGGGCTTCGTCGTCGCACTCGACCGGCACTGGCTGCTGGCGGGCCTGGCGGTGGTGTTCGGCGCCTACCTGCTGTTCCAGCGCCGCGTGCTGCGCGATGTCGACTGGGCGCTGCTGGCGATCATCGCACTGATGTTCGTCGACCTGCGCCAGCTCGCCGAGCTGCCGGCCGTGGCCGCGACCGTGGGACGGTGGCCGATTGCCGAAGGCTGGCGCGCGTACTTCGCGGCCATCGTCACCTCGCAATTCATCAGCAACGTGCCGGCAACCATCCTGCTGGACCGCTACGTGCACGACCTGCCCGCGCTCGCGGCCGGCGTGAGCGTGGGCGGCTTCGGCTGCGTGCTGGGCTCGCTGGCCAACCTGATCGCGCTGCGGCTGGCCAAGGTGCCGCACGGGCTGCGCGAGTTCCACCGCATCAGCATTCCGTTTCTGATCGTGTGCGCGGCGTCGGCGGTGCTGCTGCGGCTCGGTTGATGGCGCCGCGCACGCCTTCAGGAGCCTGAAGGCCGTCAGCTGGCGCGTCGAAGAGGCTGCACGGAGAATACGCAAGAACATGCACGTCCCTGCCTCTTCCCCGCCGACGAGCCACGCACTCTCGCTGCGCAACTACGGCGACTCGCACGGCAGCCACGCGCACGATCATTTCCAGGTGCTGATCGGCCTCGACGGCGTGCTGGAGATCGAAGTGGAAGGCCGCGGTGCCGGCATCGGCGTGGGCGAGGCGCAGGTGGTCGCACCCGGCGACCGGCACGACTTCAGCGCGCGCAAGCAAGGCAGCGTGTGCCTGGTGCTCGACACCACACACGCGGCATGGGCCCGCTGCGCCGAGCGCGCACCGCCCGGTGCGCCGCAGCTGCACACGCTGGCGCGCTACCTGGCGCAATGCCTGCGGCAGCCGCAGGCCTCGGCCCTGGCCCTGCAGAACGGCCCCGCGCTGCTGCTGGAGGCCTGGAACCCCGCGCCGCCCTCTCATGCGGATTCACGCCGCCGTCGCATCGACTGGCCTGTGCTCGCCGACTGGGCCCGCGCCCGCTGGCACGAGCCGCTGGGCGTGACCGACCTGGCCGGTGCCGCCTGCCTCAGCCCGAGCCAGTTCGCGCAGCGCTGCCGCGACGAACAGGGCATGGGCGCGATGCACTGGCTGCGCTCGCTGCGGCTGGCGCATGCACGCGAGCTGCGGCTCGGCGGAATGAGCGTGGCCGAAACGGCGCGCCTAACGGGCTATCGCTCGCCATCGGCTCTGACCGCCGCATTGCGTCGCTGATCCCCCGCCTTTCTCCCTCCCCCCGCTGGGGGAGGGCCGGGGTGGGGGCACGGCGGCGTCGAAAACGGCGCAGCACCCGCTCCAAGGCCTGCCCCATCCCGACCTTCCCCCAGAGGGGGAAGGAGCAGGAGAGCAAACCGTCGTTACGCGACGACGAACCGTCATTGCACGACGACCTCATCGCGTAGCCTCGGCCTCCATGTCGTCGACCGTCTACGCCCTTCTCGCCATCGCGCTCTGGACCACACTCGCCTCGCTCGGCACGGCCTTGTCCCACCTGCCCCCGTTCCTGCTCACCGGCCTCGCGCTCATCATCGGCAGCGTGCCGAGCTGGCCGCTCGTGCTGCGCGACCGCCGCGCCTGGAGGGTGCCGCCGCGCACGCTGGCGCTGGGCATCTACGGCTTGTTCGGCTATCACTTCCTGCTGTTCATCGCGCTGCGCTACGCCCCGCCGGTCGAGGCCAACCTGGTCAACTACCTGTGGCCGCTGCTCATGGTGGTGTTGGCGCCGGTGCTGCTGCCGGGCGTTTCGCTGCGGCCGCTGCACCTGGTGGCGGGCTTGCTGGGCTTCGCAGGCGCGGCTGCCGCGATCCTCGGCGCAAGGGTTGGCGCCACGGCCGTCGCCGGCTACTGGGGCTTCCTGCCGGCGCTGGCCTCGGCTTTCGTCTGGGCCAGCTACTCGCTGTGGACGAAGCGCGTCGCGGCCTTCCCGACCTCGGCGATCGGGCTGTTCGGGCTGGTCTCGGGCCTGCTCTCGCTGGCCTGCCATGCGGTGCTCGAACCTTCCGTGACGCTGTCGGGCCGCGACTGGCTGCTGCTCGTGCTGTGCGGCCTCGGTCCGCTGGGCGCGGCCTTCTTCGTGTGGGACATGGCGCTCAAGCGCGGCGACGCGCGGCAGATCGGCATCCTGAGCTATATCACGCCGCTGGGCTCGACTGCGCTGCTGCTGCTCGTCACCGGCAGGCCGCTGACCTGGACCATCGTGCTCGCGGCCTGGCTCATCATCTCGGCCGCAATCATGGGCACCCGCGCACGCTGAATCAGGCTGTATCCGACGGATTGCCCGCTTTTTTCTGGCTAGAGTGGGGGCCAAGGAAAAAAAGGAGCCAATTCCCATGGACAGCAAGAACAAGAGCGAGGATTTCGAGATCACGCCCAAGCTGGTGTTCGACCTGAACCTGGCGCTGTACCTCGACCTCGTGGCCGCGCTGGAGGGCGCGGGCGCCGTCACCTACCGCCAGATGGCGGCCCGGGTGCTGAACATCAGCATGGACGCGCGCAGCGACGGCGAAACCGGCCTGTCGACGGTGCTCGAAGGCATCGCCAAGGGTTTCGCCGGCCACGGCGAAGGGCTGTCGATCGAGCTGCTGAAGGCCGCGCGCGGCCTGCGCGAGGACGAGGCGATGGGCGACATTCCCATGCGCCCCGACGAAAACTGAGCGCAGGCTATTTGTAGTCGAGGGTGAAGGTGGCCGTGCCGTCCGCACGCCCCGGCGTCACCTTGTTGCCCGTCTGGTAGTAGCGCGCGGTGTACGGCAGCACATAGTCGCCATTCTTCGACGGGCCGACCAGCGTGTCTTCGCCGAACTTCACCGGCACGCCCTGGTTGTCGACCACCTGGATGCCCACGCCAGTGGCGGTGCCCGAGCCGCCCTGGGTGATCTTCAGGACGCCCTGTTCGTTCGACGGGTCCTGCGTCGCATCCATCCGCAGGTAGACGGTGTTCTGCGTGTTCTGCCCGGCCTGGCAGCTGAGCTTGATGTTGAAGTTGCGGTCGCCGGTGGTGGAGCCCCTGCCCTTGAAGTTGCTCTGGGGCACCCTCCCGAACTGCACCGAAACGTTCCGGGAGCCCAGGTCCACCGAGCATGACGGCGCGGCGATGGTGATGCCATTGCCGGAGAGCACGGTAGTCAGCATCGACACACCGTCGCCGTCACCGTAGTAGCGGGTATAGGTCCCCGAGGCCAGTGCCCCGTTTCCTGTAGCGGCCGCTGTTTTTATCAGCTCGACCTGGAACTGCGTTCCCAGCGGAAAGTAGATGTAGAAGGGTCCACGCGGAAGCCGGTGCGGGTAGTTCACGGTCAAGGTTGCGTCGATCACTCGCGACAAGCGGATGCCGATACCTGGCACCGCCGTCGAGTAGGTCGTCGGATCGCTCGGCATCGGTGCTCCCAGCAGCATCTCCCCGATGAGCGTGCCGCCGCCCCGGGTGCAGTCGAACATGTACTCCGACGTGCCCCTGGTTGGAATAGGAAACACCTTCCTCGCAATCACGGCTCCGACAGGCAGATCATTGGAAATGATCACTTTGCCCATGTCCATGGTGATGAACTTCTCCGTCGCACCTGGGTAGCGCGTGCACGCCGCCCAGGCGCCTTGCGCGCCGAGCAGCGCCGCCGCTGCTGCAACGGCGATACGCATGAGGCCAGAAGAAATGCTGTGGCTCATTCCGTTCCCTTTGGTTGTTTGTCGTTTGGCGTGGGCGCGGTTGTGGTGGTATCGCATTGCCCGCTCAGCTCGCGGATCGGCGGTGGGTTCTCTTCTTCGGGAAGGCTGTAGGACACGACACACTGGTCGGCCTTGCCAGCCCCCCACCGCACGGTCAGGCGGCCGGTGCTGCCCGCCCCCGTGACAAAGGCCTGCCCCTCGGGACCGACCACGCCGACTTCCTGGCCCGCCTCGTTCTCGACCTTCGAGCCCAGGGGCAGCATGCGGCCGCCCGGATCGGTCAGCGTCATCAGCAGGCGGAAGCCCACCGAGGTCTCGAACTTCGCGTGCACCACGGCGCCGCGCGTGGGCACCACCTCGGTCGCGGCGTTCTTCACTTCCACCGTGTCGCCGAGATCGGCCGTGCGGATGGCCAGGCGGTTCAGGCGGTACGGCGTCAGGTTGGGAACGACGGCATTGCCGGCCCGGTCGGTTGCCACGCCGGGCTGCGACTCGAAGCCCACGCCCTGCGCCCCTGGCGCCCGCACCAGCGCCACGGTTTCGCCGAGCGGCTGCGACAGCGTGACGCCGCCGCCATGGAACAGCACCCCACCGGCCATGCCGAAGGTGCTTTGGCCATAGCCGCGGCCCATCGAGTGGCCGACGTCGAAACGCCCGACCGGCGACAGGTAGCTCGCACCCGCGCTGCCGCTGTCGCTACCGCCCCGGTTCGCATGGCCGGCCGTCACGTTGTAAGTCAGGCGGCTGTCTTCGAAGGCCGAGCCATAGACGCTGGCCTGCTGGTTGACGCGGCTGCTGCCGTCGCGGGTCACGGCGTACTGGGCGCTGGCGCGGGTGTCGCCGAGCGGAACGGTCAGCGTGAACATGATCTGGCGGCTAGCCGGCCGGTTCAGGCTGGTGGTGTGGTTGTAGAACACGCTGTAGCCGAACTGCTTGTAGTTGCCCGAGTAGCCCAGCTGCACCAGCCGGTCCTTGGCAGCGGTGCCCCAGTAGCTCTGCTGGCGTGCGGACGCGTACACCGTGCCCTGGTCGCCGAGTTGCTGCGAGAGTTCGAAGCGCACCTCGTTGCGGCGGCTGTTGAACGATTCGAAGGGTCGCAGGTCCTGCATCTGCACCGCTTCCTGGAAGGTGCGGTAGCCGCTGGTCGAATAGCGGTAGCCGGCCACGCGGAAATTGGTGCCCGAATCGAGAAAGGCTTTCGAATAGAGGAAGCGCAGCGACTGCCCGCCGTATGTCCTCACGCCTTGGGCGCGGGTGCGGTCGGTGGTGCGCGCGCTCGACAAGTCGACCGACACGGCCCCGAAATCGCGCAGGTTCTTGCCCACGCCCACGAGCAGCGACTGGTACATGTTCGCCATCAGCGCGCCGCCGTAGAGCGAGACCTCGTTGCCCAGGCCGCGCGCCAGCGTCGCCTGCATGAAAGCCGGCTGCGAGAGGGAACGCCGCATGCCCGGTGTGCCGCCGTGATAGCCGTTGCGGTATTTGCCCGCGGTGGCCGAATAGCGCCAGGTACCTTCGCGCAGCAGCGTGGGCACGGCCGAGAAGGCCTGGGTGTACCGGGTCTGCCGGCCGTCGGCCTCGACGATGGTCACCTCGAGGTCGCCGCTCGACGCGGTCGGATAGAGGTCGTCGATGACGAACGGGCCCGGCGCCACGAAGGTGCTGTAGACGGCATAGCCGTTCTGGCGCACCGTGACGCGTGCGTTGGTCTGCGCCACGCCGCGGATGGTGGGCGCATAGCCTTGCTGGCTGTCGGGCAGCATCGCATCGTCGGACGACAGCTGCACACCGCGAAACGGCAGGCTGTCGAAGAAGTTGCCCGGCGTGTTGCCGTCGCCGATCAGCAGCCGGCCGTGGATGGAGGCGAGGTCGCGTTGCGCGTAGGTGCTGATGCCCTGCCAGCGGCTGCGGCCGTCGATGCCCCGGTTGTAGGTCGAGAAGTGACGCAAGCGCCAGTCGCCGTGGTTGAAGCCGGCGCGCAGGCCCGCGAACAGGGTGTTGCGCTGGAGGATGTTCCTGTTGCGATCGGCAAAGGGGTTGCCGTCGAACACGTTCTGCGGCACCGCAAAGGGGTTGGCATCGTTGCGGTAGCGGTTGCCGCTGTAGCGCGCGAAATTCAGCTGGTAGTCGAACATGCCGGCGGTGATGCCCCTGTCCCATTTCTCGGGACCGACCGCGCCGCGCGCCGAGCGCTTCAGCGCCGCCTGCGGAATGCTGACGAACAGGCGCTGCTTGCCGCCGTCGTAGGTGAACGCCGCATCGGGAATGGTCGCAGCCAGGTCGACGCAGGCATCTTCCGCAACGTTCGCCAGCGCGGGGAACACCGCCACGTTGACACCCCAGTCGTCGAGCATGGGGCGCGTGAGGCAGGGCACGGCGTCGTTCCTCCCATCCTTCTCGACGAAGCGGATTTCGGTTTGTCCGGCGCCGCGTTCGTTGAGCGACACGTCGACCATGTACCTGCCGGCCAGCACGCGGTTGCCGAAGGAGAAAAGCGACAGGTCCGCATGCGGCTGGTCGCCGCCGATGCCGAGGAACTCTTCATTGAAGCTGGAGCCGGCCACCTGCTGCTGCGCATGGCCGGGCAGGCCCACGGCGCCCAGCAAGGCGGCGCATA
This sequence comes from Variovorax sp. 10L421, assembly GCF_056395365.1. NCBI lineage: Bacteria > Pseudomonadati > Pseudomonadota > Betaproteobacteria > Burkholderiales > Comamonadaceae > Variovorax > Variovorax sp. 10L421. The sequence continues at coordinate 196,038 of NZ_JBFTJJ010000005.1, forward strand.
TCGTCAGCCGGAACAGCGCGTGGAAAGCGGGTGAGCAACGCATGGCGGTTCATCCCTCGCGTCTCAAGGCTTCGCACTGCGCGCGGGCAGCGGGACCGGCTCGGCCTGCACGGCCACCGGCTCGGCACCTGCGGGCACCTTGACGAACTCTTCGGGCGACTCGCCGCCGTAGTCGTTGAGCGTGGTGAAGTTGAGCTGGACCGCCTGCGGCGTCTTCACGGCGCTCAGCGGATACGCCATTTCGCCGAACGGCGGCACCATGTCGGCATTGATCAGCTGCTGGCCGTCGTTGACGTTCAGCGCGGTGAAGGTCACGTGATAGGCCGTGGGGTTGCCGACCTTGAGCACGGCGCCCTGCCCCTGCGCACCGGCGCCGACCGCCCACTTGAGCTGGGCGCGCGATTCCTCGGGCTTGCCCGCGAGCTTCGCAGGCCGGTAGAACAGCTTGATGCGGCTGCGCACCGCAATCTGCAGCACGTTTTCTTCCTTCGGCTTCTCGGGAATCTCCTTGACGTTGAGCCAGAACACCGACTCGCGGTCGGCCGGCAGTTCGCCGCCCACTCGCATGATGCGCAGGATGTTTTCCATGCCGGGGTCGAGCCGCGACAGCGGCGGCGTGACGAGCAGCGGGGTCTTGTTCCTGCCTTCGCCGGCATCGATCCAGGCCTGGACCACGTAGGGCGTGGTGCCGGTGTTCTTCACCGGAATGGAAGCTTCGCGGTCCTTTTCACCGAGGATCACGCGGGTGCCGCCGAGCATCACGCCCGCGCCGGCCGGCCACTGGAGACCCAGCATCAGCAGGACGGCAAGAGCCCAGCGGAAGCGATTGTTGCTGCACATGAGAAAAAGTCCTTGGCGCGAGCGAGATGCGCAACGCACGCACCCCGGCACGGCGGCGCATCGCGGCACCGCCGAGAAAACGGGAAAGAGGGAAATGCCGGCGCCGGCCGGGGACGCGGGGTCCGGGCTCGGCGCCGGCGAAGGGGGCTACTTACTTGTAGGCAACCGTGAACTGCGCGACCGAGTTGGCCGGGCCGACCGTCAGGGCCGTGCGGGTCGCGACGTACGCAGCCTGGAACTTCAGCGAGTTGTCACCGAGGCCCAGGACGTATTCGCCGGACGGCGAACCCAGCGCGATCTTGGTGCCGGCGGAATCGCCAAGCTCGATCGCCACGCCCGAAGCCGCGCCCACGCCCACCTGGCCAGAGTTGGCCACGCGCAGATAGCTGGCGTCGTCGAGGTCGGCGGTGCCCGAGAAGGTCACGGTCGCACCCTTGGCGGTCGCGCCGCAACCCAGCAGGTCGATCGTGAAGTGGGCGGGCGTGGACTTCTTGCCGATCGTCGCGGTGCTCACGGGCGGCGTACCGCTGACAGTGCCGAACACGGTGCGCGAAACCTTGCCCAGCGGCACGGTCATGTTCTGGCTGTTGGGCGAAATCGAGCAAGGCGCGTCGACGATCTCGCCGGTGAAGTTGACGGTGCCGTCCGCGGCGAAAGCGCCTTGCGACAGCATGCCGGCCACGGCCAGCGTTGCGAGTTTGACGAAGATGGTCTTTGGCATTTGCGTTCCCTGAGTATTGATATGACTATGTAACTACCTGCATTTCGGCAAGGCAGCCGCAGTCTAGGGACTCAAAAACGCAAAATGGGTGAAGTTAGTGGAGTTAACTATAGTTAATAGTCTCTTTCGAATAACCGTGAAATAAACCCCCGCTACTGGAAATCGGGACGCTATTCGTCAGCCACCTGCAGCACCAGCTTGCCGAAGTTCTCTCCGGCGAACAGCTTGTTGAGCGATTCCGGGAAGGTGTCCAGGCCCTTCACCACGTCTTCCTTGCTCTTCATGCGCCCGTCTTTCAGGTAGCCGGCCATTTCGGCGACGGCGATGTGATAGCGGTCGGCGTAGTCGAACACCACGATGCCTTCCATGCGCGCGCGGTTGACCAGCAGGCTCAGGTAATTCTTCGGGCCGGCCGCCGGCATGCTGTTGGCGTTGTTGTACTGACTGATGGCGCCGCAGATGATGATGCGGGCCTTGCGCGCGAGCCGCGCCAGCACCATGTCGAGGATCTCGCCGCCGACGTTGTCGAAGTAGATGTCCACGCCCTTCGGGCAATGAGCCTTGAGGCCTTCGCGCACTGCACCGGCGCCGGCCTTGTAGTCGATGCAGGCGTCGAAGCCCAGCTCCTTTACCACCCAGTCGCACTTGGCGGCGCCGCCGGCAATGCCGACCACGCGGCAGCCCTTGATCTTGGCCAACTGGCCCACGGTCTGGCCCACGGCGCCGGCCGCGCCGGAAACCACCACCGTTTCACCGGCCTTGGGCATGCCCACGTCCATCAGGCCGAAGTAGCCAGTCATGCCGGGCATGCCCAGCACGTTGAGCCACTGGGTGATGGTGCCCACGCGCAAGTCGATCTTCACCAGGCCGTTGCGCTTGACTTGGTCTTCGGGGATCAGGATGTATTCCTGCACGCCCAGCGTGCCGTACACGGTGTCGCCCACCGCGAACTGCGGGTTCTTGGAGGCAATGACGCGGCCGACGCCGCCGGCGCGCATCACTTCGTCGATGCCCACGGGCGGGATGTAGCTCTTGGCGTCGTTGAGCCAGCCGCGCATGGCCGGGTCGAGCGACAGCGACAGCGTCTTGACCAGCACGCCGCCCTCGGCCGGCTCGCCGACGGGTTCGGTGGTGAATTTCCAGTTCTCGCGCGTGGCCGCGCCTTCGGGACGTTTGGCGAGGCGGACCTGGTGGTTGGTGAGGGGGCTGCTCATGGTGTCTCCTTGACCTTGAATGCCGGACGCTGGCACGGAGGCGCATCGTAGCCGCGGGCCACAGGCGCGCTGGTAGCGCAGGCGACAGCACCCGCCGGCCCGCCAGCTCCGCCGGGCGTCAGGCCAGCCGGACGACGATCTGCAGCCCGGGCTCGGCGTTGCGCACGGTCAGCTCGCCGCCGTGCGCTTCGGCGATCAGCCTGCACAGGTACATGCCAAGGCCAACGCCGCCGGTGGCGCGCGCCCGCGCGCCGTCGGTGCGGTAGAAGGGTTCGGTCAGGCGCCCGAGCTGTTCGACGTCCACGCCGGGGCCGTGGTCGCGCACCTCGATCTCGATGCCCTGCTTCTTGCCGTCGAGTACCGCGCGCAGCGACACGCACGGCGGCCGCGGTGCGTCGGCGCTGTAGCGCAGCGCGTTGTCCAGCAGGTTGCGCACCAGCAGGCGGATGCGCATGCGGTCGACGGCATGCGGCGGCAGGCCATCGGCCAGGTCGAGGTGCACGTGCTGCGCACCAGGCATCTCGGCCACGATCTCGCGGATCAGCGCCGCCAGGTCGACCGGCTCGCGCAGCAGCGCCACGTGCGGGCTCGCGAGGCGTTCGCTTTCGAGCAGGTCGCTGATGAGGTCGCGCATCTCGTTCAAGTCACGCAGCAGTGCCTCGCGCTCTGCCTGGCCTTCGGGCGTAGCCGGCAGCAGCTCGGCATTGAGGCGCGCGCGCGTGAGCGGCGAGCGCAGTTCGTGGCTCAGCGCGAGCAGCAGGCCGCGCTTGGCATCGAGCATCGCCTGGATGTCGTCGGCCATGGTGTTGATGTGCTGCGCGAGGTCGCCCAGGTCGTCGTTGCGGCGCACCGGAATGGGCTGTGTGAACTCGCCGCGGCCGAAGCGCTGCGCGCCTTCGCGGATGTCGATCAGCGGCCGCAGCAGCCGGCTCACGTAGGCATATGCCAGCAGCACGCAGGACAGCAGCACGCCCAGCGTGGCCCAGCCGATGACCCGCGGCGCGAGCTGCCAGAGCTTGGGCGCCCAGCCGAAGATCACGCGGTGTCCGTCGGTAGTGGGTCGGATGAACCACTTGTCGCCTCCGAACGCCTCTTCGCGGTCGTGCATCCAGCCGCCCGGGCTGCTCGCGCCGCGGGGGTTGGAGTCCCAGTTGACCTTGGGGCCGACGATGCGGATGGTGATCGGCAGCCGCGCCACCAGCGCCTGCGCCCGCGCCACGTCGGGCGGCGTGCCGATCTCCGCGACCAGGCGGTCGGTGTAGTCCGTGAGCATCGGCTTGGCGGCCTCGGCCCAGCCGGTGGAAAAAGACTTCTTCATGCCGACCATGAAGACCGCCGCCATCACCAGCGCGAGCATCACGAACATCATCACCAGCCGTATGCGCAGCGAGCGGCGCCAGCGGCGCTTGCCCTGCACCTTCTCGTGCCACTGGGCATGCCATTGCCTGTGCAGCTCGTCACGGCGGCAGGCCATTTCGCGCCACGCCTTGCGCAAACCTCCCCGGCGAGATCTCATGCGGGCTCGCTGCGCGCAACCGCCAGCGCGTAGCCGGCGTTGCGCAGTGTCTTGATGCAGTCCAGTGGCTCGAGCTTCTTGCGCAGCCGGCTCACCACGATGTCGACCGCGCGCGTGTAGAGCTCGGCCTCGTGGCCACGCAGGCGGTTGAGGATGTCGTCGCGGCTGAACACCTTGCCGGGCTCGGCCGCCAGCAACGCCAGCAGTTCGAACTCGGTGCCGGTGAGCTCTACGCGCTCGCCGTGGCGCAGCACCTGGCGCCGGTCGAGGTCGATAGCCAGGCCGTCGAACACGCGATGCTGCGTGCCGTTGGCCACTGCCTGCGGCGCGGCGCTGCGCTGGCGGCGCAGGATGGTCTGCACGCGCGCCACCAGTTCGCGCGGCTCGAACGGCTTGGGCACGTAGTCGTCGGCGCCGAGTTCGAGGCCGACCACGCGGTCCATGACCTCGCCGCGCGCGGTGAGCATCACGATGGGAATGTCGCTTTCCTTGCGGATCTCGCGGCACAGCTCGAAGCCGTCCATCTCGGGCAGCATGACGTCGAGGATGGCGGCGTCGTAGGTGCCTGCACGCAACTTGGCGAGGCCTTCGCTCGGGCGAACGGCGCTTTCCAGCGTGCAGCCGAAGCGTGCGAAGTAGGTGGTCAGCGGCGCGGCGAGATGTTCGTCGTCGTCGATCAGCAGGATGCGCGGCATGGCGGGATTGTGCCTCCGGACAAGAAGGTGGCGAATGACCTCGCTGACCATCAGACCCGCCGGCATCGCAGCGCCCAGGTCAGGCCCGTCACGAGGATGGAAAGCAGCAGCGCGTGGTAGACCACGTCGGGCACCGTGCGCGGGCCGATGCCCGCGATGATGGTGCCGAGCCCGACCAGCGTGCCCAGCAGCGCGAAGCCCTGGCCGAAGATGGCCGCGCGGCGCGCATGGTGGGGCCGCAGCCAGGTCTCGACCGAGGCCAGCACCAGCACGGCGGCGATCACCGCCTCTGCGGTGCGGGCTGCCGAATGCGCGTAGCCGGGCGCGAGGAACCCCGCATGCACCATCGACGCGATGCCCAGCGCGAGCGCCTCTGTCAGCATCCATGCGCGCGCGGCAGGCGCGTGCATGGCATGGGAAGCGCCGCCGTCGCGGCTCACCATGGATCAGCCTTGCCGATGCGGCCCAGGTGCGTGGCGGCGAAGCCGGTCGCGTATTTGAGCCCGTAGCCGAGCGCGTGGTCCATGCCGATGTGGGCCAGCCAGATCAGGCTGCCGGCCACCGCCCACGGCATGGCCGCGAACACGCCGAGCGCCAGCAGCAGCACCGGGCCGACGTACGAGTGCGCGGCGTTGTAGAGCGCCGCTCCCGTGCGCGGTCCCGCGAGGTAGCCCAGCAGCGACAGATCGGGCGCGAGCAGCCACAGCGCGAACACGCCCCAGCCCGCCCCGAACCGGGCGTAGGCGGCGAGCGCCACGCCCAGCACCACTGCGCCTTCGAGGCGCAGCAGGGTGCGCACGCCGCCCGCGGCTACCGCCGCGGCCTCTTCGGGAGACACCGTGGAACCGGCTTCGCCGGGCCACTGGTGTCGCCCCCGGAGAGGGGGGTGGCGCAGCGACACGAAGTGCGCAAAACCTGGAGGTGAGCCGGGTTCAGCCACGGTGACTCCAGCGGCGGCCGCCGCGCTCCATGAAGTCGCGCACCTTCTGCTGTTGCGCCGCATTCAGGTTGTCATAGAAGTCGGCGGCGGCGGCAATGATCTCGGGGCTGCCGTTGCGCACGGCGGTGGTCTTCTCGTCGACCAGGCGCGCGGCGCCGGCCTGGTCGAGCTTGTTGCCCGCGAACAGCGCCTTGAACTGCGAGCGCGGGTCGCCCGAGCCGCCGGCGCCGCGCATGGCTTCGCGCTGCGCCTGCAGCTTCTCGGCGAGCACGGTGAGCTTCTGCTTCTGGTTGGCGTCGAGTTCGAGCTTGCTGCCCACGCGCTCGACCATCTTCGCGCGGAAGTCGGCGCTGTCGCCGTCCCAGCCATGTCGCTGGCCGGCGCAGCCGGCAATGCTGCCGGCGACCATCGCGGCGCCCGCGAATCCGAAAAGAGTGCGTTTGATCCAGTGCTTCATGATGATTCCTTGCTCGCCCTCGAGTCGCCCGAGGGCATCGTTGGGGGGAGGTCTTACAGCCGGCTGCTCTTGGCGCTGGCGGCTGCGGCGCGCGCGTCGACGGGGTTCTGCATCGTCGAGACGACCCGGCTGTTCACGCGCGAGCTGGACGTCACGTTCTGGTCGGGTGCGGCGGCGGCGCGCACGGCTTCGGCGACGACGCGTGCGCGCTCGGTCGACACGGCCATGCCCTCTGCGCCGCGCGAGCCGCGCACCACGTTCTGGTCGGGTGCCGATGCGGTACGCACGGCTTCGGCGTTGACGTCGGCGCGGCTCTTGGCCGACACGGCGGGTTGCACGCCCTCGTAGCTTTCGGCCTTGGCGCCCGCGGCGGCGAGCATGGCGAAGGAGCCGACGGCAACGAGCTGGGTCAGGGAGAGAGATTTCATGATGCAGGTCTTTCTTTCGGGGTTGAAGAGAAGACCTGATCGTGCTCGCGGCGCTGCCGAAAGTCCTTTCGCCGCGGTTTCGGCGTGTTTCGTTTCTTTTCACCCGCCGCCGGACGCGGATGAAAAGTACGCTCAACCCGCCATGGCTGCGGCGGGATCGTCCGATTCGAGAACGCCCTTCGCCCACGCTTCGAGCTTGCCGGTGTCGGCGCGCAGCACCTCCTGCTTGACCGCGAGGATGCGCGAGGGATGCATCGAGAAGCTGCGCAGGCCCAGGCCCAGCAGCAGCCGCGTGAAGGCCACGTCGCCCGCCATCTCGCCGCACACGGCCACGCCCTTGCCCTGCCGCCGGCACTCGGCGATGGTGTCGGCCACGAGGCGCAGCACCGCCGGGTGCGCGGGGTCGTAGAGGTGCGCCACCGACTCGTCGGCGCGGTCGATGGCCAGCGTGTACTGGATCAGGTCGTTGGTGCCGATCGACAGGAAGTCGAAGTGCTTCAGGAAGATGCGCAGCGTGAGCGCGGCCGCGGGAATCTCGATCATGGCGCCGAGCTTCACCGGGCCGTACACCGCGCCGCGGTTGTCGAGCTCGGTGCGCGCGAAGTCGATCAGCGACAGCGTCTGGCGGATCTCGCTCGCGTGCGCGAGCATGGGAATCAGCAGGTGGATCTCGCCGTGCGCCGCAGCGCGCAGGATGGCTCGCAGCTGCGTGAGGAACATCGCCGGGTCGGCCAGGCTCCAGCGGATGGCGCGCAGGCCGAGCGCGGGGTTCAGGTGCTCCTGCTTGTTGGCCGATTTGCCGTCCAGCGGCTTGTCGGCGCCCACGTCGATGGTGCGGATGGTGACGGGCATGCCCTGCATGCCCTCGACCGCGCGCTTGTAGGCCTGGTACTGCTCCTCTTCGTCGGGCAGGCGGGTCTGGCGCGTGGTCGACTCGCGGCCCATGAAGAGGAATTCGCTGCGAAACAGCCCCACGCCCACCGCGCCGGCCTTGACGGCGCCCACGGTGTCTTCCGGCATCTCGATGTTGGCGAGCAGCTCCACGCGCTGGCCGTCGAGCGTGACGGCGGGCTTGTGGCGCAGCCGCGCGAGCCGGCCGCGTTCGAGGTCGCCCTGGCGTTGCTTGAAGCCGTATTCGGCCAGGATGATCGGAGAAGGGTCGACGATCACCACGCCGGCGTCGCCGTCGATGATGACCCAGTCGTCCTGGCGCACCAGCTGGCTCGCGGTGCGCGCACCGACCACGGCCGGGATGTCCATGCTGCGCGCCACGATGGCGGTGTGCGAGGTGCGACCGCCCACGTCGGTGACGAAGCCGGCGAACACGCTCTTCTTGAACTGCAGCATGTCGGCCGGCGAGAGATCGTGCGCGATGAGCACCAGCGGCACGTCGATGCCGTCGCCCGCGGTGGGATCGTCGTTGTCGTTGTCGTCGTCCTGGGAGGTGGCGCGCTTGCGGCGAGGCGGGCTCGGCGCGAGCACGGCGGCCGTGCCCTTCATGCGGTGCAGCAGGCGCTCGACCACCTGCTCGAGGTCGGCCTTGCGCTCGCGCAGGTACTCGTCCTCCATCTCGTCGAACTGGCGCGCGATGATCTCGAGCTGCGTGGTCAGCGCCCATTCGGCGTTGTAGAGCCGATCGGTGATCCAGTGCTTGACGCCGCCGGTGAGGACCTCGTCCTGCAGCAGCATCTGGTGCACCTCGAGCAGCGCCGAGAGTTCGTGCGGCGTGTCGTTCGGGCCCATCTGCGCAACGCTGGCCTGCAGCTTGGTGAGCTCGTCGGCCACCGCGTTGCGCGCGGTGCGCACGCGGTCGATCTCGGTCTCGATTTCTTCAGGCTTGATGAAGTAGTGGGCCACGTCGATGCGGCTCGACACCACCAGCACCGCGCGCCCGATGGCAATGCCACGGGCGACGGGAAGGCCGTGGACTGCAAAAGTCATGGGACGGTCCTTATTCGCCTTCGCCGAACTTGTCGTCCATCAGGAGCACGATGGCGTTCATTGCTTCATCTTCCTGCTCGCCGTTGGTTTCGAGCTCGACGGTGCTGCCCAGTCCGGCGGCCAGCATCATGACACCCATGATGCTCTTGGCGTTGATGCGGCGGTCGCCGCGGGAGAGCCACACCTCGCAGGGAAAGCTGCCTGCGAGCTTGGTCAGCTTGGCCGACGCGCGTGCATGCAGGCCCAGCTTATTGCTGATGGTCACGGATTTCTTGATCACTGTGCTTTCTTTTTGCCTGGTTCTGGGGAGCCGCCACCGCCACCTGCATGACGCCGGCGGTGCCGCCCGCGAGGGCGCGCTGCACCAGCGTATCCAGGGGCTCGTGCCGATAGGTGACGGCGCGCAGCAGCATCGGAAGATTGACCCCCGCCACCAGCCGCGACCGGACGCCGTCCACCAGCTTCTGCGCCACGTTGCAGGGCGTGGCGCCGAACACGTCGGCCAGCACCAGCACCTGCGAGCGCGGCGTGTGCAGCTGCTGCGCGAGCGTGATGCGCGCGGCGGCCAGCGTTTCTTCGGGCGACACGTTGGGCAGGACGTCGAGCGCGACGATGGCCTGCTCGCAATCGGGAAACACATGCAGCGCGCACTGCCGCAGCGCGTGCGCGAACGGTGAGTGGGCGATGATGAGGATGCTGTTCATGCGAGGCGGAGGGCGACGCATCGATTATGCGGGGGCGCCCAGGGGAAGTAGATATACGACACAACGCAGCAGCCCCGAAAAACGGACAGTGCCGCCAGCCGGGTAGCTATCAGAACCATAGCAGATCGGCCTTCATGGAAGCCGCAAGCTCTCGAAGAAGGTTTTCGATGCTTCGGGCGAAGAAGGCTTGCCCAGCACGGTGGCCTGGTAGAGCGCCACGGTGCCGTCTTTCTGCGACTGGGCAAACCAGAGCACCTGTACCGGCGCCGATGCGCCCTGCTGCTGCTGCCGCGGCTGGGCATCGAGCCGCAGCGGCGCCGGCGCGGCGGTCGCGCGCTGGACGCTGGCGGGAGTTTCCGCCACCTGCGCCTCGCCCAGCTGGCCGCGGGTGGCGGCGTGCCATGCGCGGAGCCAGGCCTCGGCCTGCTCGGGGCCGCTGGCGGAGGCGTGCGCGATGGCGAAGGTCGCACCGCCGGCTTCGCAGCCCGTCATGTCGACCTGCACCGATTCGGCACCCAGCGGCAGCGCGCGGTTCGCCCGGTCGGCCTTGCAGGGCAGCAGCACGATCAGGCCGGATTCGGCGACCGGCACTTCGCGCCAGTTGAAGGTCGGGCTGCAGGCGGCGACCAAGGCTGCCGCTGCCAGCACGAACCGGGAATGGAGGACGGGAGACGGCATCGGAGAACGATTATCGAGCCGCGCCCAGGCGCCGCGAGCACGATCCGGCGGGCGGAACTAAAATCGCGCCGCCCTTGTCTTCCGTGTTGCCATGAAGAAATACATCGCCGCTGCCGCCGTCGTCCTCGCATTGGCCGCCGGCGTGGGCGTGTACCTCGGCTCCGGCGCCACCGCCGCACCGGCCTCTACCTTCGTGCTGCTCGACGGCACGCAAAAGAGCACGGCAGACCTGAAGGGCAAGGTCACCCTGGTCAATTTCTGGGCCACGAGCTGCGTGACCTGCGTCGGCGAAATGCCCAAGGTCATCGCGACCTACGACAAGTACAAGGCACAGGGCTACGACACGTTGGCAGTGGCCATGAGCTACGACCCGCCGAGCTATGTCGTCAACTTCGCGCAAACGCGCAAGCTGCCGTTCAAGGTGGCGATCGACAACACCGGCAGCGTGGCACAAGCCTGGGGCGACGTGAAGCTCACGCCGACCACTTACCTGGTCAACAAGCGCGGCGAGATCGTGAAGCGCTATGTGGGCGAGCCCGATTTCGCCGAACTCCACAAGCTGATCGAGAAGCTGCTGGCCGAGGCCTGATCTTCCGCTCCTCCCGCAAGAAGGCGCTCCCGAAAGAGCGCCTTTGTTTTTTTTCGCGAGGCGACGGCTTACTGGTTGCGAAAGCTGTCGTGGCAGGCCTTGCAGCTCGCTGCGGTCGGACCGAACTGGGCCTTGAGCGCGTCGAGATTGCCGGCCTTGGCGGCAGTCACCAGCTTGGCGGTTTCGGCGATCAGCTTCTCCTGGCGCTCCTTGAACTTGGCGTCTTCCTTCCAGATTTCGGGCTTGGCCTTGCCGCCCTCGGTGCTGGCGCCGAAGGCCGTCCACGGCAGCTTTGCCATGTCGGCGACCATTTCGGCGTTGGCCGCGGCAGCCGAGGCGTCGTAGGGCGCGCGTCCGTTGGCCATGGCGCCTAGGCGGCCGAAATGCTGGCTCATCACGAACAGCGCGCTCTGGCGGTACTTGATGGCGTCCTCGGACTTGGCGAACTGCGCTGCAGCGGGCAGGGACAGGACAGCGCAGGCGGCTGCAAGGGCGAACGGAGCAAGTCGGGTCATCGGGGGTCCTCATTGTGGGGGAAATGCCGTCGAGCGCGGCGCAGCGGCCGAGTGTAGGGGCTGCCTGCGACAGCCGCATAGCAACAACCCGAAGCAGGCCGGGGCCTGGACTTTGCTAATCTGCGCCTTCCGCAGCATTGCGCCCCGCGCCCTTCTCGATGACCGATTCTTCCGTGGCTGCCTTCCCGGCGGCCTCAGGCTCCAGCGCCCGCACGCGGGTCTGGGACCTGCCGACACGCCTTTTCCACTGGGCGCTGGCCGCAGCCGTCATCGGCATGATCGGCACCGGGTTGAACGATGCCATGGAATGGCACTTCCGCCTGGGGTACGCGGTGCTCGCGCTGCTGTTGTTCCGGCTGCTCTGGGGCTTCGTGGGCGGACGCTGGTCACGCTTTGCAGCCTTCGTCTACGGCCCGGGTTCGATGGCGGCCTATCTGCGCGGACGAGCGCGCCCGGACCATCTGATCGGGCACACGCCTCTGGGCGCACTGTCGGTGTTCGCGGTGCTGGCGATCCTGGCCTTGCAGGTGGCAACCGGGCTGATGGCGGACGACGAAATCTCGGCATCGGGGCCGCTCACGCGTTTCGTCTCGGGCGAGCTCGTGAGCCTGGCCACCGGTTGGCACAAGGCGCAGGGCAAGTGGATCGTGATCGCCCTCGTGAGCCTGCACCTGCTCGCGGTGCTGTTCTACGTGCTGGTCAAGCGGCACCGACTGGTGCGGCCGATGGTGACGGGCGACAAGCTGGTTTCCGCCGAGAACGCCGAGGTGGCGCCGAGCCGCGACGACGCGGCGTCGCGCTGGCTGGCGCTGGTGCTGTTCGCACTGTGCGCGGGCGTGGCGTATTGGGTTTCCTCGCTGCGCGTATGAGCTTTTCTGTTTCACGCCCCCTGCCGCTGTCGGACATGCCGGCGGTCGTGCTGCTCACACCCGAAGAAGCTCACGAGATCGAGGCCACACGCGCGATCTTCCGCGACTACGCGGCCTCGCTGGACATCGACCTGGACTTTCAGGATTTCGACGGCGAACTGGCGCAACTGCCGGGCGAATACGCCGAACCGCGCGGCCTGCTGCTGCTGGCGCTGGTCGATCCGGCCAACGTGAAGGAAGACGCCGGGCGCGAGGCGCCGACCCTGCGGCGCGCCGACGGCACGCTGGCGCATGTGGCGGGGTGCTGCGCGCTGCGCCCGCTCGACAGCGCGGACTACGCGAACGCCGCCGAGATGAAGCGCCTGTATGTGCGCCCCGGCTTCCGCGGCCTGGGCCTGGGCCGGCAACTGGCCGAGGCGATCCTCGATGCCGCACGCAGCGCGGGATATGGCTGCGTGCTGCTCGACACACTCGACGACATGGAATCGGCGCGCGCCCTCTATGAAGACCTGGGCTTCGCAGAGGTACCACCCTACTATCACAACCCCGTCGCCGGGGCCCACTACCTGAAAGTGGAGCTTTAGCTCGACCCCAGGCTGCGCGCACTTCGTGTCGCTACGCCCCCTGCCGGGGGTGGGCGGGGAGGCCCCTCGAAGGATCCGGATTTATTTAACCGCGGGCTTGGGCCAGCAGCGTGTCGGCGTCGCTGACTTCGAACTTGCCCGGTCCTTCGACGTTGAGCGTCGCGACCTTGCCATCCTTCACGAGCATCGAGTAGCGGTTGCTGCGCAGGCCCATGCCGCGGCCGGTCAGGTCCAGCGTGAGGCCGGTGGCCTTGGCGAAGTCGGCGCTGCCGTCAGCCAGCATGCGCACCTTGGTGCCAGTCTTCTGGTCGCGCGCCCAGGCGCCCATCACGAAGGCATCGTTCACGCTCACGCACCAGATCTCGTCCACGCCAGCGGCCTTGAAGTCGTCGAAGTGCTGCACGTAGCCCGGCACGTGCTTGGCCGAGCAGGTGGGCGTGAAGGCGCCGGGCAGCGCGAACAGCGCGATGGTCTTGCCCGCCGAAGCCTTGGCCACGTCCACGGCGTTCGGGCCGATGCTGCAGCCTTCGCCCTCGACTTCGGAATATTCCTGCAGGGTGGCCGAGGGAAGGGTGTCGCCGACTTTGATCATTGAAAGTGCTCCTGAAAAAGAAAAACGGCCCACATTGTGGGCCGTTTCCGGATGGGCTGTAGCGAGCCGGGGAGATCAGACCAGAACGGCCTTCTCGACCAGACGGGTCACGACCCAGTTCTTGGTCTTCGAGATCGGACGGCTTTCCGTGATCTCGATGGTGTCACCCAGCTTGTACTCACCCTTTTCGTCATGGGCGTGGTACTTGCTCGTCTTGGCCACGATCTTGCCGTACAGCTCGTGCTTCACACGGCGCTCGACCAGCACGGTCACGGTCTTGGCACGCTTGTCGCTGACCACCTTGCCGATCAAGGTGCGCTTGAGGGATTTTTTAGGTTCCGTCATGTTCACTCCTTACTTGGCGGCGGGGGTTTCTTGCTGCTTCTGAGCAAGAATGGTCTTTGCGCGAGCGATGTCGCGACGCGTCACGCGCAGCGTCGAGGTGTTCGACAGCTGTTGCGTGGCCTTCTGCATGCGCAGACCGAAATGGGCCTTCTGCAGATCCTTGATTTCGGCTTGCAGGCCTGCGACGTCCTTCGTGCGCAGGGTTGCGGCCTTCGTCACCTTGGCCGGAGCCGCGGTTTCTTTTTTCTTACGGGTTGCCATCAGTGTTCTCCTCTCAGGCGCCGAGCTGGCGAGCGACGAACGTCGTACGCAGCGGAAGCTTGGCGGCGGCCAGGCGGAACGCTTCGCGGGCGAGTTCTTCGGGCACGCCGACGATCTCGAACACGATCTTGCCAGGCTGGATTTCGGCGACGTAGTACTCGGGGTTGCCCTTACCGTTACCCATCCGCACTTCAGCGGGCTTGGTAGAGATCGGCTTGTCCGGGAACACGCGGATCCAGATACGGCCACCGCGCTTCACATGACGCGAGATCGCGCGGCGAGCGGCTTCGATCTGGCGCGCCGTGAGGCGGCCGCGATCGGTGCATTTGAGACCGAAGTCACCGAACGCAACCGAGTTACCCGTGGTTGCGATGCCGGTGTTGCGGCCCTTTTGTTCCTTGCGGAACTTTCTGCGTGCAGGTTGCAGCATGTTTTGTTACTCCGTAGTTCTAAGACCGATCACTCGGTCTTGGCACCGTCAGCTGCTGCAGCTGGCGCGGCTTTGCGGACGCGCTTAACGGCGGGTTTCGAGTCACCGGCACCGCCGGTTGCTTCTGCAGGCTTGTCGCTGCCATCGGCCGGAGCGGTGTTGCCACCGATCGGGCCGCGGGCACCGGCGCGCGGGCCGGGACCACGACGGTCCGAACCCGGACGGTCGCCACCCGGGCGGCCATCGCGGCGCGGACCACGCGGACGACGTTCTTCTTCGGGACGCGGCGTTTCGACGGCCGGCAGGTCGTTGCGACCCAGCGTGTCGCCCTTGTAGACCCAGACCTTGACGCCGATGACGCCGTAGGTGGTCTTGGCTTCCGAGGTGCCGTAATCGATGTCGGCGCGCAGGGTGTGCAGCGGCACGCGGCCTTCGCGGTACCACTCGGTACGCGCGATTTCGATGCCGTTCAGGCGGCCAGCCGACATGATCTTGATGCCCAGGGCACCCAGACGCATGGCGTTCTGCATGGCGCGCTTCATGGCGCGGCGGAACATGATCCGCTTTTCGAGCTGCTGCGTGATGCTGTCGGCGATCAGCTGCGCATCGATTTCAGGCTTGCGCACTTCTTCGATGTTGACTGCAACCGGCACGCCGAGCTGCTTGCCCAGTTCGCGCTTGAGGTTCTCGATGTCTTCGCCCTTCTTGCCGATCACGACGCCCGGACGTGCCGAGTAGATCGTGATGCGTGCGTTCTTGGCGGGACGTTCGATCATGACGCGCGAGACCGAAGCGTTCTTCAGCTTCTTCTTCAGGTATTCGCGAACCTTGATGTCTTCGGCCAGCATGCCCGCGAAATCGCGGTCGCTTGCGTACCAGCGGCTGGACCAGTTACGGGTGACCGCAAGGCGGAACCCGGTTGGGTGGATTTTCTGTCCCATATTTCTTCCAGGCCTTCTTAGTTGCCGACCGTCACGTACACATGGCACGTGGGCTTGCTGATGCGATTGCCGCGACCCTTGGCCCGAGCGGTGAAACGCTTGAGCGTTGCACCTTGCTCGACGTAGATGGTCTTGACCTTCAGCTCGTCGATGTCGGCACCGTCGTTGTGCTCGGCGTTGGCAATCGCCGACTCGAGCACCTTCTTGATGATCACAGCGGCCTTTTTCTGCGTGAATTGCAGAACGTTGAGCGCTTGATCGACCTTCTTGCCGCGGATCAGGTCCGCGACCAGACGGCCCTTGTCGACCGACAGGCGGACACCGCGGAGGACTGCACGTGTTTCAGACATGGTCGTTCCTTACTTCTTCTGGACTTTTTTGTCCGCGGGGTGCCCCTTGAACGTACGCGTGAGCGCAAATTCGCCGAGCTTGTGGCCGACCATCTGGTCGGTGATGTACACGGGCACGTGTTGCTTGCCGTTGTGCACAGCGATGGTCAGACCGATGAACTCGGGCAGAACCATCGAGCGGCGCGACCAGGTCTTGATCGGCTTCTTGTCCTTGGTCGTCACGGCCTTGTCGGCCTTGGCCACGAGGTGATGGTCGACGAAAGGACCCTTTTTGAGAGAGCGAGTCATTGGCTATCCCTTACTTCTTGCGACGCGACACGATGAAGACCTGCGTGCGCTTGTTGTTACGGGTGCGATAGCCCTTGGTCAGATTGCCCCATGGGTCGACAGGATGGCGGCCTTCGCCAGTCTTGCCTTCGCCGCCACCATGCGGGTGGTCGACCGGGTTCATCACCACGCCGCGAACGGTCGGGCGGATACCCATGTGACGCTTCACACCGGCCTTGCCGAGTTGGCGCAGGCTGTGCTCTTCGTTGGCCACTTCGCCGATGGTTGCACGGCATTCGATGTGGATGCGGCGCACCTCACCCGAACGCATGCGGACCTGGGCGTAGACGCCTTCGCGAGCCAGCAGCGTGGCCGACGTGCCGGCCGAACGCGCGATCTGCGCGCCCTTGCCGGGTTGCAGTTCGATGCAGTGGATCGTCGAGCCGACCGGAATGTTGCGGATCGGCAGGGTGTTGCCGGCGCGGATCGGGGCTTCAGCGCCCGACAGCAGCGTTGCACCAGCTTCCAGACCGCGCGGGGCGATGATGTAGCGGCGCTCGCCGTCGGCGTAGCACACCAGGGCGATGTGGGCGGTGCGGTTCGGGTCGTACTCGATGCGTTCGACCTTGGCCGGGATGCCGTCCTTGTTGCGCACGAAGTCGACAACGCGGTAGTGGTGCTTGGCACCGCCGCCACGATGACGGATCGTGATGTGGCCGTTGTTGTTGCGGCCGGCCTTCTGGAACTGGGGTTCCAGCAGGGGAGCGTGAGGAGCCCCCTTGAACAGGTGGTCACGCGAGATCTTCACCGCGCCGCGTTGGCCCGGCGAAGTGGGTTTCATCTTGATGACGGCCATGATTAAGCGCCTTCCCCGACGAGGTTGAGCTCTTGACCGGGCTTCAGGGTCACATAGGCCTTGCGAACGTTGTCGCGGCGGCCGATGGACTTGCCAAAGCGCTTGGTCTTGCCCTTGGTGTTGAGCACCGACACGCCCTGGACTTCGACCTTGAACATCAGTTCGACAGCGGCCTTGATCTCGGGCTTGGTGGCGTCTTGCAGCACCTTGAAAGTGACAGCGTTCGACTTCTCGCCGACCATCGTGGCCTTTTCGGACACGATCGGGGCGACCAGCACCGCCATCAGGCGGCCTTCTTCGAACGTACGTTCAGCGGCGGTAGGGTTCACGCGGCTCATGYGAACATCTCCTTGAGCTTGTCGACGGCACCCTTGGTGACCAGCACCTTCTTGTAGTGAACCAGCGACACCGGATCGGCGTAGCGGGGTTCGACCACGAGAACGTTCACCAGATTGCGCGAGGCAAGGTACAGGTTTTCGTCGACTTCTTCGGCGATCACGAGCACGGACTCGAGATTCATTGCCTTGAAACGGGCTGCCAGCGGCTTCGTCTTGGGCGAATCCACGGTCAGCGAATCCACCACGGCCAGACGGCCTTCGCGAGCGAGCTGCGAGAAGATGGCGGCCATGCCGGCGCGGTACATCTTCTTGTTGATCTTCTGCGAGAAGTTTTCGTCAGGCATGTTCGGGAAGATCCGGCCACCCCCGCGCCACAGCGGCGAGGACGTCATACCGGCACGGGCGCGGCCCGTTCCCTTTTGCTTGAAAGGCTTCTTGGTCGAGTGCTTGACCTGCTCGCGGTCCTTCTGGGCGCGCGTGCCTTGGCGGGCGTTGGCCTGGAACGCAACGACGATCTGGTGGACCAGGTCTTCGTTGTAGTCACGGCCGAACACGGTCTCGGGGGCGTCGTACTTCGACGCGGCCTGGCCTTGTTCGTTCAGGAGTTCGAGTTCCATTACTTCGCTCCTTCAGCCGCTTGCGGCTTGGCCTTGATGGCGGGACGCACGGTGACGAAGCCACCCTTCGAACCCGGAATCGCGCCCTTGATGAGCAGCAGTTGACGTGCTTCGTCGATGCGGAACACGTCGAGGTTTTGCGTCGTGCGCGTGACGTCGCCGAGGTGGCCCGTCATGCGCTTGCCGGGAAACACGCGACCGGGGTCTTGTGCCATGCCGATCGAGCCGGGAACGTTGTGCGAACGGCTGTTACCGTGCGACGCGCGTTGCGAGCTCATGTTGTGGCGCTTGATCGTGCCAGCGTAGCCCTTACCGATGGAGGTGCCTTGCACGTCCACCTTCTGGCCCACGGAAAACACGCTGGCTGCCGCAATCACGCCGCCAGCCTTGTGCTGACCTGCGGTTTCTGCGGTAACGCGGAATTCCTGGATGATTTCGCCAGCTTCGACACCCGCCTTGGCGAGGTGGCCGGCTTCGGGCTTGGTCACGCGCGATGCTTTGCGCGAACCGAACGTCACCTGCAGGGCGACGTAGCCATCGGTCTCTTGGGACTTGATCTGGGTCACACGGTTGTTGGACACATCCACCACCGTGACAGGAACTGCGTCCCCGTCATCGGTGAAGAGACGCATCATCCCCACCTTGCGGCCCAGCAACCCGAGGGAGTTGCTCAGACTCATTTGTTTTCTCCAAAAATGGAAGACTTCCTTCGCCGCTGCCACTTCAATTGGCGACAGCGTTTGGCCGATTCCCCAAGGTTCCCGGCCCGCGAAAGAAGGTTGATAAATCTCTGCCCGAACTACACCCGCATGGACGCACCAAGGGCAGAGCCAGCGATTATAGCCCGCGGCGCGGGCCCATTGCAAGGGCGATTGTTGCGCCTGTTTGGGGCCCTATTTGGGCTCTTTTGGCTCTTTGGCGGGCAAGGAGATGATCTTTTCGCCCTCGTCGGACGATTTCACCTCGCCGGCACCCTTCATGGCCGGCACCGCCGATCCGGTCTGCACAGGGATCGCGACGATGCTCATGGCGCCGTTCTGCGTGACAAAGACGTTCAGGTAGGCAAGGCCCTCGCGGTCGCTCGTCACCGTGGCGGTGGCGGTCGTACGCTGGCCGGCCGGGAGAGCCAGGCTGCTGCTCGTCGTCAGGGTCAGGCCGGCATCCGTCGTCAGGCGCGCGGTGGCCCCGGCCGGATCGCTCACGCCGTCGAACTGCAGAACGACAGAAACCGGCCGGCCGATCTGGGCCCTGCCGTCGACCCTGTACTGGATCACGACACCGGAATCATTGGGCTTGCGCGCCGCGACCGTCATGGCCGCATGGCGCGAAGAAGCAGCGTGCTTGGCCGCTCGGGGCGCGGGCACGCCGTCCGCGAAAACCGGCGCCGACGTGGCAGCGAGCGTCAGCCATGCCGCAGCGGCAATCATCGAGCTGGAACGGGGGTTCATGGTGGCCTTCCTCACCGCTATTGAATGGTTACGTTGAAACACGTGCTAGCAGCGGAGTTATTGAGATCGTTGACAACCAGGACATAGTCGCCGGCCGAAAGGTTGACCGCACTGGTATTGCGGCTCACCACACCACCTTTGTAGATCGCGAAATTGGTGCTGGCACCCACCGGCGGGGAGACCACGAACTGGTAACTGCGGCTAGCCGGAGCCGTAAACCTCAAGTACGCAAAGCTGCCCAGCTTGTTGCCATCGCGCTGCGGATCGGCGGCATTCGTCACACAAGCTTGTGTAATCGAGCCGCCGATCGCTGCCGGCTTGTACATCGGCAGCACGATCGGCAAGCCGCCATCATTGCTTTCCGATGAGCCATAGGCATCGCTGCTGCCCGCTATGTTCTGCCCCGCCAGCAGCGCAGCCAGCGCCTGCGCACTGCCCGGCGCCGTCGTATTGAATGCCGCCGCGAACGGATGGATCGACGTGACCGGCGCACCACTGCGGAACTGGAACCCCGTCATCGTGTCGTGGATCGGCTTGAACCCGACCTGCTGGTTGAGATTCCAGAAGATCGACTGGATCGAGGATTCGCGGAACCAGCCCGGGTTGGATGCCGGCCCCCTCGTGAGGTCGAGGCTGCCGCCCTGGGCCTGGCCGGGCCCACCCGAATCGACATAGTTGCTCCGCCCCAACGCGATGCCCGACCAGCCGTTGCCCCATCCTTCGGAGAAGGCAAGCCGGCGATCGATGAGCTCGCTCGTGGAATGGGCGCCGCCCGTCGAATCGTCCCGGCTGAAGGAGGCCTGGTAGTAGTGCCCCCACTCGTGCGCGATCACCGGCGCATCGAATTCGTCGGTGTCCACATCCTCCTTGCCGAGCACATAGATTTCTGCACCCGAACTCCTGCCGACGAAGAACGTGGTGCCGATCTGTCCCAGCGCGATGTTTCCGCTGGCGTTCGTGTTGTTGACGCTCCAGAACACCTTCAGCGACGGAAACGCCGTCGCCGGCGCCACCGACAGCACCTTCTGCATCGCGGTGTAGATCGTGTCCATCACGGCGAACGGCCCGGACACGCGCTGGCTGGTGTAGCTCGATCCACCCCAGCCGCTGCCGGCGCGCAGATCGCGGGTGAGTGCCGCGCCTCCCGTGGCGAACGCCGACGACTGCATGGAATAGATCGCGTTCGACCGGGTGTTGTCGCGCACGGTGACGTCCCAGCTCGGCGCCGAGCCGGTGCGGGTCAATTGGGCCCGCACCCGTACGATGACAGCCGTGTTCGCCGGAACGGTCACAGCATAGGCGCCACCGTCGTCTGTGGAGGTCGTGGCCAGTTGGCTGCCGCTGGTGGCATCGAGAACTTCGACAAAAGCGCCACGCACCGGCTTGACCGAGGTGTCGGCGTACACGAGAGGGCCATTCGGATTGGGCACAAACTCATAGGTAGTCGTACCGGTCAAAGCGACTTGCGTCGTTGCCACAGGAGGCACGGGCACATCACCACCGCCGCCTCCTGTTGCCGCAGGAGGCAGGGACAGCACAGGAAGACCCCCACCGCCCCCTCCTCCTCCACCGCCGCAAGCGGCCAACAACGCCGCCGCGATGCACGCCATCAAACCGGACGCAAAAGAGATGCCTTGTCTCATAGCTGTGCTGCCCTCGTTTCAGCTGCATTGCGCCCCGCCCCATGGGGGCCGCAGACCGGCGAGGATGCCACATTCGTGAGACAAAAAACAAAGCCCGCCTGCATTTCTGCAGGCGGGCTTCGTCAGTAACCGCGGCGCGAAGCCGAATGGATTACTGCAGCTTGATTTCGACGTCCACGCCGGCCGGCAGGTCGAGCTTCATCAGCGCGTCCACGGTCTTGTCGGTCGGGTCGACGATGTCCATCAGGCGCTGGTGCGTACGGATTTCCAGCTGGTCGCGCGACGTCTTGTTGACGTGCGGCGAACGCAGGATGTCGAAGCGCTTCATGCGGGTCGGCAGGGGCACGGGGCCCTTGACGATCGCGCCGGTGCGCTTGGCGGTGTCCACGATTTCAGCGGCCGACTGGTCGATCAGCTTGTAGTCGAATGCCTTCAGGCGGATGCGGATTTTTTGCTTGGTAGCCATGGTGATTCCTTTGCGTCCGGCTTAGATGTCGAGGATTTTCGCCACGACGCCCGAACCCACGGTGCGGCCGCCTTCGCGGATGGCGAAGCGCAGGCCTTCTTCCATCGCGATCGGGTTGATCAGCTTCACGGTGATGCTGACGTTGTCGCCGGGCATGACCATTTCC
>NZ_JBFTJJ010000006.1:0-215794 GCF_056395365.1 Variovorax sp. 10L421
TCCGTCCACTCTTCGATCGGCATCCAAACGGATACGCCAGCGTTGAGGAAGGCGATGTCGAGCTGACCATAGTGAGCCTGGACGGCTTGCGCCAACTCCTTCTGCGCAGCCACGTTGGCTGAATCGGCGCGCAGCACCAGAACTTCGCTACCCAACTCCGCCTGGGCCTTGGCGAGGGAATCCGGATTGACGCCGGTGACGATGACACGCGCGCCTTCGGCGAGGAACTGCTTGGCAGTTTCAAGGCCGGGTGTTCGCGCCGAGTTCGAAGCCGCCGCCGAAGATATAGACGATCACGGGAAGCGGTTCGTCGCCGGCGTCTTCGGGTGCCGAGACGTTCAGGTTCAGGCAGTCCTCACTGAGTCCGTTGTCGGCGACAAGTCTTGCATCGTGGCCCTTCAAATCCGATTGACGGATTCTTGCTCACGCAGCATACTAAGTAATATAGCTGTGTTGACGAACCATGTTGGCGAATGCAAATGATGCAGGGTGGATGCTCGCCTGCACCAATGGAACAGGGATTTGCTCGGCAGGGCAGCGGCACTGGAAGAGGTCTTTTCTCTCAAGACAACACCAACCCTGGAGGTAGCATGAACAGACATTTCCCGCGACTCGCTGCGCTGTGGGCACTCTCGCTTGCGACGCTGGCGATGGCGCAATCGTCCGCAGACCTGCTGGCTGACGGCAAGACCACCGACAACGTGCTCGTTCACGGCATGGGCTACTCGGCGCAGCGTCACAGCCCGCTGTCCCAGATCAATACGCGGAACGCGCGCAAGCTCGTGCCGGTGTGGACGCAGAGTCTGGGCAACAACCTCGGCCAGGAGGCAATGCCGATCGTGCACGACGGCGTGCTGTATGTGCCGACGCATGACGCGACGGTCGCGATCGACGCGCTGACGGGCAAGCAACTCTGGAAGACAGGACTGGACTTCGCGGCAGACGTTCCCAAGTTTGTCTGCTGCGGCCTGGTCAACCGTGGCGTGGCCATCTTCGAGGGCAAGATCTTTCGCGGCACGCTGGATGCCCACTTGCAAGCGCTGGACGCGAAGAGCGGCAAGCAGTTGTGGAAGACGAGGCTCGCCGACTACAAGGAAGGCTATTCGGTGACGAGCGCGCCGCTCGTCGTCAACGGCCTGCTGATCTCGGGCATGTCCGGTGCCGAGTACGGGACGCGCGGCTTCATTGTCGGCATCGACCCCAGCACGGGCAAGGAGGTGTGGCGCCGCCACACGACGGCCGCCCCCGACACGAAGGGCGGGGAAACCTGGCCTGGTGACACTTACCTGAAAGGCGGTGGCTCGACCTGGTTGACGGGCAGCTATGACGCCGAACAGGACCTGGTCTTCTGGGGCACCGGCAACGCCGGCCCGTGGAACGCAGCCGTGCGCATGGGAGACAACCTGTACACGGCCTCGGTGCTCGCGTTGCGTCCGAAGACTGGCGAGATCGTTTGGCATTACCAGTTCAATCCGAACGACGCCTTCGACTATGACAGCGTCAATGAGATGGTCCTGGCCAACCTTAAGGTGAACGGTGAGATCAGGAAAGTCATCCTGCACGCCAACCGTAACGGCTTCCTCTACGTGCTCGACCGCACCAACGGAAAGGTGCTGGCGGCCAACACATTCGTGCCCAGGGTCAACTGGGCCACGGGCATCGACCTGAAGAGCGGCCGCCCGATCGAAACCGAGGTGACCGCCAAGGCGCGCAATGGCGAGAAGACCGAGGTCTGGCCCGGCGCGCTGGGCGCGAAGAATTGGCCGCCGATGTCGTTCAGCCCGAAGACGGGCTGGGTCTACCTGAACGCCATCCATGCGGGTATGCCGTACAAGACCGTCACACCCGAATACAAGCAGGGCGAGTTGTTCCTGGCGATCGAATTCACTGGCTTCACCTACCCCGACGGTCCGCGTGGCTTTCTGAAGGCCATCGATCCCGTGACCGGCAAGGAGAAGTGGTCGATTCCGCGCGACATCCCGAGCTACTCCGGCGTGCTGACCACCGACGGCGGCCTGGTCTTCACGGGCACCATGACGGGCGAGTTCGAGGCACGCGATGCCAGCACCGGGAAGTTGCTCTGGTCTTACCGCACGGGCTCGGCCTCGATGGGCCAGCCAATCACGTGGACCCACAAGGGCAGGCAATACGTGACGGCGCTTTCGGGCATCGGAGGGCTGTATCCGCTCTTCTCCGGTGACGAGCGCCTGGCCAGCGTTCCGGCAGGTGGTGCCGTGTGGACATTCGGTGTGCAGCAATGAGGTGTTCGATGACGCTGTCTGCCACCGCGGCCGTGCTGGCGGTCATCGGCCTGTGGGCACAGGTCACACAAGCCAACGCCCAAGCCAACCCCGCGGCGCCACCGACACTCGATCTGGAGGCGGCCCACGCTGGCCGCAGCCTCTACACCAAGAACTGCTCGCACTGCCACGGCTTCAACATGGTGAACCCGGGCACGGTGTCGTTCGACCTTCGCAAGTTCCCGAAGGAGGACTCGGACCGGTTCTTTCACTCAGTGAAGGAGGGTAAGGGTGCGATGCCGCCTTGGAAGAACTCGTTGACGGAGGACCAGATCAAGTTGATCTGGGTCTACGTGCAGACGGGGGGCAAGCTTTGATGCGCGCTCTCTGTGCAGCGTGGCTGGGCGCGTTCGCCATGAACGCCAGTGGGGCGGCCGGGACGGAGCCCCTGCGACTGTGCATGGCCGAAGACAGCGAGCCCTATTCCGCCGTCGACAACGGGCAGGCGAGAGGGTTCGACGTGGCGATGATGCGGGCAGTGGCGGAGCGCATCGGCCGCGGCCTCGAACTGGTCTGGTTCGAGGGCCGCTACGACAAGGAAGGGAACCTTTCCCTGGATGCGCGCGCCCTGCTTGCTGCGGGCGCTTGTGACCTAGTCGCGGGAATTCCGCTCTACGAACCTCACCTCGCCACGATGATCGCGGAAAGGGCGCGGACGCCCGACTATCCTGGCGCCAAACCACTACGCCAGCGTCCCTACCAGGCCCTGGTTCCGGTGGTCGGCGGCGGCCCCTACCGTGCGACAGCGATGGTGCTGATCGGTCGAGGCGCTCCGTCGGTCAGTACGCTCGACGCGCTTCAAGGCCACACGGTGGCCGTTCGCGCCGGTTCCATGGCGTCGCTCGCTCTCGGTGCGTGGCGCGGCGGCATCCTGAGCTCCTCGATGAAGGGATTCAACGTTCGCGAGGACTTGCTGGCGGCAGTCGAGGCGGGCGATGCGGATCACGCGCTCGTCGATGTCGCACTGTGGGACCGCTACCGCAGCCTTCATCCCACGACCAGGCTGGCGCCGACCGGCTTCGAGCACCCGGTAAAGATCAATATCGGTGTGCTGGCGCGAAGTTCGGACGCCGAGTTGATGGGTGCGGTCAGTGCTGCCATCGCGCAAGAGGTCTCGTCGTTGCATGCCGCCCAGTTGGCCGAGCGGCAGCGGGCCACGTGGATTCGTCCGGTCGAACCGGTCGTGCGGTCGTCGCTGACGCTGCGCGACTTCGCCACGCCAGGCGGGTGACCCTCGTCCATGGCAACCCACTCGCTTTTTTAACAAAGCCTCGTCAGAGGCGCGGAGGAATGTCGATGATCACCTTGAACGTCAACGGCCGAGCGCGCAGTGTCGACGCCGAGCCGGACACCCCGCTGCTGTGGGTGCTGCGCGAGAACCTGCAGCTGACCGGCACGAAGTTCGGCTGCGGCTTGGCGCTGTGCGGTGCCTGCACCGTGCACCTGGACGGCCAGGCGGTGCGCGCATGCCAGACGCCGATCTCGGTGGTCGGCAACAAGAAGATTACGACGATCGAGGGCGTCGGTCAGACCTCCAGTGGGCGCGCGGTGCAGGCCGCGTGGCTGAAGCAGGATGTGCCGCAGTGTGGCTACTGCCAGTCCGGCCAGATCATGAGCGCGTGCGCGCTGCTGCAGTCCAACAAGGCGCCGGACGACGCCGAGATCGTCGGCGCGATGAGCGGCAACCTCTGCCGCTGCGGCACCTACAACCAGATCCGCGCGGCGATCAAGGATGCGTCGGCAGCGCTGACGAAGGGGGCTTGAGATGGACGTGCTGCAAACCTCCCGCCGCGGCTTCCTCAAGACCGGCTCGGCGCTGTCAATCGGCTTCGCTCTGCCGCTGGCCGCCGGGCGTGCACTCGCCGCGGCGCCGGGCGCAACCTTCGCGCCGAACGCCTGGGTGCGCATTACGCCGGACAACCGCGTCAAGGTCATCTGCGCCTCGGCCGAGATGGGTCAAGGCGTGCTCACCGCGATCCCGATGATGCTCGCCGAGGAACTCGACGCCGACTGGAAGCTCGTCAGTGTCGAGCGGGCACCGATCGACAAGGCCTACACCAACCCGGCCTTCGGCATACAGGCCACCGGCGGTTCGACAACCGTACGCGCCCACTGGGAGCCGCTGCGGCGGGCCGGCGCGGCGGCGCGCCAGATGCTCGTGGCCGCGGCCGCGGCGCAATGGAAGGTGCCGGTCGATGAATGCCGCACTGAAGCGAGCCACGTAATCCACCCGAGCGGCCAGAAGCTCAGCTATGGTGCACTCGTCGAGGCGGCGGCGAAGGTGCCGGTGCCCGAAAAGCCGGTCCTGAAGGACCCGAAGGACTTCCGCCTGCTCGGCAAGCCGATGCGCCGCCTTGACACGCCGGGCAAGGTGAACGGCAGCGCGAAGTTCGGCATCGACGCGCACGTGCCAGGCTTGCTCGTCGCGGTGATGGCACGTGCGCCGCAGCCGGGCGCGAAGCCGGCGCGCGTGGACGACAGCAAGGCCAAAGCCGTCAAGGGCGTGAAGAGCGTGCTCACGATCCCGACCGGCGTCGCGGTGCTCGCCACCGGCTACTGGGCCGCGAAGAAGGGCCGCGACGCGCTGCAGATCGACTGGGACTTGGGCTCAAGTGCGTCGTTGACGTCAGCGAAGGTGAGCGAAATCCTCGCCGAGGGCGCCGGGCGCGCCGATGCGATCACGCGCGAGGGCGGCAATCCGAAGGATGGCGCCGCGAACGCCGCGCTGAAGGTCGAAGCGCAGTACGAGGTGCCTTACCTCGCGCACGCCTGCATGGAGCCGATGAACGCCACCGCCTGGGTCAAGGGCGACGAGGTCGAGGTCTGGGCCGGCACGCAGAGCGAGGGTCCGGCGCAGGGCATCCTGTCGCAGGTCGCCCAGGTTACGCCGGCCAAGGTCAAGGTCAATACGCTGCTGCTGGGCGGCGGCTTCGGCCGGCGCTTCGCGCCTGACTTCCTGATCGATGCGGTGCTGCTGTCTAAGCTCTCCGGCGCACCGGTCA
Organism: Variovorax sp. 10L421; assembly: GCF_056395365.1. NCBI lineage: Bacteria > Pseudomonadati > Pseudomonadota > Betaproteobacteria > Burkholderiales > Comamonadaceae > Variovorax > Variovorax sp. 10L421. The sequence continues at coordinate 5,303 of NZ_JBFTJJ010000006.1, forward strand.
AGCTGATCTACTCACGCGAGGACGACATGGCCGCCGGATACTACCGCCCGGCGTCAGTGGCGAAGTTCGAAGGCGCGGTCGATGCCAACGGCCGCGTGACGATGCTCAAGTGCGGCGTCGGCTCGCCGTCGATCATGGCCGCGTCGGGCTTCATGAAGATTCCGGACAACGGCGTCGACAGCTTCGCGATGGAAGGCATCGCGGACCATCCGTACGACATCGACCACCAGCGCCTCACCTACGGCCGCAGGGAGCCCGGGCCGCAGGTCTGGTTCTGGCGCTCGGTCGGGCACTCGCAGAACATCTTCTTCATCGAGAGCTTCATCGATGAGGTCGCCGCCGCGGCGAAGAAGGACCCATTTGAGTTCCGCCGCGCGATGCTCACCCAGCAACCGCGCTACAGGGGCGTGCTCGAGCTCGCCGCCGAGAAGGCCGGCTGGGGCCAGCCGCTGCCGGCCGGCGTCTTCCGCGGCATCGCGGTGGCGCAGAGCTTCGGCAGCTACGTCGCCGAAGTCGCCGAGGTGTCGGTGGCAGCCGACGGAGCGCCGAAGGTGCACCGCGTCGTCGCCGCCGTGGACTGCGGAATGACGGTCAACCCGCAGACGATCGCCCGCCAGATCGAGAGCGCGATCGTCTACGGCCTGTCGGCCGCGTTGTATGGGAGGATCAGCTTCAAGGACGGCCGCGTCGAGCAGAGCAACTTCCACGACTACCCGGTGTTGCGCATGAACGAGACACCGAAGGTCGAGGTGCACATGGTTGCGAGCCGCGAGGCGCCCGGCGGCATCGGCGAGCCCGGCACGCCGCCGATCGCGCCGGCAGTGGCCAACGCGATCTTCGCGGCCACTGGCAAGCGGCTGCGCTTGCTACCGTTCGATCCTGCGCAAATCAAGAGCGCCTGAGGTAGGCGTTCTGCACCGGCTTGCCGGCCTGGATGACGCCGTTGATAGCGGCCCAGGTCTGCATCGTTCGACCGGCGAACTCGGGACGATTGTCGGTGCGGACCAGACGGCGCTCTGCCTTGACTTGGTCTGTCCGTTCGATGCCTGCGACGGTGAGCAGGACCTCGGTCGCATGGGCGGTGGGGTCGCAGGGTGGATTGCCGATGCCTGCGAGCTGGGTTCCGCGGTCACTGCGTTCCAAAGCCGGACGCGGTCGCCTGCAGCGAAGTCAAGGAGCGCGTCACGGACAAAGGTGTCCCGAACGGCTTGCTCCTCGCTATGTCGGGGCGTTGCTGTCCGACCCACCGTCCGCGCGCAATGCGCGGACGGCCGGAGCTCACAGCGCGAGCACCATCTCCTGGTGCGAGGTTGCACCTGAGGTTCGAAGTGACGCAGCCGCCGGCGGCAACGCCCACCTGCGGCCCTTTCGAGGGTGCGTCAGCAGGGGCACGGAGATGTACGGCATCGGTTGAACGATCAGAAGTTGTGGCTTTCGGGGATAGACAGGGCAGCCGACCAAGCCATGGCGTTCCATGAGCCGCTGCGCCAAGCCCAGGATGCTGATTCGTGGCAAGCCAAGCATCAGCGGCGCGCAGCTGGCGCGCCGTATATCGAGATTAAGGCGCCGGCTGCGAAGGCAGGCTGCAGCCGCGTGACCAGCTTCATCTGCGCCTAGCGCTAACAGGAGTGAATGTGGTCAGAGCAAGCGCGAACTTATCACAATGTGGACGACCAGGTTTGCTCATATGCCTTGCTCCGGAATAGTCTGAGGCTTGATGGAGACATTGATGATTGCCAGAAGAAAATTTCTATCGGTTGCTGGTGGCGTCTCGGCGTGGCATGTTCTGCCTTCATTTGCGCAAGACGATTATCCAAACCGACCGGTGCGTCTTGTTGTGGGATTTCCTGCCGGTGGGACCACTGACATGATCGGTCGACTCACAGCGAAGGAATTGTCTGCTCGCCTAGGACAATCTTTTGCTGTTGACAACCGTCCAGGAGCCACAAGCAACATCGGCACGGCATCGGTGGCACGCGCGGCTCCCGATGGATACACATTACTGTTGGCAACCGTATCAAATGCGACGAATGTCACCGCCTACCGAAGTCTTTCGTTTGATATCCAGAAAGACTTCGTTCCAATTTCCGGTATTGCAATTGTTCCGAATGTATTGGTCGTCTCATCGTCTTCGCCGTTCAAAACGTTTGACGATTATCTGAATTTCGCTCGAAAAAATCCTGGTAAGTTGACTTTTGCTTCCGCAAGTAGCGGCTCTTCCACTCACCTAGCGGGTGAGTTGTTTAAGACAATGGCAAAAGTCAACATGCTGCACGTGCCATACCCCGGAAGCGCGCCGGCCATAACAGACATCATGGGAGGGCAAGTAGATTCAATCTTCGACAATTTGCCGTCAGCTTTGCCGCATATTACGGGCGGGAAACTTAGGGCTTTGGCGGTGACGAGCCCAGCACGGGCACCGGCGCTTCCTGACACTCCAACAGTAGCTGAACTCGGATTTCCCGGATTCGAAGCCTATTCCTGGCAGGGTCTAATGGCGCCAAAAGGGACGCCCGTTGCGGTGGTTCAAAAACTGTCTTCAACAGTCTCCGAGATTTTGACCGATCCGAACGTAGCAGCCCAAATCGTAAGGCTTGGAGGCGCTTCCAATAGACTGAATGCTGAGGATTTTCGCAAGTTTGTGAAAACGGAAATCGATAAATGGGGTCCAATCATTAAAAAGTCCGGAACTATTATCGAGTGACCCCGGCGAGAGCTGGCTGACCTGCACTCGCTTTCTAGCGTCGAAACGGCTGATTATTTTGTGGAGTTGCGCGTGCAGAGATTTTTAAACTTTTTATCCCGACAAAAAGGCGACTGATGCGCAATTCAGGGTTGCTTTCATTTTTAGTGGGATCGGTCATGCACACGATGGCGCGATTAGTCTGTAAGAGTATGCGCCAACAAATTCGTCTGGATGACGTCCAGTATCACGGCACATTGCGGGTACGCTGATGAGCGATTTACCCTCGGCAATGTCGCCGCATCGTACGGGACTTCAAGATGGGAGCGAGCAGCGACCGCTTGAGGGGTTCCGAGTAGTCGAGCTTGCACAGATGATCGCTGGGCCGTCCGCAGCCCTGTTGCTTGCCGATTACGGGGCCGATGTCCTTAAGCTAGAGCCACCATCTGGCGACATGTGCCGAAAACTGCGTTCCGCGGCCGCGGTCTCGTTGGCCGAATCACCGGTCTTTGTCGGCTACAACCGCGGCAAGCGGATCGCACAGGTCGATATTCGAACCGAAGCTGGCCGCGAGCAGATTCTTCGGCTTGTTGAGGAGGCTGACGTTTTTATCGAGTCCGCGCGCCCAGGCGTCATGGAGCGTCTGGGTCTGGCGGCTGAGACACTGCTCGCCAGAAATCCCAGGCTCGTCTATGCATCCGTCTCCGGTTTCGGTCGCGGTGACATCGGATCCAAACTCGGCGGAGTCGACATGATCGTTCAAGCGGAAAGCGGCATGATGTCCACCACTGGATTTCCTGGGCAGCCCGCCACGAAGGTCGGCTTCACGGTGGTAGACGCGGCGTGCGGGCATGCTCTGTGTCATGGGATTCTGGCTGCACTGTTGCGTCGCGAGCGTACCGGCCGTGGGGAAGTGGTGCGCGTCAGCTTGTACGACGTGGCGCTGCACCTGCAGACCGGTCCGATCGTTGAGTACTTGATGACAGGCATCCAATCTGAACGAAGCGGCAACAGTGCGCCACTGTCCGCGCCGGCGGATTCATTCCGTTGCGCGGATGGAGAGGTCGTCGTCTCCGCCTATATCGATGCCCACTGGAAGAAATTCGTTGTCTTGATCGAAGCGCCGGAACTGCTTGACGATCCTCGTTTCTTGACGGGTGCGCTGAAGGTTGTCAATCGCGCGGCGATGACAGCCGCCATCGAGAACAAACTGGCTGCGCGAAGTGCCACAGAATGGGCCGCGCTCTTGCAGGCGCACGGCCTGCTCGCGGGGCTTGTGAAGGACTATGCCTCGGTGACGGTGGACAAGCTGACACAGGAAGTTGGCGCCATTCAAACTCTCGGCGACGGATTCGGAATCCGCAATCCAATCGTGCTGGAGAAGACGGTGGTGCCGAGCATGCGGGATCGGCAAGAGCTGTCCGGCACGGACGCTGTCGCCAGTTTTGAGACGACGGTGCGGCGCGACGCGGCATAAAAACATCAACGAAGGCCCGGCTATTCAATCGGGTGCCTGGTCGGAGGGTACTGCTGGCAGCGTACTCCGGCAGTACTGTGTTTTTCCAGGAGTACGGCGCCTTCTCAGAACCGAGAGCTCTTCATGACCACTGATCTTCCCCTGCTGCTCGAGCGCGACGGCGCTGTGGCCTCCATCTGCTTCAATCGGCCATCGGCCCTCAACGCCATCGATCCTCCCATGGCGCGCGCGTTTCTCTCCGTTGTGCGCGAATTGGCCGCTGACCCGAGCGTGCGCGCCGTGATCATGCGCGGCGCTGGGAGCGGCTTCATGGCTGGCGGCGACTTAGCCGTGCTCAGCGCCGACCCGCAGCGCGGCGCAGCGGAGCTGATCGATCCCCTGCACGAGGCCGTACGTGTGCTGGACGCCATGGACGCCCCGCTTGTCGCCCAGGTCCATGGCGTGGCGGCCGGCGCGGGACTGAGCCTGATGCTGCAGGCGGACTTCGTGCTGGCCGCCGCCGGCACGCGCTTCAACCTCGCATACGCGAACATTGGCGCCAGTTGCGACGTCGGCGCATCGTGGGCTCTGCCGCGCCGGGTAGGGCTGAGGCGCGCATTGGAGATTGCGCTGCTCAGCGAGACGTACGACGCCGACTCCGCTGAGCGCATGGGTCTGGTCAGTCGTGTGGTGCCGGCCGCGGAGTTGGGGGCGGAGGCGTTGGCGCTGGCGCACCGGTTGGCAAGCGGCCCAACCCTGGCATTGGGTCACCTGCGCAGGCTGATACGCAGCTCAAGCGACCGCGACCTGGCCGGCCAGCTCGACGCCGAGGCGGCCGCCTTTCGGGACTGCGCTGCCACCGACGACTTTCGTATTGGCGTTGACGCCTTCAGAAATCGGAAGACGCCGTCTTTCACGGGGCGCTGAGTGCTTCTTTCGGCGCTATTTCATTTGATCCTCCAACGCAGGAAACTCCAATCCATGACTCCCCGTGACATCTTCGTCGTCGGCACCGCCCGCACCGCCATCGGCACCTTCGGGGGCGCACTGAAGGACGTGCCCAACACGCAACTGGCCACCACCGCCGTCAAGGCCGTCATCGAGCGCAGCGGCGTTGCGGCCGATGCCATCGGGCATGTGGTGATGGGCAACGTGATTCCCACCGACGTGAAGGACGCGTACCTGAGCCGCGTGGCCGCCATCGATGCGGGCTGCCCCATCGAGACGCCGGCCTTCAACGTCAACCGCCTCTGCGGCTCCGGCTTGCAGGCCATCGTGTCGGCGGCGCAGGCCATTGCGCTCGGCGACTGCGACATCGCCATCGGCGGCGGCTCGGAATCGATGAGCCGCGGCCCGTACTTCGACACCTCGGCGCGCTACGGTGCGCGCATGGGCGACGCGGTGCTGGTCGACTACATGCTGGGCATCCTGCACGACCCATGGGAGAAGATCCACATGGGTATCACGGCCGAGAACGTGGCAGCGCGCTACGGCATCACGCGCGAGCAGATGGACGAGCTGGCCGTTACCAGCCAGCAGCGCGCGGCGGCGGCCATTGCCGCGGGCCGCTTCAAGGAGCAGATCGTTCCGGTCGAAGTGAAGACACGCAAGGGCATCGTGCTGTTCGACACCGACGAGCACGTGCGCGCCGACACCACGGTCGACACGCTCGCGAAGATGAAGCCCGCGTTCAAGAAGGACGGCCTCGTCACCGCCGGCAACGCCTCGGGCATCAACGACGGCGCTGCCGCCGTGGTGCTGGCCGAAGGCGGGCGCGTGAAGGCGCTGGGGCTCAAGCCGCTGGCGCGCCTGGTCGGCTATGCGCACGCGGGTGTCGAGCCCGCGTACATGGGCATCGGCCCGGTGCCGGCCACGCGCAAGGTGCTGGAGCGCACCGGCCTGAAGGTCGGCGATTTCGACGTGATCGAGTCGAACGAAGCCTTTGCGGCGCAGGCCTGCGCGGTCATCAAGGAGCTGGGCTTCGATCCGGCCAAGGTCAATCCGAACGGCTCGGGCATTTCGCTCGGCCACCCGGTGGGTGCGACCGGCGCAATCATCACGACGAAGGCGATTGCCGAGCTGCATCGCACCGGTGGCCGCTATGCGCTGGTCACGATGTGCATCGGCGGCGGGCAGGGCATCGCCGCGATCTTCGAGCGCGTCTGAGCCTCTTCGTGGTCGGCACTTGTTGGATTCCACCGACCTCTGACCCAACCTAAAAAGATGTGGGGGCCACGGACCACTTACGAATTGGTTCTGCCAATGCGACGCGAGATTTCGGACGCGCAATGAAGGAGCGGGCGTGCGACTGACCCGTCCCACGCGCCGTCGAAAGTCGCCGACGGACCCGTGACCAAAATGCCGAGAACAATGTTGCCCGCCGCGTCAAAGACCGGTCCGCAAAGTGCGTCAACCCCCGGTATCGGATGCCCCTGAGCGCGCGACAGACCATGCCTTCGAATTTCCGCCAGTTGAGCGTCGAACTTTTGGGCATCGAAGGTCTGGTCTTCCGAGTTGCTCTGCGGTGCTCCCTCAGTTCGGATGAGCCGCTCGATCACCTTGGGCGGCATGTACGCTGAGAAGAGGCGCCCTGTTGCCGTGTTCGTCAACGACATCACGGTTCCTGCCCGCATGTTGACGTGCAGGGGTTGAATAGGCTCCTCAAGGCGGACGATGGTCGGGCCAAGGTTTCCCCAAACCGCGACAGCGACGCTTTGCCCGGTTCGCACCGCCAGTTCTTTAACGACCTTGGAGGCCTCCCTCACGGGTCCGATTTGCCTGAGTTTCGTTAGCCCAAGCTGCAGCGCAAGGGGGCCCAACTCGTATTGGCCCGCCGGGGTCTGCATCACAAACCCGACTTTCATGAAGCTCACCATGTAGGGATGTGACTTGCCCACAGTCATAGTTGCGGCCGCCGCCAAATCTTTCAGGGCCATCGGCCTGACATGGCGTGCCAACTCGAGAAGTAGTGCACTTCCGATTTCTACCGACTGTATGCCGCGCCTACTTTTTTCCATGTTCTCGTTGGTTACCCCCACAGGTTCCGCTTGATGATAGCCACCGAAAGATGGAGCGCTTCTGTGGTGTTCCTTAATTGCCAAAGGCCAAGGACCCCAGATAGGGGAATGCGATAGTCAAACGGATTTGATATTGTGAGATCCTGCGAAATAGTCAAATTGGTATTTTCATATGCCGTCAATTGATGCCAATCAGGGGGCATAGCGTCGGAAGAAGGAGCTGCCGTGCGATGTGAAGGAAGAGCTTGTGCATGGACCTCGCTTGCGGGATCCGTTGTGGTCGCGCTGTGTGCTTGTGGGGGCGGAGGTGCCGGGTCGAGTTTCACGCCCATCGACATCACCGCTGCTGCGCCAGCCGCCCCAGCGCTAGAAGGTACGAAGATGGCAGCGTCTACAACGGCGGCAGAAGCGCCACCCGAAGACCAAGACTCGGCCACCACGGCAGACAAGTTTGCAAACAGCGACGCCGCCTCGCTGACAGACGAAAAGAAAAGCACAGGCGGACCTAAGGCGATGGCAACCGGCCAGACAACGGCCGAAGTGCTGTCGACCGCGACGCTGGCGGCGGCGCCCAGCGCAAAAAACCCTGAAAAGTAGGGTCCGCGGCGGGTCACGTCGCCAGCGTGGCCTCGTCGCGCCCGAGGCGTCGCGTTATTTCCTGCGCACACTGGCGCAGTGGCTGGGCAATCTTGCCGTCCCATTCGCTATCAAAGGTTGCTGAGGGTCCCATCACGAGGATGCCCAGGACCAGGTGGCCTTCATAGTCGAACACTGGCGCGCAAATCGCATCGATGCCCGGGATAGGGTGACTGCGCGCTCGCGACAGCCCATGCTTGCGTATTTCGGCAAGTGCATCTTCGAGTGCCTCGCTAGGAAGCTTATTGCCTAGGTCGGTTCCATAACTCTCACGTGCAAGCTCGAGACCAGCGAGCCGTTCGATGACCATTGGTGGCATATAAGCCGCGAAGAGCCTTCCCGTCGCCGTGTTGTAGAGCGACATAACGGTGCCTGTTCGCAAGTTGACGTGAAGCGGCTGTATCGGCTCTTCAAGCCGAACCACAGTCGGCCCAAGGTTGCCCCACACGGCGACCGCAACGCTTTGTCCTGTTTCCTCCGCCAACGCCTCTATCAACTTGGACGCTTCCTTAACCGGGTCCAAGCGCTGTAGTCGAGTGAGCCCTAGTTGCAACGCGAGCGGGCCAAGTTCGTAGAGCCCTGCGTCGTTCTGCGACACAAAGCCAACTTTGAGGAAGCTCACCATGTATGGATGCGCTTTGCCCGTCGTCATCCCTGCAGCCTTTGCAAGGTCCCTGAGCGCCGCCGGCCGCGCGACACGGGCGAGCTGGAGAAGGAGCTCACTGCCGATTTCGACGGATTGGATACCTCGACGGTTTTTTTCCGTCGCAGGTTGGCTTGGGAATTCGAAGGTTGCCATGAGGGAGTGCTTGGTCTTGTAGGCTGAGCGAGTTATTGTGGGGCCTTCTTGCTGCGTGCCTGGCAGCCTCCCGTTCGCTTTGAGGTCATGCAATGCAAACGGCGGCAGAAGCCGCCGTTTGCACACTGCCTGCCAGAACCGGTCAATCAATCATCATCGTCTTCCAGTTCCTGGCAGGGGCCGCGGCCTTCAAGGTCTGCGTCACCCTTCCAATATGGAAGACTGGTCGTGCTCTCGGTGTTGAAACAGCCTGCCTTCAAGAGCGGAAGGTTCAGAGACGAGCGGTGGCGCGGGCCGTAATAGAGCGACACGGCACTTCCTGTAAGCGAAGCCAGCTGCGGCATCGTCGGGTAGCAAGGGTCGGTGCCAAGAACGGGGGAGCACTGACTCCCACCGGGTGCGGGGTTGAAAACTCCGTTGGAACCTTGCGACGGTGTTTGGGTTGTAACGGTCAGACGCAGCTTGCCACCTGCAGGTATCGCAACGAATCTCGGGGAAATCAGGAAGTCGTACTTGTTGACTGACCCAGCAGGCAGGTACTTGTCCGCTACATACGCGCCATAGGGCTTGACCGGCACGCCCTTCTTGTCCACCCAGGACCGAGACGGTATGTTTGTAGCCAGGCTTCCGAGAACGGCCCCAGAGGAAATGGGGGTGACCGTACCTTGCGCATCCACCAACGCGACTGATGCGATTAGCTCCAGGTTCGCCGTTGTAGACGACGCGTAGAAGGACGCGCTCATCGGCCCGGCAAGGGTTGCCCCCTTCTTGATTACAGGACCGTCAAATTGCAAGGTGCTGCCGGGCCCGGGTTGTGCCCAATTTATTGTCTCTTTGCCTGCCGAACCAGCTACGTGCCGCGTCATGCGCCCATTGTTGGCGAGGAAGTACTGTTTATAGGAGGTGGAGACCGGATACGCAGACGTGCTCACCCAGTTGTTCGATAACAGCTCGTGAACATGGAGCGGCTGGCTCGTGTCGGCCATCCGAGTGCGTTTGCCCTTCAGCCAGGTATCGAACCATTCAAGCGTAATGTTGTCTGCGATGTGCTGGCCAGTGGTCTGCTCTTCGAATTGGCAATGGCCGCCTTGGCTAATAAGTACCTGATATCGGCCGGTGGCCTTCTGGGTGGGGGACATCGGACCGAAGACGGGCCTCTTGCTGTAGGCGTTCTGAAGGTACGCGTACATCGACAGTGCGCTCTCTGCGTAGATGTCCTGATGGGTGCCCCAGATGAGTGCAGGGATGCCAAGGTCAACGATCTTCTCGGCGTAATTTCCCGGGGTTCGCAGCTGCCAGAAGTCGCCGTCGTACGCTTTCGGACCGCCTGCGTAAATATCGTTCACCACCGCTTGGCCGTAGGCAGCGGCTCCGTGATTGTTGCCTACGGACCCGCCGAAAAACAATGGGAACTGGGCCGTTTGCGTTGGGATGCCGCCTGCAAAGTAGGTCTCTCGATAGAACTCTGCGCCAAAGCAAACCGGCGCGAGGGCCTTGATTGGCGAATTCCGCCCCGCTGCGGCGGCGGTGTAAATCTGGTTCAGGCCCGCCCAGGAGCCGCCCTGCAGACCGACCTTTCCATTGGAGTTCTGCAGCCTGGTCGCCGCCCATTGCGCCAACTCGGCCCCGTCCTTGGCATCACGTTCGCTGAAAAAGGCGAAGTCGCCGCCTGAGTTTCTTGTTCCCCGCACCGACGCGGTCACGAACAGATAGCCACGCTGCACGTAGTAGTCGCCGGCGGTGGAAGGGTTGCCTAGGTAAGGCGTTTGGGTGAGCAACACGGGAAAGGGGCCAGGCACCCGAACTCCAGTCGATGGGTCGGTCGGGTAGGAGACATCGACCATGAGAACGGCACCGTCACTCATCGTGACGGGCACGTTTGTGTCCAATTTTGAACCGTAGACCGCAGGGCCTGGAGTCCAGACGCCACCGGGGAACGGAGTCGAGGCTTGCTCTTGGCACCCGTCATTACCCCTTCTGTCATGGTCATCGCACGAAGCGAAGGCGGGCGCCGCGGCCGATGCCACTAACGCAAGAGCGGCGGCGACGAAGCCAGTTCGCCGGCGCGTCCTCGGAGGGCGGGAGGCGGTTTCTACCGCCGACGATGCGCGTGACGCGCTGTTGCCACTGGTTTTCATCTCGAGTGTCTCCTTGCTGTGAGGTGCGACCTAACTAATGCTGCCCGATGCGGCGCGGCTGTCATCTGATAGTGTCAGATGAATACGATTACATCTGTCTATCAGATCAAATCGCATAACATTGACATAGTCGGGGCAACCCGTACGATTGCAAATAGGTGTAACTACAGCGGGGAGCGTCTCCCCCGGAGTCTGGGAGCGCTTAGGCGACGGACAGTGGAACGCCGGGCGGGACAGCCGGACAGCTTGCGGTCAGCCAAGTGAAGAAGGGAACGACCTCGGTCACGAGGGTCGAGAGCAGCGGCGCAGTACGGCCAGCCTCGCGCGGCGACTGCGGTGTCGCGTGAAACAGATTTATCTGCGCGGGTTTTGCGCGGAGGGGGAGAGGGCGCCGATGCGTTTCGAGATTGCGATGCCGGCCTCTTTCACTGCTGTTGCTTGGCTGCCATCCCAATTGGTGTCAAACGACCGCGAACGTCCCATCAAGGTGATGCCAAGCACGATGTTGCCGGAGTAGTCGAACACAGGAGCAGCGAAAGAGCAGACGCCGGGGGTGGGGTTGTCGACCGAGCGTGAAAGGCCATTCGCGCGCACTTCATTGAGCATGCTTTGCAGTTCGTCCTGGTCAACGGGCTTGGCAATGTCCGGCCCAAGTCGACGCTCGTCTTCAAGAATGGACTCTTCGATGAGCTTCGCCGGCAAATATGCAGCGAACAAGCGACCGGTGGCGGTGCCAGCCAGTGACATGACCATGCCCGTCCGGATGTTCGTGTGAAGCGGATAAATCGCGTCGAAGAGGAACACGATGGTGGGCCCGTGGTTGCCCCATACGGACATCGCGACGCTGTGACCGGTCTGCCGAGCCAACTCCTCCGCGAAGGGTGTCGCTTCTCGGACAGGATTGAGCATACGAAGCGTCACCAAGCCGAGTTGCATGGCGGTCGGGCCAAGCCAGTAGTAACCGGTCAGGGATTCCTGGGTCACCAGTCCCAGTTTGGCGAAGCTGACCAGATACGGATGAGCTTTGCCCGGCGCCATGTCGGCCGCCTTTGCGAGTTCCCTCAATGGCATAGGCCGGCCGTGGGCCCCGAGCGCCAGGAGCAACTGGCCGCCGGCTTCGATAGACTGGATGCCTCGACGCCCCTTTTCGGCACCTGTGTCGCCGCTACTTTCCAGAGCGTCCATGATTTGTCCCCAAGCACTGTCGATAACGTTTTAAGCCGAATAATTAGCTTACAACAAACGCGTTGATGCCAAACTAATTTATCGACCGCGAGCAATTGTCAATCAAACGACTGGCCACAGAAAGAGGCCTGCAAGTTTTGCGTCCACTGCTCCCGTAAGCACCCCACTAGGAGTGCCCTCGGGAAAGAGCGCCAAGACGCTTGGAGATTGCGATGCCGCTTGCCTTGACTGCCCCCGCCTGAGGGCCGTTCCAATCAGTGCCGAACGAGCGGGAGCCCCCGATCAGCGTCAGCGCAAGCACGATGTTTCCCGAGTAGTCGAAGACCGGAGCGGCGAACGAGCAGACGCCAGGAGTAGGGTTGTTCACTGCACGAGAAATACCATATTTGCGCACGTCGTTCAGCATCTCGTTCAGCGCGAGCGCCTCAACAGGGGCGGCAATGTCCGGCCCAAGGCGCCGCTCGTCTTGAAGAAGAGATTTCTCGATGAGCCGGGCGGGAAGATAGCTGGCGAACAGTCGCCCGGTTGCTGTTCCCGCCACCGACATCACAGTTCCCGTACGGATGTTGGTATGAAGCGGGTAGACCGCATCAAACAAGAACACCACTGTCGGTCCCTGGTTGCCCCAGACCGCCAGCGCAACGCTGTGGCCAGTATCCCTGGCTAACTGCGCTGCGAATGGAGTCGCTTCGCGAACCGGATTGACCATTCGAAGCGAGACAAGTCCAAGCTGCATGGCCATGGGTCCGAGCCAGTAATGGCCGGTGGTCGGCTCTCGAGTGACCAAGCCAAGCTTGGTAAAGCTGACCAGGTACGGGTGGGCCTTGCCAGGCGCCATTTCCGCAGCTCGCGCGAGTTCGCTCAGAGGCATCGGATGGCCATGGGTTCCGAGAGCAAGAAGCAGTTGGCCGCCCGCCTCGACGGCCTGAATCCCTCTGCGCTCCTTCTCTAAGCCTGATGCGCGACTCTCATTGTTGAGCTCCTTCATGCCAGTCTCCTTGTTCGATCATATCGATGTCATCCGATTAGGGTAAACCATTAGCGTATGAGTAACGCGTTAGCACCATACTAACAGCATCGGACTTGCAGACGCGGTCCCCCAAAGGAGTGAAGCTCATGAGCAAGCAGGAAACCCTATATGACGTCCTGGTGATTGGCACCGGGGCCTCTGGGATGGCAGCGGCAGTCACAGCCGCTCACGAAGGCCTAAAGGTGCTGGTGGTCGACAAGGCCCCCCTCTTCGGCGGCACGACCGCTAGGTCCGGCGGATGGCTCTGGATTCCCAACACCAAGCTGGCTAAGGAGCAGGGCATCACCGAGCCGGCAGGGGCTGCCCGGTCCTACCTGCAACATGAAGCCACGACGCATTTCGACGCGGCGCGCGTCGACGCCTTCATCGAAAACGGCCCGAAAGCCATCGACTTCTTCACCGAGAACACGTGCGTGCAGTTCGACATGCCGCCGGTGTTCCCCGACTATCACGCCGAAGCGCCAGGCGGCCAGTCGGGTGGCCGGTCCATGGTGACCCGGCCGTTTGACGGCCGAGAACTGGGCAGCCGCATCGACAAGCTCGCGCCGCCCGTGCCCGAGCTGACCGTGTTCGGCATGATGCTTGGCTCCGGGAAGGAGCTGTGGCACTTCCTGCGTGCCTTCAAATCGTTCGAGTCCTTCTGGTATGTCACCAAGCGTTTCGGCGGACATCTTCTGGATGTCGTGAGATACGGCCGCGGGATGACGCTGACGAATGGCAATGCGCTGGCCGGCCGTCTCGCCAAGGCCGCGATGGATCTCAACGTCCCGGTATGGCTGAACTCGACCGTGAAGTCACTCATCGTGGAAGAAGACGCCGTTGTCGGAGCGACCGTAGTGCAGAACGGCAAGCCGGTCGAAGTCCGCGCGCGCCGTGGCGTTGTTCTGGCATGCGGTGGCTTCCCCTATGACGTGGAGCGTCGCAAGCAGTTGTTCCCGCACGCGCCGACCGGCCGTGAGCACTTCACGCCTTCGCCTGCCTTGAATACCGGCGACGGTCTGCGTCTCGGTGAATCCGTCGGAGGCTGGGTCGACCCGACTATTCCGAATGCCGCCGCCTGGTGCCCGACCTCGGTGACCAAGCGCAAGGATGGTTCCGAGGGCGTCATGCCGCACTTCATCGACCGTGCCAAGCCGGGCGCGATTGCAGTTACCCCGAAGGGACGCCGCTTCACCAACGAGGCGCTGTCCTATCACGACTTCATCCAGGACCTGGTGAAGTCCTGCAAGGGGATGCCGGAGGTCACTTGCTGGCTCATCTGCGATCACAAGCACCTGCGCGAGTACGGCATGGGGGCAGTGGCTCCGTTTCCCTTGCCCATCGGCAAGCATCTGAAGAGTGGTTACCTCAAGAAGGGCAATAGCCTGCAGGAACTGGCCGAGACAATCGGCGTGCCCTACGCTGCGCTGCAGGAGGAGGTTGAGACTTTCAATCGTGACGCGGCGAAAGGCGTGGACACGAAGTTCGGCAAGGGCAGCACCGCGTACAACCGCTTCCAGGGCGACTCTCTGGTGACCCCGAACCCGTGCATGGCGCCCGTTCGTCAGGGCCCCTTCTACGCGATCAAGATCGTCGTCGGCGAGATCGGCACTTTCGCCGGTCTCCTGACGGACGAGTCCTGCCAAGTCCTCACGCAGAGCAGGCAACCGGTCAAGGGGCTCTATGCCATAGGCAACGACGCCGCCAGCATCATGGGTGGCAACTACCCCGGCGCCGGCATCACCCTAGGGCCGGCACTGACCTTCGGCTACGTCGTCGGCCAGGCGCTTGCAAAGCAGACGGATCGCTCCCCCAATGTCGTTCCATTGACGACGACGCCGCGCCAGCACGCACACGCAGCTTGAACTTCGCACAACCCCAAAAGGACAGTACAAATGGAAATCTCCGAGCTGATGGCGCCCCGAGTCCTCGACGGACGCATCGCGCTGGTGACCGGCGCGGGACAGGGCAATGGCAAATCCATCGCCAAGGGCCTCGCAAAAGCTGGTGCCAACGTCGTCGTGACGGACCTCGTGGAAGAAAACGCCAAGGCCGTGGCAGCCGAGATCACCGCCGCCGGTGGGAAGGCAGTTGGGTACAAGCTCGACGTGACATCGCGCGACGCTTGTCAAACGCTGGCGCTCACCGTGGCCGGTGAGGTCGGCAACATCGACATCCTGGTCAACAACGCGGGCATCATCATCCGTGAAGGGCTGGACAGCCCCAAGGTCGTGTCAAACCTCGAGCGCACGTTGGCCGTGAATGTGATGGGCACCTTCCTTCCGACGTACGCTTGGCTCGATGCCCTGAAGGAGACCAAGGGCGTGATCATCAACGTCGGGTCTATCGCGTCGACGACCGGCATTCCCAATGTAGTGGGCTATTCGCCGTCGAAGGGCGCGGTCAAGATGATGACCCAGACGCTGGCGGTCGAGCTCGCCAAAGACGGCATCCGGGTCAACGCAATCGCGCCGGGGGTCATCGAGACCCCGATGACCTCCTACACGCGAGAAGCACCTGAGCGTCTGCAAAAGTTCATGCTGCGCACGCCGATGGCGCGTGTGGGACAGCCTGAGGAACTGGTCGGCCCCGTGATCTTCCTTGCATCGAGTATGGCCACCTACGTGACGGGCGTGACATTGCCCATCGACGGCGGCTATCTCGCCTCCTGATATTCCAGAGTTCGTTCCTAGTTTGCAACCCCTGAACTCGCCGAGTTCGACCCCAAAGAGGAGACAGCCGTGAGCATCCCTAAATTCATCAAGCACGCAGTTTTGACTGCCAGCATGATTGCAGCAGCAGCTGCGAATGCCCAAGACATCAAGGTGGGCTACAACGGTGACCTGTCCGCTTCGCCATCCGCGCAAAGTGGCCAGGCAGCTGTGTTGGGCATGGAGGCCGCAATTGCGGACATCAATGCCGCTGGCGGCGTGCTCGGCAAGAAGCTGGCGCTCGTCACGCGGGATGACACCTCGGCGCCGCCTAAGTCGATTCAGAACATGAGCGAGTTGATCGACAGCGAAAAAGTCTCCGCCGTGTTCGGCCCGACCAATTCGGGCAACGCCATGGCCTGGAAGCACATCGCCAACCAGAAGAAGATCCCCGTCATCGGCAACGTGAGCTCGGGTACAGACATCACCAAGCCGATGAGCGCAGGTGCGGACAACTACATGTTCCGTGTCTCGATGGTTGATCGCGAGCAGGTCGCCGCACTGATGGCGTACGTCAAGAAGAACACCGCTCAGGCGAAGGTGGTCGGCTTGATGGCCGAGACCACCGGCTACGGCCAAGGCGGGCTGAAGGACATGGAGGAGATCGCCAAGCTTCAGGGCATCAAGATCGCAGCCACCGAGCGCTTCGGTGTCGGCGATACGGACATGACCTCGCAACTGAGCAAGATGAAGTCTGCCGGTGTCGACACGGTGGTCGTCTGGGCCCAGGGAACCCCCATCGCCCAGTTGGTGCGCAGCATGGAGAAGATCAACTACTTCCCGTTGGTGTTGACCTCGTGGGCCGCAGACAACATCACGTTCTATGACGCGGCAGGAAAGACCCTGGCGGAAAAGCCGATCTTCATGCGCACGGTCAGCGAGACGCGCACGCCCGCACAGCAAAAGCTTTTCGACCGAGTCGGCCCCAAGCTGAAGGCACCGGGCTCGTTCTCTTTCGCCCTGCACGGCTATGACTCCGTCCTGCTCTACGCTGCCGCCGCGAAGCAAGCCAATAGCTTCGACGGTTCGGCCGTCCGGCTCGCGCTGGAGGACCTGAAGACCCCCGTCCAGGGCGTCCTCAAGACCTATGACAAGCCGTTCAGCAAGACCAATCATGAAGCCTTGATGGCCAAGGACCTGGTGTGGATTCGCTGGAAGGACGGCAAGCTGCTGCCCTACACGGACCCGATCGTGGGTTCGCTGACAACCGCTGACTTCAAGCAGTAACGCCACTTTGCGCATCCGGGCCGCATCCGGCGGCCCGGGAAATCATCTCGGAGGCAACTATGACAGAGGCGCTCTTGCAGGCGATTCTCAGTGGCTTGGCTGTGGGCGGTGCCTACGCGTTGGTCGCTCTAGGTTTCAGCATCACATTCACCACCACCAAGACGCTCAACTTCTCGCACGGCGAGTTTGTATCGGCAGGTGCATTCATCGGCATGAGCGCGCTCTTCCTGGTCCTGGGTCTGCCTGTGACATCGACCACCTTTGGTCAGGCGCTGCCCGGCTCCGGTGCCCAGTTGCTGGCCCTCGCCGCAGCGCTTGGCATCATGGGGTTGCTCGGATGGCTCCTCTATGCGATCGGCGTACGGCCGTTCGCGGGACGACCTGGCATGGCCTGGGTGATGAGCACGCTGGGTTTCGGCGTCATCCTCCAGAGCATCGGATTGGCCATCTGGGGACCCAAGCCCGTCGTGGTGCCCGGACCGTTGGGCGACGCGGTGATCCGGGTGCTCGGGGTCGGCGTTCGCCCCCAGGAACTCCTGACGCTGGGTGTCGCCGTGGTGATCATGATTGCCTTCGACTTCGTGATGAACAAGACGATGGTGGGCAAGGCCATGCGGGCAGTCGCTGCCAACGGCAACGTCGCCAGCCTGATGGGCATCAACACCAACGCCGTGATGATCGGCGCTTTCGTGATCAGTTCGGCGCTCGCCGGCCTGTCGGGCTTCCTTCTCGCGCCGATCGCACAAGCCTCGCTCTTCATGGGCCTGACAGTCGGTCTCAAAGGATTTTCCGGCGCCATGATCGGCGGCCTGAGCAACCCACGCGGCTGCGTGATCGGTGGTTTCGTTCTCGGGGTCCTCGAATCGCTGGTGAACCTGTGGCAGGCCCAGTGGCGTGAGGTTGCCGTCTTCGCTCTCGTGATCCTGGTTCTCGCGTTCCGTCCGACCGGGTTGTTCGGCAAGAAGCTAGTGGAGAAGGTATGAAGCGCGGTCAACATCTCTTGGGCGTCGTCGTCGTCGCTGCCGGCCTTATCGGCGTGACCTCTCTCTTCGGGAACGACTACTACCTGCGCATCGTCTTCATGATGTGCGTGTACTACCTCTGTGCCGCTGGCATGAATGTGCTGGTGGGCTACGCCGGCCAGAAATCGCTCGGCCAGGCGGGGCTGTTCGCAGCGGGAGCCTATGCCGTTGCTTTGCTGACCACGCGAACGGAAATGAATCCCTGGCTCGCATTGCTGCTGGCCGCTGCGATTTCCGGTGTTTGTGGCGTCCTGATTGCCTTGCCGTCGCTGCGAGTGAAAGGACCTTACCTGGCGATGGTGACACTCGCGTTCGGCATCGTCGTGGAAAAACTGGTCGGTGAATGGACGGACGTGTTCGGCGGCGCGCAGGGGATCTACGGCATCAAGGCCTTGACCTGGAACGGCCAGCCTCTCACGACGGAACAGTGGGTGTGGCTTGCCATCATCTTCTGCGCTGTCACGCATCTCTTGCTGCGCAACCTGCTGCAGGGCCGCTTCGGCCGTGCACTGCAGTCGTTGCAGGCGGACGAGATCGCGTCGTCGTCGGTCGGTGTCCGCGTCTATCGCGCCAAGGTCATCGCTTTCGTCATCGCGGCAGTGACCTGCGGCATTGCCGGTGCGCTGGTCGCCCAACAGAACCAGTACATCAACTCCGACTTCATCACCTTCCATTTGTCGATCTTTATCCTGCTGCTGGTGCTGTTCGGCGGCGCCGGATCCCAGTACGGACCGTTGGTCGGCACCGTGGTCCTGACGGTGATCGATGCGGCGCTGGCACGCTGGCCATCGGCGCAGCATTTCCTGTATGGCTTCCTGCTGCTCTTCGCGCTCTATGTCATGCCGGGCGGTGTCACTGGACTGCTGTCGAAGTGGTTCCGGCGGTCGGCCGAAGAGCCAGAGACTTCGACCGCGTCCGCAGCGCCCACTCGCATCGGTCCCGAAGGCCAGGGTGGCGAACTGCTGGTGGTCAAGGGTGTCACCAAGAACTTCGGCGGCGTGAAGCCAGCACAGGATGTTTCTTTCCGACTTCATCGCGGACACATCCACGCGCTGATCGGACCGAACGGCGCCGGCAAGAGCACCATGATCAACATGCTCACTGGCCTGATCGATCCCACCGAAGGTTCGATCCAGTTTCTCGGCCAAGAGGTCTCCGGTCGTCCGGTGCACTCGATCTGCTGCATGGGCATGGGGCGGACCTTCCAGAACCTGCGTCTCTTCGCTGATCTTTCGGTGCTGGACAACGTCATGCTGGGTCGTCACAGCCGAATGACCAATGGCTTCTTCGCCTCGTTGCTCGCGCTACCCGGTGCGAAGAAGCAGGAAGCCGCCACCCGTGCACGTGCATTGCAACTGCTGGACCTGGTGGGCCTGTTGCATCTCGCGCATCACCCGGCAGGCAGTTTGCCGTACGGTCTGCAGCGGCGGGTTGAGTTGGCTCGAGCACTTGCTACAGAGCCGCAATTGCTCTTGCTCGATGAGCCTGCGGCCGGCCTGAATCCGCAAGAGACTGCTGAGCTGGGTCAATTGCTGTGCCGGATCGGGAAATGTGGCGTGAGCATTCTGATGGTCGAGCATCACATGGATCTTGTGATGTCCATCTCGGACCACGTGATCGTGCTGGACTACGGCATCAAGATCGCCGAAGGCAAGCCCGCCGAAGTGCAGGCCAATCCACGTGTCGTCGAAGCCTATCTCGGCGTTGACGATCCCGAGGAAGAGGCTGCGCTCGCCGCCGCCTGAACCGGAAAGAAACATATGCTGCAACTCGAGTCAGTCAAGGTCTCCTACGGTGCGATCGAGGCCGTCAAGGGCGTGAGCCTGGAAGTTCGCAAGGGCGAGGTGGTCACGATCATCGGCGCCAACGGTGCGGGCAAGAGCACTTTGCTCAAAAGCATTTGCGGTCTTGAGCCGGTGGGCGAAGGCCGCATCAAGTTCGATGGCAACGACGTCACGAATGTCAAAGCGCATGAAAGGGTCGGCCTCGGCATCGCCATGTCGCCGGAGGGGCGCGGCGTCTTCGCCGATCAGACGGTTCGCGAGAACCTGATGCTGGGTGCCTATTCGCGCAAGAAGGATCCTGCCGCGACCGAAGTGGCGATCGAGCGCGAGTTCAAGCGATTCCCGCGGCTGAAGGAGCGCCAGGACCAATTGTCCGGAACCCTTTCGGGTGGCGAACAGCAGATGCTGGCAATCTCGCGCGCATTGATGAGCGATCCGCGGCTGCTGCTGCTGGATGAACCATCGCTCGGCTTGGCGCCGCTAATCATCAAGGACATCTTCAACGCGATCCGCCAGCTGCGCGAGTCCGGTCTGACCATCCTGCTGGTCGAGCAGATGGCCAAGCAGGCGCTCGGCGTGGCCGACCGTGCCTATGTACTCGAAACCGGTCACATCACGTTGGAGGGCACGGGCCGTGCCCTCCTCAACGATCCAAAAGTCAAGTCAGCCTACCTCGGCACGCATTAACCCCTTTCAACCGTCCATCGAAGGAGTAACCCCCATGAGCCAAACCAAGAAATTCGCCTCGCAAGCCGACCTCGAGGAAAAGCAGGTCACTTTCAGCCAGATTTCCGAGCACGCCTGGGCCTACACGGCCGAGGGCGATCCCAACACCGGCATCATCATTGGTGACGACGCCGTGCTGGTGGCCGACACGCAGGCCACCCCGGCGATGGCGCAGGACGTGATCCGCCGTATCCGCGAGGTGACCGACAAGCCCATCAAGTACGTCGTGCTGACGCACTACCACGCGGTGCGCGTGCTGGGTGCAAGCGCGTACGGTGCCGAACACATCCTAGCGAGCCAGGACACTTACGACCTGATCGTCGAGCGCGGCGAGCAGGACAAGGCGAGCGAGATCGGCCGCTTCCCGCGCCTGTTCGCCGGCGTTGAGACTGTGCCGCCCGGCATGACCTGGCCGACCATGACCTTCACCGGCAAGATGACCCTGTGGCTCGGCAAGCTCGAGGTGCAACTGCTGCAGCTGGGCCGCGGCCACACCAAGGGCGACACGGTGGTCTGGCTACCGGGCGAAGGCGCATTGCTGTCGGGCGACCTCGTCGAATTCGGCGCAACGCCTTACGCCGGCGACGCCTACTTCAAGGACTGGCCGCAAACGCTGAACAATCTTGCTGCTCTCAAGCCCAAGGCGCTCGTGCCGGGTCGCGGCGCTGCATTGACCACCCCCGAGGACGTGGCCAAGGGCCTGAGCGAAACACGCGACTTCATCTCCGATGTCTATGCCAACGTTCAGAAGGGTGTCTCGGCGGGCAAGGACCTGAACACGGTCTACAAGGACACCTTCGCCGCGTTGAAGCCCAAGTATGGCCACTGGGTGATCTTCGATCACTGCATGCCATTCGACGTCACGCGCTGCTACGACGAGGCCACGAAATACGTCGACCCGCGTATCTGGACCGCAGAGCGTGACGTCGAGATGTGGAAGACGCTCGAGGGCTGATCCACAGAGTTGCCCCCGCTCTTGAATCGCCCGCTTTCCGGCGGCGACGGGTTCAACGGCAGGGGGCTCTCGTCCCCTGGGCGATCGCCAAGAAAAGGACTGTGGCCCTGCGGCCGCGGGGGTGTGCTCATCCGGAACGAATGCACTCAACGTGACGGCGCTGTCATTCGCGCAAAACCATTTTCGGAAGGACATCATGACGAACGCATCGGCCACCGAGCTCCGCTATCAGAGCGGATTCGGCAACGAATACGCCACAGAAGCCGCGCCCGGCGCATTGCCGCAGGGCCGCAACAGTCCGCAGCGTGCACCGCACGACCTGTACCCTGAGCTGATTTCCGGGACGGCCTTCACTGCGCCACGCCACGAAAACCGTCGCACGTGGATGTACCGGCGACAACCCTCCGTGGTCTCCGGCCGCTACAAGCCCTACGCGCAGGCGCTATGGAAGACCGGCGCCAATTCAGAGATCGCGTTGCCTCCTGAGCCGATGCGCTGGGCGCCGATTCCCATGGAGAACGCAAACGTCGACTTCATCGACGGCGTGCGAACGCTCGCCGCAAATGGCGACGCCGAAGCTCAATCCGGCATCGCCGCGCATGTCTACGTCGCAAGCGAGTCCATGGATCGGCGCGCTGTCGTCAACGCGGACGGCGAGATGCTCTTCGTGCCGCAGCAAGGCCGTCTGGTCATCACGACGGAGATGGGTGTCCTCGAAGTCAAGCCCGGCGAGATCGCGCTGGTGCCGCGCGGCGTGGTCTTCAAGGTGGGATTGCCCGACGGATTGTCGCGCGGCTATCTCTGCGAGAACTACGGTGCGCAGTTTCGCCTGCCCGAACTCGGCCCGATCGGCTCCAACGGGCTCGCGAACGCACGCGATTTCCAGGCGCCTGTGGCTGCTTACGAGGCCGCGATAACCCCTTACGAATTAATCAAGAAGTTCGGCGGCCGCTTCTGGTCGGCGCCGACCAAGCAATCCCCCTTCAACGTCGTCGCATGGCACGGCAATCTGGCACCAGTGAAGTACGACACGGTCAACTTCATGACCATCGGGTCCATCAGCTTTGACCATCCGGACCCGTCGATCTTCACCGTGCTGACCTCGCCGAGCGACACGCCCGGCACGGCCAACTGCGACTTTGTGATCTTCCCACCACGCTGGCTCGTGATGGAGGACACCTTCCGTCCGCCTTGGTATCACCGCAACCTCATGAGCGAGTTCATGGGCCTGGTCTATGGCGAGTACGACGCCAAGCCCGGCGGCTTCAAGCCGGGCGGCGCCAGCCTGCACAACTGCATGGTTCCGCACGGTCCCGACGAGGAAGCCTTCGAAAAGGCAAGCCATGGCGACCTCAAGCCGCAGAAGCTCGACAACACGCTGGCCTTCATGTTCGAAAGCCGCTACCGCTTCATCCCCACCGAGTTCGCGATGCAAAGCCCCGCACTCGATTCGGACTATGCCGACTGCTGGGCCGGCCTCAAGGATCAGTACAAATCATGACCTCAATCGATGCCACTCACACCCCCCAGTTGCGCAGCTGGATCCCCTCGGCTAACCAGGCCAGCTCTGATTTCCCGATTCAGAACCTGCCGTTCGGACGTTTCAGCATAGGCGCCGATGCAGCGCCCCGGATTGGCGTCGCCATCGGGGATTGCATCCTCGATCTCCGCAAGGCGGGCCTGATCGACACGGACGACATGAACGCGCTGATGGCCGCGACGCCTGAGAAGCGCTCGGCATTGCGTGCATTGATTTCTCGGGGACTGGCCGAAGGAAGTGCCCGGCAAGCCGAATGGGAAGGCGCACTGGTCAGCCAGAGCACAGTGACCATGCACGTGCCATGCCGCATCGGTGACTACACGGATTTCTACACGAGCGTACATCACGCGACGACGGTCGGAAAACAGTTCCGGCCGGAAAATCCGCTCCTGCCGAACTACAAATGGGTGCCCATCGGTTACCACGGGCGTGCCTCATCGATCGGGATCAGCGGCCAACGCTTCAAGCGCCCGCAAGGGCAGACGAAAGCGCCCGACGCGAATTCACCAAACTTCGGCCCTTCGAAGCGCTTGGACTACGAACTCGAACTCGGGTGGTTTGTTGGCCAGGGCAATGAGCAAGGCGAGCCGATAGATATAGCCGGAGCGGAAGCTCATCTGTTCGGCGTGACCTTGTTCAACGACTGGTCGGC
This sequence comes from Variovorax sp. 10L421, assembly GCF_056395365.1. Classification (NCBI taxonomy): domain Bacteria; kingdom Pseudomonadati; phylum Pseudomonadota; class Betaproteobacteria; order Burkholderiales; family Comamonadaceae; genus Variovorax; species Variovorax sp. 10L421. Next base: position 28,843 of record NZ_JBFTJJ010000006.1, read on the forward strand.
GCGCGACATCCAGGGCTGGGAATACCAACCGCTCGGGCCGTTCCTCTCGAAGAATTTCGCAAGCACCTTGTCGCCGTGGATGGTCACAACCGAAGCATTGGCGCCTTTCAGGGTGGCGTTCGACCGGGCGGCAGGCGACCCGCAGCCGCTTCCCTATCTCGACTCTGAGATGAATCGGGCGAAGGGCGCATTTTCCATCGAACTGGAAGTCCTTCTGCAGACGGCCAAGATGCGAGAAGCTGGTGTACCGCCCGTGCGCCTGTCGCGTACCAACAGTAATCGGGCGGCCTACTGGACTCCGGCGCAGTTGATCGCCCATCACACGGTCAATGGATGCAACCTGCAGCCCGGGGACTTGCTTGGATCGGGCACCTTGTCCGGCCCTGCAAGCGAGGAGGCTGGCTCGCTGATGGAGCTCACCAACGGTGGCAAGCAGCCGATCGACCTTCCCAACGGTGAGAAGCGGACCTTTCTGGAGGATGGTGACGCGCTGATCATGCGTGGATGGTGCGAACGGGAGGGCGCAGTCCGCATCGGGTTGGGCGAAGTAGTCGGCACGGTAGAAGCAAATTGAACAAAGCCCTCTCGCTCGTGCAGATCGTCTCGATGAGCTGCGACCAAGAGGCGGCCCCTGGGGTCGGGGTCCGCAAAATGCTCGATGTCGATCTGGTCTTGGCACCGGAACTGATGCCATGAACACGAGCGCGGCTGTCATCGGCGGAGCAAGCGCATCAATGGCCACCCATTCCCTTGATTCGAAGACGCTCTGGCTGCTCAGTCTGTGCGGATTTGCCAGCATGGCATCGATGAGGATCTGTGACGCCATGCTTCCGTCGCTGGCGACGGAGTTCTCTGCAACGACGGGACAGGCGGCTCGGGCGATCTCGGCCTTCGCACTCGCCTATGGTGTCCTTCAACTTTTCTATGGGCCCTTGGGGGATCGTCACGGGAAAGCGCGCGTGGTCGGCTTCGCGACCCTGGCTTGCACGATCGGTTCCCTCGCCTCGGCTTTTTCCCCGAGCCTGGACTGGTTGATCGTCAGCCGCGTTCTGACGGGGATGGCGGCCGCGGGGATCATTCCGTTGACGATGGCGTGGATCGGCGACAGCGTTTCGTACGAGTCTCGCCAGGAAGTCCTGGCGCGCCTTCTCGGCGCCACGGTCTTCGGCATGATCTGCGGCCAGTGGTTCGGCGGGCTCCTCTCCGACCTGTTCGGGTGGCGATCGCCGTTCCTCGCCCTCGCCGTGATCTTCCTGGTCAGCGGGGCCATGTTGACGAGGAAGGTGAGCGCTGTTGCGCATTCCAAGGGTGTTGATACCGGGAGCATCGGGCGCCGGGTACTGGATGTCCTGTCCCAGCCCTGGGCCAGGGTGGTGCTGGTCGTGACCTTCATCGAGGGCGCTCTGGCATTCAGCGCGCTAGCCTTCATTCCTTCCCACCTGCACGCTGCTTTCCACCTGTCGATGCCGGCAGCGGGCGCCATTGTTGCGCTCTACGGCGTGGGTGGCCTCTTGTATAGCCGCTGCGCCCGTCGATTGCTGGGGCGTTTCGGCGAGACAGGGTTGGCGAAGCTCGGCGGAGTTTGCCTGGGACTTGCTTTTGCGTCGGTGGCGTTTGCGCCGTCTTGGCTTTGGGCGCTGCCGGCTTGTCTCGTCGCGGGGTTCGGCTTCTACGCATTGCACAACACCTTGCAAACCAATGCGACGCAGATGGCGCCTGCTGCTCGGGGCACCGCAATGTCGCTGTTTGCATGCGTTCTCTTTCTCGGTCAGTCGCTGGGCATCTTGTCCGCGGCATGGATGGTCGACCGATTCTCGTCCTCCATGGTGTTTGCCTCTTCCGCCGTGGGGCTGCTCCTGTTGGCAGGCGCATTCGCGTTTCTGGTCGGTGAGCGCAACAGGCAGCTGAAGGAGGTCTGATGGCTACGCGCGAAATGAATACCACCGCCGTCCAGTCAACTTTGATCGCCTCAATGGCAATCTGGGGATTGAACGTGTCAGCGGTGAAGGTGCTCACCGGGATCTTCGACCCAACAACCCTGGCGGCCTTGCGGATGCTGGTGGCATGCGGCGCGTTGTCCATGGTCGTTCTTTGGAAACGCTGCGGCTTACCGTCAGTGTCTGTGCGCCAGGGAGGGGCGATCGTCGTCTGCGCCTTGCTGATGGTGTATCTCAACCAGATCCTGTTTGCCGAGGGCTTGTTGCGGTCAACGGCCACGAACGGCGCGCTGATCATGGCGTTGAGCCCATTGGTGTCCGCGCTGTTGGCAGCAGTAGCCTTTCGCGAGCGACTGACGGTCTCGCGCCTTCTTGGCGTTGTGCTGGGCTTCGCAGGGGTCGCAGCCGTCGTGCTGAGCCACCCCGGCGCCGGCCTCTCCAGCGCCGGTGCCGGAGATCTTATGCTGGTTGCGGCGGTCGTGAGCTTCGCCGCAGGCGGCGCGATCGTCCAGCGTCTGGCTCGCAACATGCACACCTTGACCATCAGCTGGGCAATCTATCTCGTCGGATCGTTGCTGCTGACTTTGCATGCCGGGCTCGAGGCTCCGGTGTTAGACATGGCAACGCTCTTTCCTGGCTGGCGCGCCTGGGCGTTCATTCTGTTCTCAGGCGTCATGGCCACGGCCCTCTCCAACCTCGTCTGGAACGGGGCCATCGCACGCATCGGTGTGGCACGGACAGCCGTATTTCTTTACTGGGTCCCGGTGTTCGGCGTCGCTTTCGCGGCGTTGCTTCTCGGCGAGCGGCTGACCCTTTGGCACCTCTTCGGTTTCCTCGCAGTGATGGGCGGCACCTATCTGGGCGCGCGTCAGTCGGCAACTGCGGCGGCCATCGCTCCATGATCAGAAAGCCTTTGCCATGAAATCTCATGAACCCCTTCTTTTCCAACCGATCCGGCTCCGCGAGCTCGAGCTGAAGAATCGAGTCGTGATCTCGCCCATGTGCCAGCACGCCGCCGAGGCGGGGCGTGCGACGCCGTGGCACATGGTTCATCTCGGAAAATTCGCGCTGGGAGGCGCGGGATTGATCCTCACGGAAAGTACGGCCGTCGATCCCCGCGGGCGCATCGGTACCGCCGATCTGGGTCTGTGGAACGACAGCCAGATCGAACCATTGAAGCAGGTCGTTGATTTCATACATGCCAACGGCGGTGCTATCGGGGTGCAATTGGCCCACGCCGGCCGCAAATCAGGCAGCGAACCTTTGTGGGAAGGCGGGGCAGCGCTGTCGGAAGCGCGTCTCGCAGCCGATGCAGAACCTTGGGAGCGGCTCGGGCCCAGCGCGCTGGCGGCGGGACCCGGTTGGTCCGCTCCGCGTGCGCTCGACGCAGACGGCATCGCCGACGTGGTTCAGAGCTTTGTTGACGCAACCGTCCGTGCCGACAAGGCCGGATTCGATGTTGTGGAACTGCACTTCGGCCACGGCTACTTGGTCGCGAGCTTCTTGTCTCCCAACTCGAATCATCGAGAGGACGAATGGGGCGGTGACCTTGCAGGGCGCATGCATCTGGCCCTCGAAGTTGCACGCAAGGTCCGCGCGACCTGGCCCGCGAGCAAGCCACTCTTCTGCCGTCTGTCCGCGGTGGATGGCAGCGTGGATGGGTGGACCCTCGAGGACTCGATCGTGCTTTCGCGAGAACTCGCGAGCTGCGGTGTCGACGTGATCGATTGCTCGTCGGGCGGACTGACGGAAGAAACCCGCGCGCTGCCCGTGCCGCGAGGCCTGGGTTTCCAGGTCCCTTTCTCGGAACGGATCCGCAACGAAGCAAATATCAAGACCCAAGCGGTCGGAATGATCGTCGACGCGAGCCAGGCAGAGGCGGTGCTCGCGGAAGGCAAGGCCGACCTGATTGCCCTCGGGCGCGAGGCCTTGTTTGATCCCTATTGGGCACATCACGCTGCGCTGACATTGGGCGTGGATCCTGGCTATGAGCGCTGGCCGGTACGGCATGGCGTCTGGCTCGCCAAGCGGGCTCCGGGCCTAGCTCGCGCCCGCGCCCAAGCGGCGGATGCCCTTGTTTCCCCTCTCAAGTAGACCAACGAGTCACATCATGAATGTACGTATGGGATTGATCCGCAAGAAGACGGACTGGACTTTTGACAAATTCAATGTCTACTGGAGGGACAACCACGGCGCGCTGGCCGCGCGTGCACCCAACCTCCGCGCGTATTGGCAGAACCCCGTCGTCGACCGCGTGCAACGCGGAATCGACTTTGCGCGGGGACCGTGGGACTTCGACGGGTTCTCGCAACTCTGGTTCGACGATGTGGACAGGGCGAACCACGCGTTCAATGACAGCGATATGGCGGCCGCGCTCATCGCGGACGAGAACCACTTTCTCGGCGAGTTGCACATCGTCACGGCGGAGCAATCCGTTGTGATTCCGCTGCCGGGCGAGGACGAACGAGCCAAGCTGCTGAAGCGGATGTCCGTCATCAAGCGGCTGCCGACGCTGAGCGAAGACGACTTCCAGCGCGAATGGAAGATTCACGGCGATCTGGTGCGGAAGATGCCTGGCGTGAGCGGCTATCGGCAAAACGTCGTCATCGTCCGAGAGCGCGAGAAGGGCAAGCCCTGTGACTATGACACCCTGCCGATCGACGGCATCGTGGAGCTTTGGTTCAAAGATGAGCAGACGCTGCAGGATGCCTTCGCATCGCCCGCCGGCCAAACGACGATGGCGCATGCAAAGACGTTCCTGGGAGAAATCACGGCCTTCCTGGTCGCCGAGCGTCGGGTTGTTTGAAGTCAAGGGTAAAAAAAATGATGAAGCGCATGACCCTGCTGGCGAAGAAGGAAGGTCTTTCTACCGCCGATTTTCGGAGCTATTGGGCGGGCCCCCACGCCGCCTTGGCGCTTGGGATGGACGGCATCTCGAAATACACGCACAACCGGGTGGACAAGGTGCTGTGGACGACCGACGACCCTCCACGTTTTTCCGTCGATGGAGTCGTGGAACTGTACTTCCGGGATGAGGAAGCGATGCGCTCCGCCCAGGCCTCGGCCGTCGGGCGGCGTCACATCCCTGCAGATGAACCGGTGTTTTTGAAGGGCTGGACGCTTTGCATTGTCGACACCGAGGGCGACGATAGTGGCAGGACGGATCGCCCCGTCAAGGTGATGGTTCCGTTCCTGTTGGGTACGTCTTCAAGGGAGCGATTCGGCCTTGCAATCACTCGCTATGCCAGCGAGGCAAACCTGCCCCTCGAGTTGAACTGGACTGCGTCCACGGCGCGCCGAGAAAGGCTTTGGAGCGAGCCGTCGCCACCGGATGGCTTCGCAGTCTTTTGGTTTGACAGCGTCTCAGCGGCGCATGACGCCTTTGACGGAGGTGCAATCTGCTGCTTGCTTGGTGCGAACGTCGCGTGCGCCACCGCCTATCTCATCAACGAGCTTTCCATTCGCTAACCCGAGCACCGTCACGCAGCGTCGTTTCCGTACGGGATCGGCAACTGGAGACATCAATGCGTGGATACCTCTCAGCGGTCGCAGTCGCTTGCGGCCTTGTCGCCGCAATGGCAGTTCTTGCCCAGACTGCAGCAGTCATGAACTCAAACACACCCTTTGCGAGCGAGGGATCCGTGCGCGAGGTGCTGGCGCGCCCACCGCACGCCAAGACCATCGCAAGCAGTGACAAGCCGCTGATCGTGATGACCGGCTTTCTCGCTCGCGCCGACAGCAGTCCGCTTTCCCAGCGCGGACGAGACCCCGACAACCTGGTGGATCGGGGCGGCAAACCAATCGCCGATCCGGCAGCGGATCCAAGCGCCAACGCCTTCGAAAGCGACCCGAACATCGGGTGGGAAAAGTGGGACGAGTACTGGCGAAAGGTCCACGGCGTGCGATTCACCTATGCCGAGGATGCGTCCGACACGACACTCGAATCGCTGACGCGCTACGACCAGATACACCGGCTCCCTGCCGGCCCAATGCTTGCGAACTCACCGCCGTACTTGGCACCTGCAGACGCTAAAGGGAAGCTGTACCCTGAAGTTATCGGGCACATTCCCGAGTACAAGCGCCCTCGGTGGGACGGCATTGCCTATCTGAACTTTCACAGTATGGACGACATTGGCAAGGTATTCGGCGAGAAGTTTCAGACGAAGATTCTTCCCGAGGATCGTGTCCTGTTCCGCCAGGTGGCGCCGGTCCTGTCAAAGCAGTACATTCGCATCGCCAGTAAGGATAGTCGCGACCCAATCATCCTGGTCTTCACTCATTCGCGACGCGCCGATCTGACGCGTGATCAGTTCCAGCAGGACTGGCTGGGTCGCCATAGAAAGCTGGTCACGGCCCAATCGTCGACCAAGGCGCTCGTGTCGCGCTACGTGCAGCTGCAGAACATCGGCGGCGCGGAGCCAGGAAAACCGTTCTATGCCGAACCGACTGCCGGTATCGACGCCATCACATTGATGTATTTCCGCAGCATGAACGACGCAGAAGACTACGTCATGTCAGACGGCTTCAGGGCCATGACCGGCGACCTTCAACGCATTGCCGATCCGAAGAAGTCGGACTATTGGACGGCGATCAACTATGTAGTGATCAACCGGATTGGTAAAGAAAAAGTCACCTCGGCAAGCAAGTAGCGATCAAGCAGTCGCTCGCCAGCCGCGCTAGGACTTGGCGGCGCCGCTTTCGTTCTCAGGGGCTGTCCGTGCGCTTGCGACGGGAGCCTCGCCTTGAACCAGAAGCGGCGTCCTCTTGACACAGGCGCATCGATTAAACACTTAAGGAGGATCCAGCTGGAAGGTGCCTCTTATGAGGGGTATTTCGTTATTGCCGACATCCGCGTCGATCTGCCCTTGCCGATCGAGAGGCTCGCCTTCTTCGACCCGGAGTGGAATCCTGGACACGGTCCTCATGCACCGCGAAACGCACGGGATCTGGCGCGTGGACTACCGGCTGCCGCGCGCGGAAACGCCGGATCAGGCCCTGCAGCCGAAATCGCTGAAAGCGTGGATCGACGCACAGCTCGAGATGAGGGGCCACGGCGGGGTGCCTTGAGAGATGGATTGGAGCTCGGTGTACTCAGCGCGTGCGCTGACGATACCGGACTATTTGCAAGGCCGCGCGCTGTTCGCCGGAGATGCCGCGCACCTGCTCCCGATCTTTGGCGTGCGCGGCGCCAACACGGCTTTCCAGGACGCGCAGTCGCTCGCGTGGCGCTTGGCCTTCATCGTCCCGTACTGGCAACCGGTTGTCGACCTACACCGCCGAGCGTCTCGCGACGCATCTCCAACGCGGACTTTCGATCTGAAATTGTCCAACTCGATTCTGCCGATAGGTTTCGCGATGGGTCCATTCGTGGCGCAACCTAGATCGTGCTAGAGCCCTTGCTTGCTCACCGCACAAAAGAGGATGAGGTAAATCAAGAATGGCGGTGCGCTCATCGGAGGACGAGGGCCCCATTGACACTACAGTCCTTTGAACAACTCCTCGAGGCGGACTCCCAATGCGACTGCCAGCGTTTCGATCACGGCCAGGGAAGGGTTTCGCACGCCGCGCTCCATGCCACTGACGTAGGTACGGTCGAGCCCGCAGCGCGCCGCGAAGTCTTCTTGCGAAAGGTCCCGTTCTTTACGGAGTTCCCGCAGACGTTTCCCGAATCGAACGGACAGTGAAATCACGGCCGCGATTGGGCTTCTTTGTAGACCAATTGACCACGGACTTATCGTCACATACCATGTAGACTAATCATCACTTTTAGACGATTCGAGGGTTGGATCCATGCCGCATACAGTCGCCAATTTCCCTCTGGATGCGCGAACGCGTCATCCTTCTCGCCGGGTGTGTTGGCTATCATGAGGAAATTGGCTCCCGCCTCGCCATTCCCAACGGCAGGGAAACTGCGCGTCCCGGTCGCCCTGTCGCGCCCGCGCCGCCGTCCTCCCCATCCTCAGCGGAGCGAGTCGGCGGCGCAGCTGGGGCTTCAGATCAAAGCGCTTCGGATGGCCGCCGGGATCTCGGGCAACGAACTGGCTCACTGTTGCGGCATCTCCGCTTCGCTGCTTTCCCGCGTCGAGCGTGGTCTCGTGTCTCCTTCCGTGGAGACGCTCAATCGCATCGCTGTCGGCCTGAACGTTCCGCTGTCGCGATTCTTCTGCGACCAGGCACGTCGCACGGACTGGTCATTCGTACCGGCCGGTCGCGGCGTCATGGTCAATCGCATGGGTGCGCTAAAGGACTACCGCTACGAGTTGCTCGGGCACCTGCTGTCCGGGAACTTGTTCGTTGAGCCCTATCTGGTAACGCTCCTGCCGCAGGCCGAGCCCTACAGCAGTTTTCAGCACCCCGGGATCAAGTTCCTGTACGTGATCTCGGGACGCGCACAGTACCGGTACGGCGGCAAGGTCGTGAACGTCGGCCAAGGCGACTCACTTCTTTTCGAGTCCAGCGTGCTTCATGGAGTGGAAGCGATCCTTGAAGCGCCGCTCTCGTACCTGTCGGTCGTATTCACGCTGCGGGGTTGAGGCTACCGAGCCTGTTTCCCTAACCGTCAACTGTTAGAAGTGACAGGATACATGCAGCGCATGTACCGCTAGGCTTCGCCGCGACGTCATCCCGACTGGCCTCGCACGTGGGGTGCGATGGAGTCAGCCAGATTGACGCATTCGACGCTCCCGCCCCGGAAAAGGGAGCGGGAGTTGGGGAAGCAGATGATTGAATTTCGCCACTTGCGCTACTTCACCGCCGTTGCGGAGGAGCTCAATTTCCACCGTGCGTCTGAACGCGTGCACATCGACCCGACGCCACTCTCACGCACCGTGCGCGATCTCGAGGAGAGGCTCGGGGTCACGCTCTTTGTTCGAAATCCCCGTGGCTTGGCCTTGACGCCCGCCGGAACCTGCCTGCTTGAGGAGGCACGGAAAGTCTTGTTGCGCGTCAATCGCCTCCAGCAGACAGTCCAGGCCACTGACGCGTGCTTCCGTGCGCCGCTGCGCATCGGCGTGGCCGATGGCATCGCTCAACCCAGGTTGTCGGAATGCCTCGTGAAGTGGCATTCGGTCTCGCCGCAGGTCCGTCTGGACCTGGTCGACATGCGGGCTACAGAACTTGCTGCCGCCCTGAAACGCGAAGAGCTCGATGCGGGCTTCACGTTCGGCGTGCCGGAAGATGATGCGCTCGCTCAAGAGCCAGCTTGGCGATACTCCACACAGGCGATTGTGCCGGTGAACCACACGCTCTCCGCGCGTCCGATGCTTCCAATCGCCCAATTGCTCACTTTTCCCCTGGTGACCTGCACCGCAGCTCGGCACCCAGGCTTGTTGCATCAGATGCGAAGCATCATGCTGCGGTACACACTGCTGCCGACAATCGCGAGCGAGGCGCATACGCTCACCGGCCACGTCACTCGCGTGGCGGCCGGGATGGGAGTCGGTCTGATCGACAGCGGCCATGGCGAAACCTTGGCCCGTTCGGATGTCGTGGTCGTGCCACTGGCCGAGGCTGAACACATCGTGACCTACGTGGTGCACAAGCACCGCCGTAGCGGACTCCCCGGCGCTCTCCAGCGCTTCATCGCGCACGCTAAGACGTTTCAAGCCGCTGCAAAGGCGTGAACGAACGACATAGCTCTACGCCCGCGCGTTGAGTTGCCGTCTGATCTACGCCATGACTCGCCCCGCTGGGTGTGCCATTGAGTGGCTTGAAACGAGACTTTGGCGAGCGGTGCCATTGAGGCACATCCCTAGTGACAACGAGGCGCGCGAAGGAGTCGGTTCATGTACGCAGCAGCCCACGGGATCTTGTTTGGACAAATTATCGGCATCTTGGGCGCTGCGGTCGGCGGGGTCTGGGCTGCCACACAGTGGACGGCGCAAGCGCTCGGTTACCAGCCAAGGCTTGGTGCCCGGTGGTTCGAGGTTTTAGGCGTGCCGGTCTACGAGCCATGGAAGCTGTTCGAGTGGTGGTACTGCTACGACGCCTATGCTCCCCAGGTGTTCGAGCGCGGCGGGGCCATTGCTGCATCGAGCGGGATGTCGGCCACTGGTGCAGCAATCGCGATGGCCGTATGGCGCGCGCGGATGGCCAAGCGGGTAACGACCTATGGCTCAGCCCGCTGGGCTGAGTGCGAGGAGATCGCCAAGGCCGGCCTGATGAGGTCAGCAGGTGTGTTTCTCGGCAGGGCATCGGACAAGGGCGGCTCCTATCTGCGTCATGACGGTCCTGAGCATGTGATGGCTTTCGCGCCCACGCGTTCCGGCAAGGGCGTCGGGCTCGTGGTGCCGACGCTGCTGTCCTGGCCCGGCTCGGCCGTGATCCACGACATCAAGGGCGAGAACTGGAACCTGACGGCCGGCTGGCGTGCGCGCTTTTCGCACTGCCTGCTGTTCAACCCGACCGATACGCGCTCGGCGGCCTACAACCCGCTGCTCGAGGTCCGCCGTGGCGCCCACGAGGTGCGCGACGTGCAGAACATCGCTGACATCCTGGTCGACCCCGAAGGTGCTCTGGAGCGCCGCAACCACTGGGAGAAGACCAGCCATGCGCTGTTGGTCGGTGCGATCCTCCACGTGCTGTATGCGTGGGAGGACAAGACGCTGCGCGGGGTGGCCAACTTCCTGTCCGATCCGGCATGCCCCTTCGAGGTAACGCTGCACCGGATGATGACGACGCGGCACATGGACGAGGAAGTCCATCCGGTTGTCGCCTCGGCCGCACGCGAAGTCCTCAACAAGAGCGACAACGAGCGCTCCGGGGTGCTGTCCACGGCCATGTCCTTCCTGGGGCTGTATCGCGACCCGACGGTGGCCGAAGTCACCTCGCGCTGCGACTGGCGTATCGCAGACTTGATCTCTGCTGAACATCCCGTGTCGCTGTATCTGGTGGTGCCGCCTTCGGACATCAGCCGCACCAAGCCGCTGATCCGCTTGATCCTCAACCAGATCGGCCGGCGTCTCACCGAATCGCTCGACGGCTCCGACGGCATCGCGCGGCTCCACAAGCTGCTGCTGATGCTCGACGAGTTCCCGGCCCTGGGCCGGCTGGATTTTTTCGAGTCGGCGTTGGCGTTCATGGCCGGCTACGACCTGCGTGCCTTCCTGATCGCGCAGTCTCTCAATCAGGTCGACAAGGCTTATGGCCCGAATCACTCGATCCTCGACAACTGCCACGTGCGCATCACGTTCGCCACCAACGACGAGCGCACGGCCAAGCGCATCTCCGAGGCGCTGGGGACGGCTACCGAATTGCGTGCGCAACGCAACTACGCCGGGCACCGGCTCGCGCCGTGGCTGGGCCATCTGATGGTCTCGCGCCAGGAGACGGCCCGGCCGCTGCTGACGCCGGGCGAGGTGATGCAGCTGCCGCCCGACGAGGCGGTGGTGATGGTCTCGGGCCATCCGCCGATCAAGGCTAGGAAGCTGCGCTATTACCAGGACCGCAACTTCACGCGGCGTGTGCTGCCACCACCGGCGCTGGCTCCGGGCTTCTACGCGGACAGGCCTGCAGCGCGACTCGACGATTGGAGCGGACTGGCGCCATTGGCCGCTCCCGAGGCTTTGTCGTCAGCCGATGCGGGTGGCTTGGCCGACGACGGCGGCCACCAACTCAAGCCCGAGCTGGAGGTCGCGCGCGACCCGTCAGCGCTACAGGAGGACGAGGGGCTGCTGGTGCTCGATGACGAGGGCGACGTGCCCCTGCGGCCGCGGGACGTGGACCGTCAGCGCACGCGTACCGCGCGCCTCGCGGCACTGGACCCTGACGACGGGATCGCGCTATGAGCCGGACTCGCCTCAACATCTTCATCGAGCCGGAGCACGCCAAGCGGCTGGATCGTCTGGCGGTGCACAAGGGCGTGTCGAAGTCTGCCGTGATCGCCGCCGCACTGGCATCGTTCCTGTCACCCGATGGGGGCGACCAGCGCGAGGCGGCGATCGCCAAGCGCCTTGACCGTCTCTCGCGCCAGTTTGATCGGCTTGAGCGCGACCAGAACATCCTGATCGAGACGCTGGCGCTCTATGTCCGGTACTTCCTCACCGTCTCGATCTCGGTGCCCGAAGGGCAGCAGGAGGCCGCACGGGCGCAGGGGCGGGCCCGCTATGTGCAGTTCATCGAGCAGCTCGGGCGGCACTTGCAGCGCGGGCGCAGTCTGGTACGCGAGATCCATGAGGAGATCGAGCCTGAAGCGGCGCCAACGCACGCGGGGCCGGAGGAACCGGAGGAGGCCGCTGATGGTCCAGCCGTCTGATCGTTCTTCCGGGTCGCTGACCGGCGCCACCGCGGACGGCGCGGTGGCTCGACGCATCCGCATGCTGCGCACGGCCATGGGGCCGGAGATCGCGGCAGCCCTTGCGGATCCGGAGGTTGTGGAGGTGCTGCTCAATCCCGATGGCTCGCTCTGGGTCGACCGGCTCGGCACGGGCCGCGCGCCGACCGGCGCGGCGCTGCCGCCGTCCGTGGCCGAACGCATCATCCGCCTAGTCGCCGCGCACGTGCGCGCGGAGGTGCATGCCGGTACGCCGATCCTCTCGGCCGAGCTGCCCGAGACCGGCGAGCGTTTCCTGGGCGTGCTGCCGCCGGTGGTGCGCGCGCCGTCCTTCGCGATCCGCAAGCGGGCGCTGCGCATCATGAGCCTTGCGCAGTACGTGGCCGACGGGATCCTGACGGGGGACCAGGCCGCGTTTTTGCGGCAGGCAGTGCGCGAGCGCCTGAACATCGTGGTGGCGGGCGGCACCAGCACGGGCAAAACGACGCTCGCGAACGCGCTGCTCGACGAGATCGCCGAGACGCGCGACCGGGTGCTGATCCTCGAAGACACGGTGGAGCTGCAATGCCGCTCCGACGATCACGTGAGCCTACGCACCGAGCGGGGCGTGACCGCGATGGCTGACCTGGTGCGCGCCACCTTGCGGCTGCGGCCCGACCGCATCGTGGTCGGCGAGGTGCGCGGTGCCGAGGCGTTGGACCTGCTCAAGGCCTGGGGCACCGGACATCCAGGGGGGATTGCCACCGTGCATGCCGGCTCCGCGCTGGGCGCCCTCACGCGGCTGGAGCAACTGGTGCAGGAAGTCTCCGTGACCGTGCCGCGCGCGCTGATTGCCGAAGCGGTCCACGTCATCGTCTTCATCGCCGGGCGGGGCCGTGCCCGGCGGGTGCGCGAGATCGCACGGGTCATCGGCCACGACAACGAGGGCTACCAGCTCGACACCTCGGCGGTGCCTGGTTTTCCGTTGCTCTCTTCATCTCGTCCTTCCCCTTCAACCCCGTCGTCTTCTGGAGAGCCGTCATGACGATTTCATGCAATTCCGCAAAGCCGCTTTTGCACGCGGCTTCAGCGGCAATGCTCTTGCTGGCCATCGCGCTGCCCGCGCAGGCGGCCGGCTCGAACATGCCCTGGGAAGCACCGCTTCAGTCGATCCTCGATTCGATCCAGGGGCCCGTGGCCAAGATCGTGGCGGTCATCATCATCATCGTGACCGGCCTGACTCTGGCCTTCGGCGACACCAGCGGAGGCTTCCGCCGACTGATTCAGATCGTGTTCGGCCTGTCGATCGCGTTCGCGGCGTCGAGCTTCTTCCTGACCTTCTTCAGCTTCTCGGGTGGAACGGTGCTGGCATGAGTGAGTCGACCGCTTTCTCAACCGCCCTTGCGCCTGGCTTCGAGATCCCGCTGCACCGGTCCCTCACCGAGCCGATCCTGCTGGGCGGCGCGCCGCGTACCGTGGCGATCGCCAACGGCACGCTGGCCGCCGCGGTAGGTCTCGGGCTTCAGCTCTGGTTACCCGGTATTTTTCTCTGGCTCGTCGGCCACGCGCTGGCCGTCTGGGGCGCGCGCCTGGACCCACAGTTCATGCAGGTCTTCGCGCGGCACATCAAGCAGCGCCCGCTGCTCGATGTCTGAGGCGAGCAGGGGAGACGTCATGCTGAATCTCGCCGAATACCGCAAGCGCCCGGCGCTGCTGGCCGACTGGCTACCCTGGGCCGGGCTCGTCGCACCCGGGGTCGTGCTCAACAAGGATGGATCGTTCCAGCGCACGGCGCGGTTCCGCGGGCCGGATCTGGACAGCGCGACGCAGGGCGAACTGATCGCCACTTCGGCGCGGCTGAACAACGCGCTGCGCCGGCTGGGTTCGGGCTGGGCGCTGTTCGTGGAGGCCGAGCGCTGCGAGGCGGCCGGCTATCCCGAGTCGTCGTTCCCCGAGGCGCTGTCCTGGCTGCTCGACGAGGAGCGCCGCGCGGCGTTCGAAGAAGACGGGAGCCATTTCGAGAGCCGCTATCACCTGACCTTGCTGTACCTGCCGCCCGAGGAATCGAAGGCACGCGCCGCGGGGCTGCTCTATGAGCGCGCTGGGACCGGCGCCCAGGATGGATCGGGTGCGTCGGACGGGTCGGATTGGAAGGGACGGCTGGAGACCTTCGTCTCCGAGACCGAGCGCCTGCTCGATTTGCTCGAAGGCGTGATGCCGGAGGTCGAGTGGCTGGGCGATGCGCAGACCTTGACCTACCTGCACGGCTGCGTGTCGACACGCCGGCATGCGGTCGCGCTGCCCGAAGTGGCGATGCACCTCGATGCGCTGCTGGCCGATGAGCCGCTGACGGGCGGGCTGGCGCCGATGCTCGGCGGCCGGCATCTGCGCGTGCTGACGGTGCGCGGCTTCCCGACCTCGACCTGGCCGGGGCTGCTCGACGATCTGAACCGCCTGGGCTTCGCCTACCGCTGGAGCACGCGCTTCCTGTGCCTGGACAAGGCCGAGGCCGAGAAGGAGCTCGTGCGCCTGCGCCGCCAGTGGTTCGCCAAGCGCAAGAACATCGTCGCGCTGCTGCGCGAGACCATCTTCCAGCAGGAAAGCGCGCTGGTCGACTCGGACGCCTCGAACAAGGCGGCGGATGCCGATGCGGCGCTGCAGGAACTGGGCAGCGACCAGGTGGCCTTCGGCTACGCGACGGCCACCGTGACGGTGCTCGATGCCAGTGCCACCGTGGCCGATGAAAAGCTGCGCGCGGTGGAGAGGGCCATTCAGGTGCGGGGCTTCGTGACGATCCCCGAGACGCTCAATGCGGTCGAGGCCTGGCTGTCGTCGATCCCGGGCCACGCCTACGCCAATGTGCGCCAGCCCATCGTCTCGACCCTGAACCTCGCGCACATGATGCCGGTGTCGGCAGTGTGGGCGGGACCGGAGCGCAATGCGCATCTCGATGGCCCGCCTCTGATCGTGACACGCACCGACGGCGCCACGCCGTTCCGGCTGGTCACACACATCGGCGACGTCGGGCACACGCTGGTGGTCGGCCCGACCGGCATGGGCAAGTCGGTGCTGCTCGCCACGCTCGCACTGCAGTTTCGCCGCTATCCGGGCTCGCGCATCCTGGCCTTCGACATGGGGCGCTCGTTGAGGGCCACGATCCTGGGGCTGGGCGGCGAGCACTACGACCTCGGGACTGATGGCGAGATCGCTTTTCAGCCGCTCGCGCGCATCGACCGGGATGGGTACCGCACCTGGGCGGCGGAGTGGGTGGAAGGGCGACTTCGACAGGAGGGCCTGGAGGTCGGGCCGGCCGAGCGGGAGATGGTGTGGTCGGCACTGGCCAGCCTCGCCACCGCGCCGCCCGAACAGCGCACGATGACCGGGCTGGCGGTGCTGCTGCAGTCGAATGCCCTGCGCCAGGCGCTGGCGCCCTATGTGCTCGGCGGTGCGCACGGGCGACTGCTGGACGCGGACCGGGACCGGCTGCGGGCGTCTTCCATCCAGTGTTTCGAGATGGAGGAACTGATGCACAGCAAGGCGGCCGTGCTGGCCGTGCTGGGCTACCTGTTCGCGCGCTTCGACGAGCGTTTCGACGGCGCGCCCACGCTGCTGATCCTCGACGAGGCCTGGCTGTTCCTCGACGACGCGGTGTTCGCCGCGCGCATCCGCCAGTGGCTCAAGACGCTGCGCAAGAAGAACGTCTCGGTCATTTTCTCGACGCAGAGCCTGGCCGACATCCAAAACTCGAGCATCGCGCCGGCCATCGTGGAGAGCTGCGCGAGCCGGATCTTCCTGCCGAACCCGCAGGCCACGGAGCCGCAGATCCGCGTGATCTACGAGGGCTTCGGGCTCAACCGCCGGCAGATCGAGATCGTCGCCACAGCGCAGCCCAAGCGCGACTACTACTACCAGTCGCGCCTGGGCAACCGGGTCTTCGAGCTCGGGCTCGGGCCGGTCGCGCTGGCGTTTGCCGGCGCGGCCTCGCCCGAGGACCAGCGTGAGATCGACCGCGTGCAGGCCTCGGTGGCGGCGTCGCAGTTCGCGCGGATGCCTTCGGTTTTCGCGGCCGCCTGGCTGCGCCACCGCGGTCTCGGTTGGGCGGCCGACCTCATTCCTTCATTTCCATCTGCATCCCCATCTCTTTCCTCAACCCCGCAGGAGTCAATGCCATGAACCTCCCGTCTTCCTTCAAACCCCGGATCGCCGCGCTGGTCGCGGTCAGTGCGATCGCTTTCGGTGTGGCCTCGCCGGCGCATGCCATCTTCGGCGTCGGCGACACCGTGTTCGATGCGTCCAACTTCATCCAGAACATGCTGACGGCGGCCCGCGCGCTGGAGCAGATCAACAACCAGGTCGAGCAGCTACAGAACGAAGCGCAGATGCTGCGCAACCAGGCAAGGAACCTTCAGGGCCTGGACTTCAGTGCGCTGTCCGAGCTCAAGTCGACGCTGGCGGCGACAAACCAGCTGATCCAGCAGGCGCAGGGGCTCGCGTTCAACGTCTCGCGCATGGAGGACGAGTTCAAGCGGCTGTACCCCGAGTCGTTTTCAGCGGCGATGTCCGGCGCGCAGATGGCCGGCGATGCGCGGCAGCGCTGGCGCAATTCGCTGGAGGCCCTCCGCACGGCGACGCAGGTGCAGTCGCAGGCGATGCAGAACTTCGCCGCCGACGAGCGGGCGCTGACCGATCTCGTGAACCGCAGCCAGTCCGCCACGGGTGCTTTGCAGGCGATGCAGGCGACCAACCAGCTGCTGGCGTTGCAGTCGCGCCAGGCGATCCAGGCGCAGCAGCTGCAGATCACGCAGGACCGTGCCGCGGCGCTGGAGCAGGCGCGGCAGGTGGCGGTGCAGGAGCGTGCGCGCGAGGTGCGCCGGCGCTTCATGGGCAGCGGCACGCCGTACACGCCCTACAGCGTGAATTTCTATGGCAGCTGAGGGGACATCCATGAAGAACCTGCTCCTCATCACCACGGCCATCGCCGTCCTGGTGCTCGCGGGCTGCGGCAAGTCCGAGCCTTCCCGGCTCACGATCGAATCCGTCGAAGCCCTGGTCGCGAATCCCGAGCGGCTGAAGGATCTGCGCGCGCAGTGCAAGGCCGACCACGCCCGGATGGGCGACGCGCAGTGCCATGCGGTGGCCGAGGCCACGCGGCAGCGCTTCATGAGCGGGGGCCAGTCGCCCTATGCGAACGATCCGGTCCCGCCACAGGCCGCACCGGCCGCACCGGCTGGCGCGGGCGCTAAGGACTGACGCGATGGACGATGTCGCGGTCATCGATCGCTTCCTCGATGTCTTCTCGCGCTACATCGATTCGGGCTTCGGCCTGCTGCACGGCGAGGTGGCGTTCCTCACGGCCACGCTGGTGGTGATCGACATGACGCTGGCCGGCCTGTTCTGGGCCATGGGCCATGCGAGCGGGCAGGGCGACGACGTGATCGCTCGGCTGATCCGCAAGGTGCTCTATGTGGGTGCGTTCGCTTTCATCATCGGCCACTTCAACCAGCTGGCCGGGGTCCTGTTCCGCTCGTTCGCGGGGCTCGGCCTGGTGGCATCGGGCTCCGGCCTGACGCAGGCGCAGTTCCTGCAGCCCGGCCGGCTCGCGCAAGTCGGCATCGAGGCGGGCCGGCCGATCATGGAGCAGATCGGCGAGATGACGGGCTTCCCCGAGACCTTCGCCCACCTGGACACCATCGCGGTGCTGTTCCTGGCCTGGCTGGTGCTGATCGTGAGCTTCTTCGTGCTCGCGGTGCAGCTGTTCGTCACTCTGATCGAGTTCAAGCTGACGACCCTGGCGGGCTTCGTGCTCGTGCCCTTCGCCTTGTGGAACAAGACCGCGTTCCTGGCCGAGAAGGTGCTGGGCAACGTGGTGTCGTCGGGCATCAAGGTGCTGGTGCTGGCCGTGATCGTGGGGATCGGCACGGGCCTCTTCGCGGAGTTCCGCACGCCGCCCGGGGCCGAGCCGTCCATCGACCATGCGCTGACGATCATGCTGGCATCGCTCGCGATGCTGGGCCTGGGAATCTTCGGGCCGGGAATCGCGACCGGACTGGTGTCGGGCGCGCCGCAGCTTGGTGCCGGCGCGGCGGCGGGCACGGCCCTGGGTGCGGCGGGCCTGGCCGTCGCTGGTGGCGCGGCCGTAGCAAGCACGGGTTCCGCCGTGGCCGCGGGGGCGCGCATGGCGCCCGGGGCAGCGCGTGCGGCCATCGGCGGCGGCGCAGCGGCCGCACGTTCGGCCAGCGGTCTGGCGACCGGTGCGAAGTCGGCCTACCAGGCGGGCGCGGCGGCATCCAGTGGCGGTGGCGTGCGCGCGGTCGGCGCAGGCCTTGCCCATCTCGCGAAAACCGGTGCCGGCGCTGTCGGCCAGCGCGTCGCGTCCGGCGCCCAGGCGGTCAAGGAGCGCTTGGCGAGCTTCGTGGCCGATGCCGCAGCGCCTGCGACCACGGGGAATGCGGCATCTGCCGGTGCGGAGGAGGCCGGTGGACCCACCCCCGAACCCGCATGGGCCCGGCAGATGCGCCGCAAGCAGCAGCTGAGCCATGCGGCCTCGACGACGGCTCACGTGCTGCGCTCGGGCGACCACGGCGGCAGCGGCACCGGCCCGACCCTGCGCGACGAGTCCAACGGCTGATCCGTTTTCTTTTGAGGAGAACCATCCATGCGATTCAAGCGTCCCCAGGTGCGGTACTCGGACACGCCCGAGCCCGTCACTCCTTATCAGGCTGCGGCACAGGTCTGGGACCAGCGTATCGGCGGCGCGCGCGTGCAGGCGAAGAATTGGCGCCTGATGGCCTTCGGCTGTCTCTCGCTGGCCCTGCTGATGGCCGGTGGGCTGGTCTGGCGCTCGGCGCAGTCCATCGTGACGCCCTACGTCGTCGAGGTGGACAACGCCGGCCAGGTGCGTGCGGTCGGCGAGGCCGCCACGCCGTACAAGCCCAGCGACGCGCAGATCGCACACCATCTGGCCCGCTTCATCACCGACGTGCGCTCGCTGTCGATCGATCCGATCGTGGTACGGCAGAACTGGCTCGAGGCCTACGAATACACGACGGACCGCGGCGCTGCGACGCTGAACGACTACGCGCGTGCCAACGATCCGTTCTCGCGCATCGGAGAGAGCTCGGTGGTGGTGCAGATCAACAGCGTGGTGCGCGCGAGCGATTCGTCGTTCCAGGTGCGGTGGACCGAGCGGCGCTACGTCAACGGCGAAGCGGCCGGGCTGGAGCGCTGGACCGCGGTGCTGGCGATCGTGCTGCAGGCGCCGCGCACCGAGGAGCGGCTGCGCAGGAACCCGCTGGGCATCTACGTCAACGGTTTGTCCTGGAGCCGCGAGCTCGATGCGGCGGACACAGCGAAAGGAACCAAGCCATGAAGACGGATTTCCGTAAACACGCATTTGCACCGATCCTGATCGGGGCGGCCGTCCTTGTCGGTTGTGCCACGCAGGGCAAGCCGCCGCCGGCGATCCCGCTGGACGAGCCGGTGACCGCCGCCGCGCAGCCGTTGCCGGAACCGACCCCGCCCGTCGAAGTGGTCGAGGTGCCGAAGCCTCTTCCGCTGCCCGGGCAGATGAAGGCGCTGCCGAGCGCGCAGGAAGCGAAGCCGGCGCCGGAACCCACCGACGAGAAGATGCGGGTCTCGCGGGCCAACGAAGAGGCCCGCGTCGCGCCGACCCGCGAGGGCTACGTCAATGCGATCCAGGTCTGGCCGTATGCAGAGGGTGCGCTGTATCAGGTCTACACCAGTCCGGGCCGCGTGACTGTCATCGCGCTGCAGGAGGGCGAGGAACTGGTGGCGGTCTCGGCCGGCGACACGGTGCGCTGGATCGTGGGGGACACGGTCAGCGGCAGCGGTGCGAGCCAGCGTGTCCACGTGCTCGTGAAACCCACGCGCGTGGGCCTGAAGACGAACCTGGTCATCACCACGAATCGGCGCACCTACCTGCTCGAGCTGTCCTCGACGCCGCAGGCCTGGATGGCATCGGTGTCCTGGGATTATCCGAAGGACCGGATGCTGGCGTTGCAGAAGCAGGCGAAAGAGGCACAGGCCGCGGCCCCTGTGGATTCGGGTCTGTCGGTGGAACAGATCCGGTTCCGCTATGCGATCAGCGGCGATGCGCCGTCCTGGAAGCCGTTGCGCGCCTTCGACGACGGGCAGAAGGTCTACATCCAGTTCCCGGGCGGCATCGCGCAGGGCGAGCTGCCGCCGCTGTTCGTGATCGGGCCGCAGGGCGACGGGCAGCTCGTGAACTACCGCTTCCGCTCGCCGTACTACGTGGTGGATCGCCTCTTCGGTGCGGCGGAACTGCGGCTGGGCGGCTTCAAGGACGGCAAGGCCGAGGTGGTGCGTATCGAGCGAACGGATGGCGATGCCTCGGGGGCGCGGAGTGGTGGGTCATGAGTACGGAGGACACCGTACCGTCCCCATCGTCTCAGGTCGCGCCCAAGGTTGCGCCGGAGACGGTGGCCCTGCGCGCGCAGGCCCGGTCGGTCGTGCGACTCAACCGCCGCGTGCTGGCGATCGGCGCCGGCACCCTGGCCGCGGCCGTGCTCGGCGGCACAATGTGGTCGCTGCAGTCGCAGAAGCGCGAGCGCGACCCGGCCGCCGAGCTGTACAACGTCGACCGCGTGGCCCGGGCCGATGGCCTGGACCAGTTGCCGAAGGACTATGCGGGGATGCCGCCGGCGCCGAAGCCGGCGCCACCAGTACTGGGGCCGCCGTTGCCGGGGGACCTCGGGTCGGCCATGGCGAAGGCGCAGCAGCCGATGGAGACGAGGGCGGGGCAGGGTGTCGATCCGGCGCAGGCCGAACGGTTGGCGGCCGAGGAGGCGGCGCGGTCCTCGGTATTCTTCCGGCGCAGCGGCGAGGGTACTGCGGCGAAGCGGGGGACTGTTGCCGAGCACGCCATGTCCGCAACTGCCGCCAATGTGTCTGGGACGTCGGCGGGTCAGCAGCCGTTCAATCCCTTGGGCGCGATGAGCCCGGCCGTGGCTACTCCGGTCGACCCGGTGATGGCGCAGAACCGCCAGGACCGGAAGGAAGCTTTTCTGGCGAGTGCCGGTGACACGGCCACGCGCAATGCCGGCGGCCTGCAACTGCCGGCTTCGCCGTACCAGGTGATGGCGGGGACCATCATCCCGGCGGCGCTGGTGACGGGCATCAACTCCGACCTGCCGGGACAGGTGATCGCCACGGTGACAGAGGCGGTCTACGACACGGCCACGGGGCGCCACCTGCTGATCCCGCAGGGATCGCGGCTGATCGGGCGCTACGACAGCCAGGTGGCGTTCGGGCAGCGGCGCGTGCTGCTGGTGTGGACGCGGCTGATCCTGCCAGACACGTCGTCGGTGGCGCTGGACCGGTTGCCGGGGATCGATCCGGCCGGCCATGCTGGGCTGGAGGATGGTGTCGACTGGCATTGGAGTCGCATCCTGGCCGGCGCGGCGCTGTCGACGCTGCTCGGTATAGGGGCAGAGCTGGCGGCACCGCAGAACCAGACGGATCAGGACGGCAATCGCCTCGTGATCGCCGTGCGCGAGGGGGCGCAGGATACGGTGAACGAGGTAGGGCAGGAGATCACGAAGCGCAACGCGAGCATTCAGCCGACGCTGACGATCCGGCCGGGGTTTCCGATGCGGGTGATGGTGAACAGGGACCTCATTCTGCGGCCGTACCAGCCGCTGTTTATCAATCGCGGGAATCTGCAATGAACAAGACCAAGCTTCGGCTAGGCCCACTGCCGAAAGCGGAAGTAGTCAAGCTGACGATCTCAGTGTCTGCTGAACTGAAAACGACGCTGGACCGGTACGCGGAACTGCACAGTAGGGAATATGAACAGGCCGTCGATGCGGTTGCGCTGATCCCTCACATGCTGCATGCGTTCATGGCGCGCGACAGGGAGTTCAAAAAGGTAGTGGCCAAAGCGTCGTCGGATGTTCGGTGCAAGGTCGCTGGCCCGTAGTCGCCATCGAGAGCTGTGCATGAAAGCTGATGCGGCTACTGCAAGGTAGGGCGCGTCAATCGCCGATGGCGCTGAGAAACCGCATGCTTTCTGCGGCCAGATAGAGTTCATCCTCTTTGGTCACGAACCTAGCGTGCATGGTTGCAATGCGGATGGGGTATAGCCGTTGGAAGGACTCCCGCACGCTTTCTTGCCGCTTGAATCGGCCTTGGAAGACCTCCCTCCAGTGATCTTTGCGGCAGATGATCGCTTCATAGTCAGTGAAATCGGCGACCTCAATGAACGTGGTGAGGACGACGCCCGAGTTCTCCGCTTTGGATTTCTTGCTCTCCCAAGATTCCAGCATCTGTGGCGCGAGTCGCTTCTTCGGCCAGTCGGTGCCGTACTGTGCGGTCATGGCTGCGTCGATGAATTGCCTGAGTCTTCGCTCCAGCCTCTGCAGATAGTTGTGACACTTGTTGGTTCGTCGGAATGCCATTTCCTCGACTGCATCCGTTGCATGGAACGTCTCCGGCCACTCGCTCACTTCCTGCGAGTCGGGATCCAGCCCGACGAGCACCAGGCTCTCTCGGAAGGCTTCTTCAGGAAAGTCAGTCAGCGCGGAATTGAATCCGCGCTCCACGTAGAACGCGGTTCGCGCAACCGGGTCCTCCAATATCGCCTGTGGGAACGCGATGCGGTCACGCCAGTCACCGAGAGCGGCTCGAAGTGCGGTCGTCAGCGCGCTATCAAAGCCTTGGATGGATCGCAACGCCGAGCCCAAACCTTGCAGTTCCATGAGCGCCGTCACCGAGCGTGCCGCATCCATCTTCCGCATCCAAGGACGCGTCATGGACGCGACAATATCTTGTTGAGAGGCTATACCACCCAGTTGTTTCCGCGCATAGGCGGCCACTGTACCTCCGTCTAGCTGCATGTCGGCCAGGAACCGGCTTGCCTCCACGGCTGGAGGCAGGCGAGAACTTGTCTCGTACTGCTTCGCAATATCGCGATAGTGGTCCAGGTGCTTGGCGAATTCCTGAGCTGCCAGGAATTCGGTGCTGATCCTTGCAGTCAGACTCTCCTGCCGCATGGCAGCTTCGATCGTGGCCTGCATGCCGACATCCCTCTTGAGTAGCCGCTGAATGTCTCCGTATGGATTCAGGAGTTTCTCCATTTCCTCCGCGCGCTTGAGTTCCATGGCAGCGATTGATGCGCCAATCGAGTTCTCCTGCAGGAATCGCTGAGCCTGTGTGGCGGCACTGTTTCCAGCCAGCAAAGCCTTGGCCTGCTCTGCCGCGGTGGACAAATCCGTCGCGCCACGCAGCACCTCGCTCGCTTGGCGCGAAATATCAAACGTCCGCGCCTGCTGCAGGGCGTTGAGGTTGAATCCCGGCTTCTTGGGCTCAGTCATCTTGTACTCCTTGAGCATTGGCAGGCCGGCGGAAGCGCTCGATGTACAAGGTGGGAGGCCCGAGGCGAACGCCGTGACGTCATCGCGCCGCGGGCCTATGGCGCGGCAGGCTCGGACCGGGGCAGAACCACTCTCACATAGTCCTCGGTCGCTTCGAAGCCAGGTTCTTCGCCGCTGGCTTCCCGCACCAGCGGGATGATCTTGTTTCGCACTCCCATGCCGCGCGCGTCCACGTACCCGTAGTCGCGCAGCACACCAACGATGGTCGTGTTGCGGGGCGAGCGTTGTCCCGCGAGCATCTTCTCGACGGTCATCGAGTTTTGTAGTGCGCCCGGGCTGAGGACTTCCAGTCGATTCGCGTAGGCGACAATCTCGACTTCGAGCGCGCGGGTCCAGTCGCGGTGCGCAAGTGCGTTCACGATGGCCTCTCGCAAAGCCTCGGTCGGGTAGTACCAGATGCGTTCCCGCCGCAGGCCATCACCCAAATCCTCGCCCTCCGTGCTGACGAGGGGCTGGCCTTGGAATCTATCCATCAGGTCTTCGATCAGACCGCGCTCGATCCATTGCCGTGCGCCTCCATCCTGACGTACAAAACGGCCGACCAGAGGACCATCGAGGATCGTATCGTCCAATGCTTGGTAACTTTTGTCGACACCGTTGAACGCCATCCACCGGATGCCTGCCTGGCGCAGAAAGCGGCGTGGAGTGCGGCCGAACAGCACCAAGCCGGCGATGGTGCATACGGGTGTCACGCCTTGCACGTCGGTCATAAAGCCCAGGCCCAGCATGCGGTGTATCCACGCATCCTCCGTCGCCGGCACTTCGAGGTCGCCGGCGTAACTCAGCAAGTAGTCTTGGAGGCGCTCGCGGTCCAATGCATCAAATGCCGCACCGGAGACAGGCAGAGTTTCGCTATGCAACAGGCCTCCCGTTGCAAACAATTGCGCTTGCTGGTTACGGTCGGCAAATCGCGCGGTGCTTCCGACGCGGATATAGATGTCTTCGCGGTTGTTATGACGAAGGACGTACGGCTTGCTGGTCCCCATCGCGACCGATACCACGGCCACGCGCTGGCCATCATCGAGCGCAACGACTTCGTAAAACGGCAGCAGCATCGGATGCACATGGCTGAACACGGCATTCATGACCCAGGTTTCGAGATCCTCGCGCTGGATGCCGGAAATCGTGCCATCGTCCTCAACGCCCAGTAGGACCATGCCACCGCGGAGGTTAGCCATCGCGACGATTTCCCGGGCAAGCGTTTCGGGACGAATGTCATCGCGTTTGAACTCGACTCCCGAGTTTTCGCCGTTCGCAATGATCTCCAGCAACTCAGTTTTAAGCATCCAACTTCTTCCTAGAACCCGTATTTTTCCTTGCGCTGAGAGAACGCCTCCCGGCCGCCTTCCAGAATCTCGGCGACACGCTCACGGATCGCCGGCACGTCGATGGATCCCTGTGCCTCGGCCGGCATTTGTGCGCGGGAGCCGTCGGAGGAGAAGATGCCAATCCACTCGGCGTCGCCGAACACCGGGATGTTAGCGTTGTGGGTGGCGAACAGGAACTGCCGTTCAGTCTTCGCACCCCGCAACTGAGTCACGATCCGCTCGGCGATGAAGGCATTGTCCAAATTGTCCTCGGGCTGGTCCATGATGAGCGGATCGTCATTCTCTAGCAGCAGCAGATGCAGGATCGCGGTGCATTGCTGCCCCGTCGAAAGCTGGTCCAGCGGCTTGAACAAATCGCCCTCATGCGCGATGTTCAATTCGATCAGGATGCGGTCTTGCAGGTCAATTTCCTCGAGTTCGAGCACCGAGCCGCGATCAAGGCGGGCCAGGGCCTCAACCACCGAAGGTTGCATTCCCCAGTCCCAGGTCAGGGTCTTGATGGCGCTTTCGCCGTCACGAATGGCCTTGACCAGTGCGGGCATGGTCAGGTCATCGCCGGATTGATCGATCCAGGCAAGCTTCTTTTCTCCAAGACCTGGCACCTGCAGCAGGAACTCTTTCAGCGCCTTGCGCTGGGCCCCGACTTTCAGATTCAGCCTCAGCTTACCGTCGAGCTTGTGATTG
This sequence comes from Variovorax sp. 10L421, assembly GCF_056395365.1. Classification (NCBI taxonomy): domain Bacteria; kingdom Pseudomonadati; phylum Pseudomonadota; class Betaproteobacteria; order Burkholderiales; family Comamonadaceae; genus Variovorax; species Variovorax sp. 10L421. The sequence continues at coordinate 54,452 of NZ_JBFTJJ010000006.1, forward strand.
AGTTTTTTTGCTGCCTTGCGCAACTCGTCGGTGCGCTGGTCCCGTAGTTGAGAGAACTCGTCCAGCAGGTTGCGCCGCTGGCTCTCAAGTTCATGCAGCAGTTTGTCGATGGTGCTCACCCGCGCCTCGCTGGGACGGATAGTCTCGATCTCGCGCAGCAGGTCCTGATAGGCGCGGCCCACGTCGCGGCCCGGCCTACCGGCGAAGGCGGGCAGGCTTGCGAACACCTTTTCAAGGGCCGCCAATTCGACATCGAGCTTGATCTTCAGCTCGGCTTGGTGCTCGTAAGTCGCCGTCGCCGTTGAACCATGCAGCTTGCGCAAGCCCGCGAGCTGGGTGCCGATCTCCTGGCCGAGCCCGTCCAGGGCGGCGCGCATGCTGACCAAGATGTGGGCATGTGGAAGCCCATCGAGCGCCTTGTCACTTAGAAACGCGGTATCAGGAAGGCTGTCATTGAGCGAGGCCAAACCCTCGGCCACCCGAGTGAGCTCTTCGCTGACGCGCTTGGCGAGTTGCTTCTCGCGCTCGAGTTGAGGCACCAAAGCCAGCTTGTCTTCAAGGCCCAGTGACTTGAACTGCTGCACCTGTTCGGTCAGCTTGGGCAGCCTTGCGACCTGAGCCTGCAGCTCGTCCTTCTGACGCGTGGCGGTCAGCAGTTTGTTGCGGTTGTCGGTCAGTCGCTTGGTAACGGCGCTAAGTTCGCTAGCATGCGTGCTGCCACCCGGCAGGAAGCGATTCAGGATGGCCGTCTGGCTGGCAGGGTCGCGGGCGAGTTCGAAGATTTCATTCTGGCCATAGATCTCAATACGCGGCAGGAGATCGCGCGGCTGTAAGGTTGAGACCTGTCCCATGTCGTCTTTGACGATCGGGGGTTCGCCATATCGGCGCGACACCGAGTAGCGCCGGCCGTTCTGCGCGCGCGAGATCACCGCGAGTTCGATGCGACCACCAGCGCCCAGGTTCGCTTTGACGATTTCCTCATGCTGCCGCCTAGCCGAGACCGCACGCGACGGCACGTCGAGCACGTAGCGCAGGCATTCAACCAGCGTCGACTTGCCGGTCCCGCGCCCGCCGATCACGGCATTCAGATGTGCCGACAGTTCGATGTCGATGCCGTCGAGGTAGCCGCCATGAAAGTGCAAATTCTCCACGCGTGAGTAGTGCGCCTCCGGCGGCAATCCGAGGCGAATGCGTGAATCCGGGTCCTTGAATGCGGTAAGGAAGCTCTCGAAGCTCGGCCGCGTCATCTTGATCCAGCAGCTCGCGCACGGATCGGCCAGGTCATCGGGCTTGGCTACGTCCTTGGCGTTCAGCAGCGCGATGTGGTGCGCACGGTGATAGTTCGGGTCCTTGTTGAGGACGATTTGCTTGTAGTTCTGCGGCAGGTCCTTGAGTGGTCCGGGAATCTGGCCAGCCTTGACCAGCGTCTCGTTCTTCCAGATGTGGGCAAGCCCACCGCCGTCCTGGTTCAGGCGCAGCAGGCCGCTGGCGCCGGTCATGTGCGCCGCGTACCAGAAACCGCCGAGATCGAAAATGATCTGCGCGAGGTCGAGACAGGTCTTGCTGGAAGGTTGCACCGCATCTTGCGAATCCGTGAGAGACAGCTTGCCCAGATAGCGATTCAAGTGATCCCTGGTCGTGCCTTCGGGAAACAGGCAGACCATGTGGATCTTCTCGCTGGAGGCAATCTCGAAACCCGGAAAAACGATGATGCCGTGCGGTTCAAGGAACTGGCGCAGACCATCCACTGCATCGACGCTGCCATGGTCCGCGACGCCAACCACCTTGATCCCAAGCGTCAGGCACTGGTCGAGCACCTGTTGGTTGTAGCTGGTTTCGTCCAGTCCATGCTCGGCGCCGCGGTATTTGGATTGGTAGCCGGATGGGTTGACCTGTAGGGCACACCGCCAGAAACGTGCGACGGTGTAGCTGGGCTCGAGGATGGGTTCGCTTCTCATGTGCGTCCCTTACGTTGGGTACTGTCTGCCACGGGAATTTCAGGGCCTTGCCGCAACAGCTTGTCGACCGCTTTGCGCACCAGCCATGCCACGCTCACGTCTTCCCGCGTGGCGATCGTCTGCAGGGCGTCAAGCTGCCGCTTGGGCAACGTCACGGTCACGCGCTTAATTTCAGTGTCGACAGAACGGGTCATAGGTCAATCAGCAGCGACTTGCATCAAGTTGCTTCATCTTACTGCGTTTGCTTTTCAGCGGGGGCGCTCTGCCGCGAGCGGCTCGGGCTCCCAGATGCCCACGCCATCTCTTTCGTCATCGGACAGCCGGCCGATGTAGATGGGAGCGAGATGGTTGTGCGACTCATTGAAGCGCTAGCTGGGCCTGCTTGAGCGGCGCCCACCCCGATATCGCGAAGTAACTTGTGGCTTTGTACGAAATCGAGGGACACGGGTACATGTGGCTTCCTATTACTCGTGGGTCGTGCTAATCTTGATTTCGTCACAAAATCATGCAAGCTCAGCATTCCAAGCTTCGCCATGGCGGCTCCCGGGAGGGAGCCGGGCGCAAGCCTGCCTTTGGCGAACCGACCAAAACAGTGCGGGTGCCTCTTAGCCAGCTTGCCGTGGTTGTTGGGTACTTGGAGAGCCTGAAACACCCCCCGGGCCATGAGCCCGAGTTGTATGCCGCGAACGCGAGGGCCGTCGCTTCCAGTCGAACTGCCATGAGCGTTCCTACGCTTGGCCGCCGAGTGCGAGCAGGCAAACCAACGTCAGGCGACGACTACCAAGAGGACACGGTTGATTTGGGCCGATATCTGGTTCGCGACCCAACTTCGACCTTTGTAGTGAAGGTTGAAGGCCAATCGATGCGCGATGCCGGCATCGCCGATGGCGATGAACTCATTGTGGACTGCTCGCTCACCGCTGAGCCTGGACGCATCGTCATTGCAGAGGTCGACGGCGAGTTGACCGTCAAGCGGCTGCAGCGCTCGGCCGGCGCTTGGCTGTTGCGCGCAGCGAACCCTGACTTTCCTGACCTTGTTGTCACTGGCAAGAACGAACTTCGCATTTGGGGCGTTGTGATCTGTTTGGTCCGCAAGCTCTGACAAGCATCAAGAACCTGAATTGAACTGGAGGCTCTCATGTCGCAAACAAGCCGCATCGAATGGACCGAAGCAACTTGGAATCCGACCGTCGGATGCACCAAGATCTCGCCTGGGTGCAAGAACTGCTACGCCGAGTCCATGGCTAAACGCCTCAAGGCCATGGGCACGCCTGGGTACGAAAACGGCTTCAAGCTGACTATCCTGCCCGACCGACTGGCTGAGCCGCTGGCGAGGAAGAAGCCGACGGTGTACTTTGTCAACTCAATGTCCGACCTGTTTCACAAGGGCGTCGACGACGACTACATCGCGCAGGTATTCGACGTGATCCGGCGTTGCCCACACCACACCTTCCAGGTCCTGACCAAGCGAGCGGACCGTATGGCTTCCTTCTTCCGCAATCGTGAGGTGCCAACGAACGCTTGGCTCGGAGTTTCAGTGGAAGATCGCAAGTACGGCGTGCCACGGATCGATGGGCTCCGACAGGTCGATGCCCGAATTCGTTTTCTGTCAGTCGAACCTCTGCTTGAGGAAGTGGGCGAGCTGAATCTTACTGATATCCATTGGGTCATCGTCGGAGGCGAATCAGGTCCAAAGGCACGGCCGATGAAATTGGAATGGGTCGAAAATATCCGTTCGCAATGCGAGGAACAGGGCGTGCAATTCTTCTTCAAACAGTGGGGCGGATGGGGCGCTGACGGGAAACGCCGCAGCAAGAAGGCCAACGGCCGGCTCTTGGCCGGTCGTACATGGGATGACATGCCAGAACTGTCCGCCATTGCCTGAAGGCACGCATGGCGCTGAAACAATATAACTGGAAGAACGGCCCCGACCTCATACAGCAGCACAGCGTCGCGAAGCACCGAATCCTGCAAGCGTACTTGGCCGCCTACTTCAAGACGCTCGTCAGTTCGCCCAATCAAGAAGTCATGCGCCTCACGCTCGTCGACGGCTTTGCCGGCGGCGGGCTCTACATTCACAGCGACACCAATGAACTCGTGAAAGGATCGCCTTTCATCTTCCTGGAAGCGACGCGCGAAGCCGAATACCTCATCAATAAGGATCGGCACAAGAAGGTAGACCTCCGGGTGGACTACTTCTTCGCCGAACCCGACAGGCACGCCCACCAGCATCTAGACAAGGTTCTGCGTGAGGCGGGCTACGGCGACCGAATCGGCAACAGCGTCTTTCTGCGCCATGCCAAGTTTCAAGACGAGGCGGACGCAATAATCGAGTTCATCAAGAAGAAGAGTCCACGCAACGGTCGCTCCATTTTCTCGCTCGACCAGTACGGCTACAAGGACGTACCAACCGACCTGATTCGCAAGATTTTCGCAAACTTACCAAGCGCGGAAGTTATCTTGACCTTCGGCGTCGACTCGTTCCTGAACTTTGCCGGCGACGCCAAGCTGACCCAGAAGTTGCTCGATGGCATCGGACTTCCAGGCGTCTTGCAGGGGCGGACGATCGATGAGATCAAGGCGTCAGAGCGCGACTGGCGACTGTTCATTCAGAGTGCTCTCTACCGCTCCTTGGTTGAGAACTGCGGCGCTAGGCACTACACACCGTTCTTCATTCGCAATCGCAGCGGGCACGGCGACTACTGGTTGATTCATCTCTCCCAACACCACCGCGCTCGGGACGTGATGACCGAAGTTCACTGGGCCAATAACAACTATTTCATCCACTACGGCGGCGCAGGCCTCGACATGTTCCACATGGTCGGTTACGACCCGGTACATGACGCCGAACATCGCGGCCAGTCAGCGCTTGGCTTTGAGTTCGACGATGTTGCAAGGAAATCCAGCATCTTTGCTCTGAACGAGCACATTCCGCGCCGCGTCTACGCCAATGACGAAGGCATCAGCTTTGGTGAACTGTTCGCCACCACCTGCAACAATTCGCCGGCGTCGGCAGAAATCTATCGCGAATCCATTGGAAAGCTGCTCGACGAAAAGGCCATCGAGGTGGTCGCCGCGGATGGCACCAAACGACGATCCGCGTCTCAGATCAAAGGAAGCGATCAGATCGTTCCTCCCTCACAACGAACGCTGTTCGTTGACCAGTAGCAAGAGCATGTGGCTACGCAGAACTATCAAAAGAGCTAATAGCAATGGCAACAAAAAATCTTCGATTGGTGAAGCTCATTCAAGCATTCTGCGAAGCACCAGGGGCCGAGCGAAACCTTTACGACAGCCTTAAGAAACTGCTGACAGACAGTGCATCCCCCGCTCGCTGTGATTCTGCGAGCGTTGTCATTGATTCGCCAATTCCGGGAACGCGTTGCGCGCCGGACCTTACGCTCTATTTGTTGGGCGAGAATGGTCGTCCCGTGGTTACGGCATCGCACGTCTTCGCCTCCATCGAAGTCAAACGCGGAAACCACCTAGCAGACGCGGAAGATGTAGTGTTGGCGGACAAGTGGAAGTACATCACATCTACCACTCGCCATTTCTTCCTCATAGATCAGAAACGCGTCATCCGCTACCAGGTTGCGCCGGGTGGCAACGTGATGAATCGGCAAACGTGGACTTGGCCGAAGCTTGCCCACGACGACTCCTTCATCAAGGCGTTCTCGCCGATCAGCGCCGATTTCGCGAAAGTGGCCAACGCCATTGAGGCGTTCAAAGGTGGCCATACCGGGTTTGCCTACGTTGATGTGAATGAGACCACCCGCCGCGAATTCATCGACGCGGTACGAGTCGCCGCCAGCACCATTCGCGAGGCCGTGCAAGTCGTCGTTCGCGATGTGTTGATCGGACAGGTGACGATCGCACGCTCTGCCCTGGACGGCTTAAAGGATCGATGGGGTGATTGGGCGCTGACGTGGACCGACGCCACCTTGCCGCAGATCACCTACGCTGGCAGCAGCACCCTGACCGGTACCGACCTCCTTGCCTACGAAAACGAGGTGGACCGCGTTGTCCTCGCGATCGAGCCTTACGTTTCAGCTCTGAAGCTTGAGACAGTTGTTCTGCCGCGCACGGCGTTCCGGATGGGGTTCGACGAATCTGTTTCGTTGCTCGACGACATCAAGGACAAGAAGGGAAAGCTGACGCCTGCCGGTAAAGCGATCGACTCGCTGGGCTACGAGACTGCGTCGATGATTCTGTCGCGTATGTTGATGGTGCGCTTCGCCGAAGACCACGGGCTGCTTAAGCACTACATCTGCAACGGAGGGATCGAGCAGTTCTCGAAATTCGCTGAACACTTCAACATTGGCGCCCAAGGCCTACTGCGGGAGGTTTATCGGAAGGCACGAGACTTGTACTCCAGCGTCTTCTCGGCCGAGGCGCTCGATTGGGCGGTGCAGGGCGATGATCCGACGCTCAGCAACGCGCTCCTGCACGCGATGTGGCTGTTGTCACGTTGGAACTTCAAGACAGTCAAGGGTGACATCCTTGCTGGGGTCTATGACAAGTATCTCGATGTCGCAAAGCGCCGGGCACTTGGCGAGGTGTATACCCGTCCCGAGATCTGTCGCTACATGCTCAGCCGCTGCGATGCGAAGCCGGGCGACACCGTTCTCGATCCGGCATGCGGATCGGGCACCTTCCTGGTCGAACATCTCCACTCGCAACTTGAGCGGCTTCGTTCTTCCAATGCTCTCAATGTCGAGGCGGTGCAGAGTGTTTTGCAGCGAATCTACGGACTGGACATCAACCCGTTCTCGGTTGTACTGTCGCAGATTCAAATGCTTTGGCAGTTGCTGGATGTATTCGCCTACTTGACGCCGGACGAGCAGCGGACGACGGCCAAGGCATTGATCCCGCACATCATGATCGAGGGTGGACACACGTCACTGGATACTTTCGACCAACCGATGGAGTTGCAGACCACCATCGACCTCGACCTCGGCCAAGGAGACAATGGCGGAGCAAGGTTTTCTGGTGCGTTCGGAGCACAGATTCGGCGCAGGCTTAAGGCCATCGCCACGGCACAGTACGACGTGGTCGTTGCGAATCCACCCTACGTGCGTGCCCATCGGCTTGCTCTAGATGACCGGACGCGGCGGGCGTATCAGCGGATTATGGATGGACAGGTGGACCTCTACTGCATGTTCCTCTATCGAACGCTCAGATCGTGGCTCAAACCAGGCGGGCGGACAGCCTTCATCATTCCAATTGCCGTGCTCGAAGCCGGTTACGCAGAGGGATTGCGCAAGGTACTCGCAGAGTACCGCCTGATCGAGATCGTCGACCTTGAACCGTTGCGCAAACTGACTTTTAGAGGCGTCAAGAAGCAGACGATCATCCTTGTCCTTGAGAACACGCCAGCGTCAGACGACGACCTTGTGACAGTGAGGATCGCTGGTATCGAGTGCTACGACGGCCCCAGCGACCAGATCGACCTGAATCGGGCTACATCGTCGCAGATCGCGCGGCGACATCTACTTGTGGGGAACTACTTCGGCGCCGCGGTCGACGAAGAAGAACTGGCGGGAGTTGCAGCATGACGTGGCTCACTAGCAAAGTTCAAGCGGGTGATGTTCCGATTCTTCTAAAGCTCGGTGCAGGTGCCAAGGTGAACGATTACTTGCAAGTGGTGTATCGCAAAGCACGAGGCGTTGGACGCGGGCAGGTTATGGCAGAGATTCCGAAGGGCGCGGGGCAGTTCGATTGGGAGGCTCGCAAGCTGATCGGCATGGGCTTAAAGCTCGGTGGCAAGAAGATGTTTACACCGACCGGGCGCGCAGTTTTCAAGGGGTTGAACGTGTTCCCGGGGAGACTTCGTGGGAACCCGATGGGCTTATGGGACGGCACGGTCCCGCCGCTCGAAATACGGACGTACAAGTACGACGAGCTCTTCGTCAACGGACGGCTGTTTGTCGCACGAGAGCTGTCGCAGCTTCCGACAATCGCGCCGGTGCCCGACAACGTGGTCTTCAACAACACTGTCAATCTGATCCAGCTCCGAGAGCGCTTTCCCCTGAATGGATGGGTGCTCTCCCGCCCCGTGATGTTTGCGGCGGCGACATGCTTGCGCTCGACCATCATCGAAGATCTTGGCTGCCACTGGTACCCGAAGAATTTGGGGCTACTGCCTATGCCGGCAGAGATCACTGGGAACGTTGCAGAAGAGGTGCGTCGTGCCACAGAAGCGCTGATCGAAAAAGACGACAACTTGGCGGACCGGTGGCGGCATGTCGAATTGCTGTTGACTGGAGCATCAAATCAGTCGATCAACCAGCTCATCGCATCGGGATCACCTTTGGTCGAAGGTCTTGTCCTCCCGGTCCACGAAATCGATGACATGCTTCCCGACGAAATTGACATCACCGAAGATGGCTTGCGCGGCGATCAAGGTGCTTTTGAGATGATCGTTCCCAATGCCGATCTACGCGCGGTGCTCTGGTACATGATCGACCGCAAGCGTCTGGCCGATGGCTCAGATGTTCCGGTGGCGTTCGTCGGCAATTGCCAAATCCCCAGCAGTATCGCCCCGGTAGCAACGGCGATTCGCGAGGCATATCAATCAAGTGCAGCCAGCGAGTTCGACGACGCGCGCGCGCGGATCGATCAAGTGGCATCTCGTGCACTGGGGATTAGTGACGAAGAGCTCGCTTACATTTGCGAGCGATTCGAGTCCGATCCATTTCTTTCACAGATTCGACCAATGTGGGCTCACCGTGGATTGCACGTTCAGGGCTACCAGGATCACTCCGGCGGAGACCGCTTCGCCAATTGAATCGCCTGGGCGCGGGGCATGAACGCGTCGGATCTGAAACTCCTTCGTTGGAGGACGTGAAGCATGACCTCGATAATTCCGGATGTCTACGACGGGCGCGAGCAGGCAATGGTGAAGCACGCGCTGCTCGAAAGCTATCTTGAGAAGCTTGTGCTGATCATCGGCATGGCAGCAAGAAACAAGGGGCGCACCGAAATATGCTACGTCGACTGTTTTGCCGGACCGTGGGGAACATCTGATCACACGCTTGATGGAACGTCGATCTCTCTGTCTCTGAAAACGCTGGCCTCATGCAAGCAGAAGCTTGCAAGCCTGAACGTAGATGTGCGGATGCGCGCCCTCTACGTCGAAAGAGACGCATCAGCGTTTCAGAGGCTGTCAGCTTTCCTTCAAACCGGTGCGCCAGCGGCCGTCGAGCATGACTGCAGGCATGGCGACTTCGTGGCCCTTCGCGCCGAAATACTCGATTGGTGCGGCCCAGACGCTTTTGCTTTTTTCTTTGTCGATCCGAAGGGCTGGAAGGACATAATTGTCGAAACGATGCAGCCTCTGTTACAGCGGCCACGCTCGGAATTCCTAGTCAATTTCGCCTACAACTTCATCAATCGCACGGCGTCGATGAAGGACTGGCAGGACGCGATGGTCCGCCTGCTGGGCAGGGCTGTCGATCTCACTGGCTTGGGCCCTTCTGAGCGCGAAGAAGCACTTGTCAATGCATACCGTGATGGCCTGAAGGCGTGCGCCCAGATCGGCAGCCCTGGGTATCCCGCGAGGACTGCATACGTGAGCGTTCTCGATCCGGTCCATCGAAGGACGAAGTATCACTTGATCTACCTAACGAGCCATCCGACAGGCATCGTCGAGTTCATGGACATCTCGCAGAAGGTTGACCTCGTGCAGGCCCGCGTTCGAGCTGCGAAGCAGTTTGACGTTCGCGAGAAGAAGTCGGGGATGCCCGACATGTTCGCTGTAGACGCCCTGACTGAGCCCGCGTACAGCAGGAACGGCGCAGAGGATGTCGACTCGTTCTGGTGCGACTATCTGGCGGGTGGAGAGCGTCGTATCGGCATCGCCGATTTCGCCGATATCCTTGAGGCAACAAATTGGCTCCCGGGCGAACTGCAAGCATCGCTCGTTCGACTTTTCAAGGCCGGTACGCTGCTAAATCTTGATGCCGATGTGTCCAGGCGCCGCACGAGACTGCTCCATTTTGACAAGGCGGAACGGTTGCGTCTGATCGGCTCTTGAGCGACTGCCAGGGCAGTAAAGCCTGTCGCTCTCGGTACCGAAATAGCGCGCGTCCCTGGGGCAACGCCCGCTGAATCGGCGAAGCCAAGCCCTCTAGCCACGGGGTTGTAGACCCTTGATGATGGAGTGGTTTCACGAGGGTAGCCTACGACTTCGTGGCTGCACGCATCGAGGATGGCTGCTAGATGGCAAACCCGGTCTCGATGCGGATGTGCGTGAAGTCTGCCACCCACACGAGATTCGGGAAGCCGGGGATCACGTTGCGATATAGGTTCGGGAAGATCGGCGAGTCGTGGTCACCGTAGGTGGTGCGAACAAACCGCCGGCGCGGCTTGATCCCCAGGCCATGCATCTTCATAAGGCGCGCGATGCGCTTGTGGTTGATGAGGTGACCGCGGCGGCGCAGCTCATGGGTCACACGCCGATAGCCGTGGCCGGGAAGCTCATCCTGGATGCTCTCGATGAGATGCATCACCTGCAAATCGCTCAGGAGGTCGCCGGCTTCGCTGGCGCGGTAGTAGAACGTGCTGCGCGGAAGCCCGATCCAATCTCGGGTCAGAGATCGGCGGAGTTCAACATAGTCGGACGGAACTACAAACGCGTTCTCATCGGCGTGTGGGGTTGGGATGTTGGTGCAAAGCGCGAGTGGGGGTACAAAAGGGGGTACAAGAGCTTTTTCGAATTGACTAAATCCAATATCCATGCGGGTTTCAGGCCATCTTTAGATCGGTTTCACAAAAACGTCCAAGGGCGTCCGGAATCATCCTCCGGACGCCCTTTTTCATTGGGGAACTGGGCGAGTCGCGTTCGGAGGCAGACACTGAAATCCGGTGACTGCCAGCGCCGAGTGGGGGTACCGGAGGGGGTACAAACCTCCTGAACCCCCTGGGACGGCAGTTTTGTACCCCCACCCCCTGGATGTACCCCATGCCGTTGACCGATGCCGCATGCCGTAACGCCCTCTGTCGACGAGCGAGGCCCCAGGAGAGTCCACCCGTAGTTGCGGACCGGGTGGTTCGGTGTCGATCACACCGAACGCGACTGAGGCTCAGGATCAGAACGCGTGACGAATACCGGCAGCCCCAGTTGGCCGGCGAGCGGCTCGACCAGGTCTGCGTCTGGCCGGAATCAACGTGCGGCAGGCTCTTCGAGCGTGATCGGCTTGATGGGAGAGCAGATCCGGTAGTGACCGACCTCGGCCGGAGAGACGCCGCGCTCATGTGCGATGACCTCGGTGGCGGTGAGGCCGCAAAGGCGGCCCTGGCAGGGGCCCATGCCGCAGCGCGTGAAGGCTTTGCCCTGGCTCGGCCCCAGGCAGCCCAGGGCAACCGATCGGCGCAGTTCGCCGGCCGTGACTTCCTGGCAGCGGCAGGCAATCACGTCGTCGGCCGGCACGCGATGCTGGAGCCTTTGATCTCCGTTGTCGCGATGCCGTAGATGCAGGGCAGGGTTCGGCGCGTCGCAGGCGCGGCCTAGAAATCAGCGACCTTGCCCCATGCTGAGTCGCTGAACCGCTCGGGCCGGTACGGTATGGGATCGACGATCGGTTTGGCACCGGTGGCAAGGTCCGCGACAAGGTGGCCGGCGCCGGGGCCGATGCCAAAGCCGTGTCCGGAAAAGCCCGCGGCCAGGATGAAGCCCGGCATGCCCGGCACTTCGCCGATGCCGGGCACACCGTCCGGCGTGCTGTCGACGAAGCCGGCCCAGGCGTGCGTGATCCTTGCTTCGCGCAGTTCGGGCAGGAGCTCGACGGCGCGTCGGTGGGTCTCCCTGATCGTGGACAAACATGGCTTCGGATCGAGGATGCGCACCCGCTCCATCGGCGTCGGCGCATCGAGCCGCCACCGCCCCAGCGTTTCGTGGCCACCGCGAATGCCTTCCAGGCCCCCCGGAAGAAGGTTGCGCCAGCGCTTGGCGAACATGGGCACGAATTGCGGGGCGAAGCGCATGAACTGGGGTGTCACGTCCACGCGTGCGCGGCCGCTGATGGCCAGTGCGTAGCGTCCGTCGTTGCGGCGCGTCACGGAGACGCCTGAGGTGAAAAGGGCATCCGGAAGGCGGTGCTCCACGGGGGACACGCTGAGGATGGATTGCCGGATCGAGGCCTGCGGAAAACGGATGCCGAGCTGGCGGCAGAACGAGGAGGCCCACGCGCCCCCGGCCAGCACGGCCGTCCTGGTCCTGATGACCCCGGCTTCGGTGATGACGCCGCTGACCCGCCCGCCTTCCGTCTCGATGCCGCGGGCCGCGCAGTTCTGGTTGACGCTGCCGCCAAGCTTGATGAGCGCAGCGGCCACGGCGGGCGCAGCCTTGCCAGGATCAGCGGTGCCGTCGCTGGGCGAGAAGACGCCGCCTTTCCAGGCGCGGCCGGTCGCTCGGCCGCGCTCGGCGGCCTCGCGGCTGCCGAGCACGTGGGTCGCCACGTCGGCGGTCTTCGCAAAATCGCGCCAGTTGGACCAACGGGACAGCTCGGCCTCGTCGTTGCTGAGATACAGGAGCCCGCAGCGATGGAAGCCCGTGTCTTCCCCGCTTTCGGCGGCAAACCGTTCCCAGAGATCAAGGCTCTTGCTCGCCATCGGCAGTTCGCGAGCGTCCCGGTTCTGCTGCCGGCACCAGCCCCAGTTGCGGCTCGATTGCTCGGCGCCGATCCTTCCCTTTTCGACCAGGGCGACCGATACACCGCGCTTGGCCAGGTAGTAGGCGGTGAAGACGCCGATGATGCCGCCGCCGATCACGACGACGTCAGCGGAGGCCGGCGGCTTGGAGGAAGTGTTGAGATGGTGCAGCGGAGGGTACATGATGAATCTCGCTCGTCGATTCAAGCCTGGACGCTTTCGCTGCTTTCCTCGAAGCCAAGAATGGCTTTGGTTTCCAGATACTCCTCAAGACCTTCGATGCCGTATTCGCGGCCGTTCCCCGAGCGCTTGTATCCGCCGAAGGGTGCATGGGGGCTCCAGGCCGGATAGTTGATGTGCACCTGCCCGGAGCGGATGCGCGCCGCGACGGCGCGTGCCGCTGCAAGGTCCTGCCCCTGGACGTGAGCGCCCAGGCCGTAGACGGTGCCGTTGGCAATCTCCACGGCCTCGTCGACGCTGTCGTACGGAATGATCGCGAGTACCGGCCCGAAGATCTCCTCTTGCGCGATCTGCATCCGCGGATGCACCGCGGAGAAGATGGTCGGGCGGCAGTAGAAACCGCGGCTCAAGGCCTCGGGCCGGCCGAGGCCGCCGCAAAGGAGCCGCGCGCCTTCGGCGATTCCGATGCCGATCATTTCCTGCACCCGATTGAACTGGGCGCGATTCGCCACAGGGCCGTGCGTGGTCTGCTCGGCGCGCGGATCGCCCACGACGAAGCTGGACGCCGCTTCGTGCGCGATGCGTTCGACCTCCTGGAGGTGCTCACGCGGCACGATCATGCGCGTCGGCGCGCTGCACGACTGGCCGACGTTGCGCAAGGCGGCCGCCACACCTGCTGGCACGGCTCGCGCCAGGTCCGCGTCCGGCAGGATCACGTTGGGCGATTTCCCGCCGAGTTCCTGAGCCACGCGCTTCACCGTCGGGGCGGCCGCCTGGGCCACCAGGACGCCGGCCCTGGTCGAGCCGGTGATCGAGATCATGTCCACGTCCGGATGCGCCGACAGCGCGGCGCCGACCTCCGGCCCAGTGCCGCTCACCAGGTTGAAAACGCCCGGCGGGATGCCGGCGTCTTGCATCACCTGCGCAAAGAGCAGGGCGCTCAGCGGCGACAGTTCGCTGGGCTTCAGGACCAGCGTGCATCCCGCCGCCAAGGCCGGCCCGACCTTGGCGGTGATCTGGTAGAGCGGCCAGTTCCAGGGAGTGATCAGGCCGCACACGCCGATGGCCTCGCGCACGATGGCCACGTCCCCCCGATGGGTGAGAAACGGATAGCTGGCCAGATTGTCCCGGGCCACGCGGATGTGCTGCGCCGCAACCGGCACCTGTGTGCTGCGCGCAAAGCCGATGGCAGCGCCCATCTCCTGCGAGATCACCTGGGCGAACGACTCTGCTCGTTCGAGGATCAGGGCGTGGACACGGTCGAGAAGCAAGACCCTGCTCCGGACGGAGCTCACGGACCAGGCGGCGAAGGCGCGCCGCGCCGCAGCCACCGCCGCATCGACGTCCTGCGCAGTTCCCAGCGCGATCTCCGCAACGGGTTCCTCGGTCGACGGGTCGATGACAGAGGCGCGAGCCTGCCCCTGGGGCAGCACCCACTCGCCGTCGACGAACATGCGGTCCAGACGGCCAGTGCTCCGGAGGCGTTCGACGATGGAGGAGTTCACGGAGTTGGTCCTTTGGAAAAGGGGCTGAGGTCGGACTTGTGGATGTCCAAAAGTCTAGGCCGCGTGCCCCTCGCGCCGGTGCTGCAATGGGGGTCTTGCACAAAGCAGACTGCGGTTGTGCGAGTCGCTACAGCAGATCGTGCCATCACGCCATCCGTTCTGCCGACGCCTCGATCTCGCTCCCCATGTGATCGGCTAACCGCGCTTCTGCAATGTCGAGTGCGGATGCAGCGGATGCGCCAGCGTGTCGGCGATGAGCCTCAGCGCCTGATCGCACTGCTCCCGCGACATCGGCCCGCCCAGGCAAATGCGCACCGCATCTGGCGGATCGCCATCCGTCGAAAATGCTGCGCTCGCCACCACGCCCACGTTCTGGGTGCGCAGGTAGGACGCGAACTCCACCGGGCTCCAGCCCGGTGTGAGCGGCAGCCATGCATGAAAGCCCTCAGGGTGTGCCTGCAACCCGCTGTCGCCTAGATGGCGCGTCGCGAGCAGTTGCCGCGCCCCCGATTCGGCGCGCACCGCCTGCAGCATCGCCTCGGTCGTTCCGTCTTCCACCCACAGCGTGGTCAGCGCATTGGTGATCGGCGAGGCCATCACGGTGGTGGCGCGCATCGCGCCCGCGAGGCGCTGCGACTGCACCACCGTCGGTGAACACACATACGCGCTGCGCAGTCCCGCGCCGAAGCATTTGGAGAACCCGCTCACGTAGTAAGTGAGCGCGGGGGCAAGCGTGGCGATGGTGCCCGGCGTCTGGCGCGGCAGCATGCCGTAGGCGTCGTCCTCGATGATCGGAATGGCATAGCGCAGCGCCACGTCGGCCAACGCTTCCCGCCGTGCGCGCGACACGGTGCCGGCGGTCGGATTCAGCAGCGTCGGGTTGCAATACAGCGCCTTGGGCTTGAGCGTCTTGCAGGCATGCTCGAAGGCATCGGCGATGGGGCCGTCGTCGTCCAGCTGCAGCGCATGCAGCTGCACGCCCAGTTGCGCCGCGATGGCCTTCACGCCCGGGTAGGTGAGCGACTCCACGCAGATCAGCTCGCCCGGCCGCGCGAGCTGCGAGAACAGCGCCGTGAGCACGCCGTGGATGCCGGGGCACACCAGGATGCGGTCCACGCTCGCATGCGGCACGAAGGGTCGCAGCCATTGCAAGGCCACTTCGCGGTCGTGCGCGGTGCCGCCGAAGTCCTGGTAGCGCAGCAGGTCGTGGAAGTCGATCTCGGCGAAGGCACGGCTCGCGCTCTCGTGCAGCCGCGCCATCAGGTGCGCGTCGTCGGGCTCTGGCGGCATGTTCATCGTCATCTCGGCGCCGCTGCCGCCACGCAGCCGCAGGCTGGGGCTGCCGGAGCGGATGAAGGTGCCGGTGCCGGCGCGCGAGTCGATCAGGCCGCGCTTGCGCGCCTCGGCATAGCCGCGCGCCACCGTCGTGTAGTTGAGATCCAGGTCGGCCGCGAGCTCGCGCAACGTAGGCAGGCGGTCGCGCACGCCAAGGCGGCCTGTCTTGATGTCGTCGGCGATCAGATCGGCCAGCAGCAGGTAGGCCGGCCGGTCGCTGTTGCGCAGCTGCTTGCGCCAGTGGGTGGTGATCGTGGGCATGGGGCGGATCGTCGAAGTTGATTGCATCCATTGATTGCATCGGGCCACCGATCAAGCACGCAGGAATCGCGCCTGCCGCGGAGGCGCCGAATGCTTCGATCGGGTGCGATCAACCTCATTGATCGGGTGCATTGATCGCATGGCGGATGCGTCGTCGCGGTGCGGAAACCGGCCGGCAGCCTCTGTGCGTGCCCGCCTTTGCGGCCTTCCGAATTTTTTTATCCGCACGCAAGGCGCACCGCTGCGCATTGATCGCGAGTTGATCGCACGCACCCGGCCGCACGCTGGCACATCGCCTGCAAAGAGAAAGGCACGCAAGACCTGCGTTCAACCCCTCAACCGGAGTACCCCATGCCCAAAGTCACCCGCCCCCGCAACGAGAAAGGCGAGTACCTCGTCGACTACGAAGAGAAGGTGTTCGAAGACGTCAAGGCCGACCCCGGCGAGAAGGCGCTCGTCACCTTCCACACGGTCGCCTTCGAAGGTTCCATCGGCTTCGTGAACCTGCTGCAGGCCACGCGCCTGCGCCGCAAGGGCTACGAAACCTCGGTGCTGCTGTACGGCCCCGGCGTGACGCTGGGCGTGCAGCGCGGCTTTCCCACGCTGGGCGACGAGGCCTTCCCGGGCCACCAGAACTTCAACAAGCAGATCAGCAAGTTCATGGAAGAAGGCGGCAAGGTCTACGCCTGCCGCTTCGCGCTGCAGGCGCTGTACGGCCACGGCGAAGGGGCGCTGATCGAAGGCATCACGCCGATCAACCCGCTGGACGTGCTGGACCTGGTGCTGCTGCACAAGAAGGCCGGCGCGGTCATCCTCGACACCTGGACGCTGTAGGGCAGGGCACCGGCGATGGCTTCCACATCCCGCATCGTGCGTGCCGCGGCGATCCAGATCGCGCCCGACCTCGACCGGCCCGACGGCACGCTCGACCGGGTGTGCAGCGCCATCGACGAGGCCGCATCCAAGGGCGCGCAGCTCGCGGTCTTTCCAGAGACCTTCGTGCCCTACTACCCCTACTTCAGCTTCGTGCTGCCGCCGGTGCTGCAGGGTGCGCCGCACCTGCGGCTGGCTGAACGCGCGGTGGTCGTGCCGGGCCCGGTCACGCAGGCCGTGGCCGAGCGCGCGCGCCATCACGGCATGGTCGTGGTGCTCGGCGTGAACGAGCGCGACCACGGCAGCCTCTACAACACGCAGCTGGTGTTCGATGCCGACGGCACGCTCGCGCTCAAGCGCCGCAAGATCACGCCCACGTACCACGAGCGCATGGTCTGGGGCATGGGAGACGGCGCGGGGCTGAAGGTGGTCGACACCGCAGTGGGTCGCGTCGGCGCGCTGGCCTGCTGGGAGCACTACAACCCGCTCGCGCGCTACGCGATGATGGCGCAGCACGAGGAGATTCACTGCGCGCAGTTCCCCGGCTCGCTGGTCGGCCCGATCTTCGCGGAGCAGATGGAAGTGACCATCCGCCACCACGCGCTGGAGTCGGGCTGCTTCGTGGTCAACGCCACCGGCTGGCTCAGCGACGAGCAGATCCGCTCGGTCACGCCCGACGCCAACCTGCAGAAGGCGTTGCGCGGCGGCTGCCACACCGCCATCGTCTCGCCCGAGGGCAAGCACCTCGCGCCGCCGCTCACCGAGGGAGAGGGCATGGTGGTGGCCGACCTCGACATGGCGCTCATCGCCAAGCGCAAGCGAATGATGGATTCGGTCGGCCACTATGCGCGGCCCGAACTGCTGTCGCTCGCCATCAACGACCGGCCGGCGCAAACCACCGTGCCGATGCATCTCACGCAACCCTTTGTTCAACGGAGCTCCGACCATGACCACCACGACGACACAGCAAGACAGCCGGCAACTGATGACCGAGCTCCAGTCCTTCGGGTTGCGGCTGGTTGATCCTTCGGCGGGCGTTGCGAGCCGCCGCGGCGGCGCGGGCCCCTCGGACCACAAGGCCGTGACGGTGGACGGCCACACGATCATGGTGCCGGTCCATACCTCCACGGCCTGGCACTCGCCCTTCACCGCCGAGGCGCCCGACGCGCAGGGCATGAGCCGCGTGATGCGCGGCAGCATTCCCATTGCCAGCATCAGCTTTCCGAAGCAGCCGCGCTTCTACGCGATGCAGACCTTCGACGGCGTGCCCTATTCGCACATCGCCACGCTGCACGGCAGCGACGTGCTCGCCACCACGGTGTTGCAGACCTGCATCCGCTACGAGAGCCGGAAAAAGAGCTGCAAGTTCTGCGCGATCGGCCAGTCGCTCGCGGCCGGCCGCACGGTAGCGCGCAAGACGCCCGAGCAACTCGCCGAGGTGGCGCGCGCCGCCGTGCTGCTCGACGGCGTGAAGCACATGGTGATGACCACCGGCACGCCCAACGCCACCGACCGCGGCGCCGCCATCCTCTGCGAGAGCGCCTTCGCCATCAGGGCCGCGGTGGATATTCCCATCCAGGGCCAGTGCGAGCCGCCCGACGACGAGCAGTGGTTCCACCGCATGAAGGCGGCCGGCATCGACACGCTGGGCATGCACCTGGAAGTGGTGACGCCCGAGGTTCGCGAACGCCTCATGCCGGGCAAGGCGAGCGTGCCCGTCTCGCGCTACATGAGCGCCTTCGAGGCGGCCGTGGGCGTGTTCGGACGCGGGCAGGTCAGCACCTACATCCTGGCGGGGTTGGGCGATACGCGCGAAGCCATCCTCGACACCTGCGACCAGTTGCTCGCGCGCGGCGTGTACCCCTTCGTCGTGCCCTTCGTGCCGATCAGCGGCACGCCGCTCGAAGACCATCCGGCGCCCACGCCCGAGTTCATGAAGTCGCTGCTCGCGCCGCTGGGCGAGCGCGTGGTGGCGGCGGGCCTGCGCTCGGCCGACATCAAGGCCGGCTGCGGCAAGTGCGGCGCGTGCTCGTCGCTGTCCGTCTACGAAAGCTGACCATGCTGTGCATCGACGACCTGAGCGAACTCGACCTGCACTACGCGCCGGTCGAGTACCTGGTGCGCGAGGCGGCGCAGCAGTGGGAGCGCGACGAAGCGATGGGGCTGCGCCGGGCGGTGTTCTGCATCGAGCAGGGCATCTTCGTGCGCGACGACCGCGATGCCATCGACGACCACGCGCAACTGCTGGTGGCGATGTCCTGCGCGGCGGGCATGCCGGAGCAGGTGGTGGGCACGGTGCGCATCCACCGCGGGGAGGCAGATGGCGAATGGTGGGGCTCACGCCTTGCCGTGCATCCCGCGTTCCGCAGCCAGGGCCACCTGGGCGTGACGTTGATCCGCCTGGCGGTTTCGCGCGCCAACGCGCTCGGCTGCAAGCGCTTCTTCGCGCAGGTGCAGATGCAGAACGTGCCGCTCTTTCGCAAGCTGGGCTGGCAACTGCTCGAAGAAACCGGCGTGCACGGCCGCCCGCATGCACGCATGCAGGCCGAGCTCGGCTGGTACCCGCCCTGCCACGACCCCGTGAGCGGTTTCGTCACGCGCTCCAAGGTGCTGCCATGACCAACAACGTCCACGAAATCGCCGAAGCCCTTCGCGCCACGCGCGGCTTCGCCCACAAGCGCGACATCAGCGATGTGGTCTCCGCCCTCGGTCGGGCGCTTCCGGGCGGCCACGCGGCGCTCGCGCAGGCCGTGCCCATCGGCGACGACTGCGCCGCCATTCCTGACGGTCACGGCGGCTACCTGCTGTTCGCCATCGAGGGGCTGGTCGAGGACTTCATCGTGCGCATGCCGTGGTTCGCGGGCTACTGCGGTGTGATGGTCAACGTGAGCGACATCTACGCCATGGGCGGTCGGCCGACCGCCGTGGTCGATGCACTGTGGAGCACCGGCATGAGCCCTGCGGACGATGTTCTGTGCGGGCTGGCCGAGGCGGCTGTGCGCTACGGCGTGCCCATCGTCGGCGGCCACAGCAACAACCGCAGCGAGCGGCCGCAGCTCGCGGTCGCGATCCTCGGCCATGCGCGCAGTCTGCTCAGCAGCTTCGATGCGAAGCCCGGCGACCTGCTCGTGATGGCGGCCGACCTGCGCGGCGCCTACGAGGAGCCCTTTCCCTACTGGAACGCATCGACCGCCGCGCCCGCCGCGCGCCTGCGCGCCGACCTCGAAGTGCTGCCCGCGCTGGCCGAAGAAGGCCTGTGCCGTGCAGCCAAGGACATCAGCATGGCGGGCGCGGTGGGCACGGCCATGATGCTGCTGGAGTGCTCGGGCGTGGGCGCGCGCATCGAGCTCGACGCACTGCCCAGGCCCGCGGGCGTGCCGCTGATGCGCTGGTTGTCCTCGTTTCCGAGCTACGGCTTCGTGCTGAGCGTCGCGCCTGCGCAGGCGGGCCCGGTACTGGCGCGCTTCGCCGCGCGCGACATCGCCTGCGGCGTGATCGGCGAGGTCGACGCCACGCGTCAGGTGCACCTGCGTGCCGGTGGAGAAGAAGCCCTGCTGTGGGACTTCGGCAGCGACGCCTTCATCCAGCCACCCGCCATTCGACTGGAGGCCGCCGCATGCCGGTGACGCACTTCCGCGTGCGCTGGCCCGACGCCAGCGAGACCCGCTGCTACTCGCCCTCCAGCGTGGTGCGCGAACACCTCGTGCCCGGCGAGCCCTATGCCCTCGGTGAGTTCATGCAGCACGCGCGCGAGGCATTGGGCCTCGCCAGGGAGCGCGTGCGCGCGAAGTACGGCTTCGCGTGCTCGCAGGCGATGGACCAGCTCGCGGAGATCGAACACATCGCTGCGCGCTTCGCGGAAACCGCCGGCGCGCAGGTCACCGTCGTCGCCTTCGACTGACGACTCCATCCCCAGAGAGAAAGAAGAACCCCATGTCACACCCCTACGGCGGACGCAGCCACTACAGCGTCGTCATCGTCGGCGGCGGCCAGGCCGGCCTGTCGCTGAGCCACTGCCTGCAGCAGCGCGGCATCGACCACCTCGTGATCGAGAAGCGCAGCCTGGTGCACACCTGGCGCACGCAGCGCTGGGACTCGTTCTGCCTCGTCACGCCCAACTGGCAGTGCCAGCTGCCGGGATGGAGCTACCTCGGCAGCGATCCGCACGGCTTCATGGTCAAGGACCAGATCAACGAATGGCTCGCAGGCTTCGTCGATCATGTGAAGGCACCGGCCATCGAGGGCGTGACGGTCGAGCGCGTCTCGCGCGATGGAGAACGCGAGCGCTTCAACGTGCAGACCGACGCCGGCCTCTACACCGCCGACCAGGTGGTCGTGGCCTCGGGCGGCTACCACCGCCCCATCGTGCCGCGCCTCGCCGAGAAGCTGCCTGCGGGTGTGGCGCAGTTCCACTCGGCGCAGTACCGCAACCCGGCGCAGCTGCCCGAGGGCGCGGTGCTGGTGGTGGGCTGCGGCCAGTCGGGCGCGCAGATTGCCGAAGACCTGCACCTGGCCGGCCGCAAGGTTCACCTGGCCACAGGCCACGCGCCGCGCTGCGCGCGCTTCTACCGCGGCCGCGAGGTGGTCGACTGGCTCGCCGACATGAAGTACTACGAGATGCCCGTCACCGAGCATCCGCTGCGCGAAGGCGTGCGCGACAACACCAACCACTACGTGACCGGCCGCGACGGCGGGCGCGACATCGACCTGCGGCGCTTTGCGCTCGAAGGCATGGAGCTGTATGGGGTGCTGAGCGGCTTCGACAGCGGAAACTTCGAGCTGCAGCCCAACCTGCGCGACAACCTCGATGCGGCGGACGACACCTACAACCGCATCAACGCGTCGATCGACAAACACATTGCGGCGAAGGGCATCGAGGCGCCACCGCCTTCGGTCTACACGCCCGTGTGGGAGCCGACGCAAGAACGCACGCGGCTCGACCTTGCGGCGGCGGGCATCGGCAGCGTCATATGGTGCATCGGCTTCTCGCCGGACTTCGCGTGGGTCGATGCGCCGGTGTTCAACGGGCGCGGTGCGCCGGTGCACCTGCGCGGGGTGACGAACGAACCGGGCCTGTACTTCCTGGGCCTGCCGTGGCTGCACACTTGGGGGTCGGGGCGCTTCTCGGGCGTAGCCGGTGATGCGGCGTTCCTCGCGGAAACCATCAAAAATAGAAGATCGAAACTGCGCGAGGCCCATGCCGCAGCGGCACGAACACTCCATGCCGCCTAGTGATCGAACATGTGCCGATGGTGTTCAGCGCTTGAAGAACATTGTCCTTCGCGCATTGCGAAATGCCGGTCGAACGCGTGAGCTCCATGCCGTTGCGCGCACCGCCAGCCATGCCGGGCTGTCGAGTGCGTCCGGGCTTTCGAGGTCGTAGCAGGCGTAGTACCGGGGAGAGCCGAAAGCAACGACGTAGCGCGAGGCCCGCACCGTTCCCTTGACCGCGGCCAGCCCGGGCAGATGCTCCTGCGCATACCAGGCGTTGAGTTCTTCCTCGAATTCCGGAAGTACGTCTGTCTCCACAACGTAGTGGAACGGGGCGACCCGGCCTTGCGAAGCGCCCGCTATCTCCTGTGTGCAGACAAGGCGATGCCACCCGGAGCCGCCGCGCGGGAGTGCGTCGATCGGCAATGCGTCGCCCGGCAGGTAGAGGTAGATCGTGCCGTCGTCCACGGCCTGCCAGGGCCGGGCTTCCGGATGGAGCCGATGAAGTTCGGCCATGAGCAATTCGTCGGATGCAGCAGGTGCGTCCAGCTTGAGCAGCCAAAGGTCTTGCATCGCTCGTTTCGTTTCAGTGCGCGACGTTCAGTGCCACGAGCAGCCGTGACACCATGTTGTAGGCCGCCACCGTCGCCACGAGCTCCACGACGCCCCTGGCATCGAAGTGCTGCTGCACCTGCGTCATGAGGGCCTGCGGCACGACGATCTGCCGGGTCATGGTGTCGGTGAGTTCCAGCACCAGGCGTTCCATCGGCGTGAAGACGTCCGGCAATGCCTCGTCGCGAACGGCCGCGATCTTCTCGCTGCCGACGCCGGCCTTCTGTGCGTGGGGCACATGCGCGTCGAACTCGAAGCTCGCGCCGTTGAGTACGGCGACGCGAAGAATGATCAGTTCGCGCAGATCCGCCGGCACGCCGGTCTGGTTGCGCACGGCCGTGAGCAGGCGCTCCCAGCCCGAAGCGATCGGGCCGCTGTTGAGCAGCACCTGGTAGAGCAGGGAGACGCGACCGCGCTCCGCCATGATGCGGGACTCGACCTCGGCCAGTTCGGGCACCGTGCCGGGTTGCACCAAAGGCACGCGGATGTGGGAGGTGGTCATTGATCGATCCTGATGTTCTTGTCTTGGATCAGCTTGGCCCATTTGTCGGTGTCGTGCTTCAGCAGCGCGGCCAGCGCCTGGGGCGTCGATGGCGCGGGCTCGGTGCCCGCCTTGAGCAGCTTCTCCCGCACCTGCGGATCGGCCAGCGTGTTGCGCACGGCCTTGTTGAGTGCGTCGACAACGGCCGCAGGCGTTTTGGCAGGCGCGAACATGGCGTACCAGTTGTTCGTGTCCACGCCCTTGATGCCTTGCTCCTCCAGGGTCTTGACGTCCGGCAACGACGGCAGGCGCTTGGGCGACGCCACGCCAAGTGCCTTGAGACGTCCGCCCTGCACGTAGTTGAGCAGCCCCGGCACATCACCGAAGAAGCCGCGCACCTGCCCGCCCATCAGGTCGGTGATGGCGAGGGCTCCGCCTTTGTAGGGAACGTGCAGGAGCTTGGCACCAGTGGCGTCCTTCAACTGCTCGATGGCCAGGTGCGGAATGCTTCCGATGCCGGACGACGCGATGGCGGTGGGGTTGGGGCGGCTTTTCGTGGCCGCCACGAACTCGGCGGCATCCTTCGAAGGTTCGTCCTGATTCGCGACCAGCAGTTCGACGTTGTTGACGACCACGGCAACGGGCGCGAAATCGCGTTGCATGTCATAGGGCAAGCTCTTGTAGAGCGCAGGGTTGATGGCGGCGGCGCCCACGCTGGTCAGCCAGACCGTGTTGCCGTCCGGCGGGGAGCGCACCACGCTCACAGCGCCGATCGCTCCGTTCGCGCCCGGCTTGTTTTCGACGATGACCGTGCGCCCCAGTTCCTTGCCCAGCCGTTCCGCCATGATTCGTGCGACCAGTTCGACCGGGCCTCCCGGCGCGAAGGTGACGACGATGCGCATGACTTGCGGTTGAGCAACTGCGTTGGTTGCGATGGAAAGGCCGAGCGCGGCGGCGAGAAGAAATTGCTTGATCACGAGTTTTGTCTCCGTCAGGGGAATTGTTGGAATGCGTTCAATCGCAACGTGCTGTCATGCCGCCATCCACGACCAGCTCCGTGCCGGTAATGAAGCGTGCCTCGTCGCTGGCCAGGAACAGCACGGCGCTCGCGGTGTCGCGGCCGTCGCCCATGAAGCCGAGCGGGATGCGTTTCTGGCGTTGGGCGAGCAGCGCCTCGACGTCGCCGCCTGCGCGCTGCCTGGCCAGCCGCGTCTCGACCATCGGTGTGTGCAACTGCCCCGGCACCACGCTGTTGACCCGCACGCCCTTCGCGGCGTGTTGAACGGCAATGACGCGCGACATTTGAATGACGCCCGCCTTGGTCGCCGCATAGGCCACTTGCGCGCTGCCGGTCCAGCGCATGCCCGAGGTCGACGAGATGTTGACGATGGAGCCCGCGCCCTTGGCCAGGAGTGTGGGAAGCACGTGCTTGCAGGTCAGGAACACGCTCTTGAGGTTGATGTCGATCTGCGAATCCCATGCGTCTTCGGCAAGTTCCACCGGCCCTCCGGCGGCGGAGCCACCGACGTTGTTGACCAGGATGTCGATCGTTCCGTAGGTCTGCAGGCAAGCCGCCGCCATGGCAGCGACGCTGTCGCTGCTGGTCACGTCGCAGACCCAGGGCGTGATCGAGGCGCGTGCAGCGCCGGCGAGCTCCAGGGTTTCGTCAAGCCGCGCACGATCGCGGTCGACCGCCAGCACCCTGGCGCCTTCTTCCGCCAGCCGCACTGCAATGGCGCGGCCGTTTCCCCAGCCGGCACCGACACATCCGGCGCCGGTCACGATGGCCACCTTGTTCGCAAATCGCAAGCTCATTGGTTGTCTCCAAATTGATAAAGTCGTTGGGGGTTGTGCATGAGCAACGCTTCGCGCGCGGCTTGGCTCGGTGCGATCTCGGCGATGAGATCGACCAGTTGCCGCTCGTCCGGAATGGGCCCTCCGTGGTTGGGGTGGGGCCAGTCGTTGCCCCACAGCACGCGGTTGCCGAATTCCGCGACCAATGTCCTGGCGAAGGCTTGAGCGTCTGCGTAAGGAGGCCCCAGGCGCGTGATGCGGTCCATGCCGCTGACCTTCACCCAGAAGCGCTCGTCGGCCATCAGCATCAGCAGCGCCTGGAAGTCCGGCTGGTTCAGGCCGAGGGCCGCGTCGATCCGGCCGATATGGTCGATCACCACGGGTGTCGGGGAGCGTCGCAGCGCCGGCGCCAGATCGGTCAGCAGGGCAGGGTCACCATGTATCTGCAGGTGCCAGCCCAGCGGCGCGATGCGCGCGGCCAGTGCAAGGACGTCTTCGATCGGCGTATGCCGTCCCAGATGTCCCATGAAGTTGAAGCGAACGCCCCGGAAACCGGCTGCGTGGAGGCGTTGAAGTTCGGCATCGTGGACGTCCGTTGGCAGCAGGGCAATGCCACGATAGTCGCTAGGACGTGATGTGACGGCGTCTTCTGTCGCACTGTTGTCGAAGCCGTGACAGCTCGACTGGACCACCACGCAGCGCGTCAGGCCCAGGCTGTCGTTCAGCGCGTATAGGGCTTCCTTGGGCGCATCTTCCTGGGGAACGAAGGTGGCCCCGGGTGCATATGGAAAGCGTGATCGAGGGCCGAAGACATGGCAATGTGCATTGCATGCCCAGGATGGAAGAGTCAATGTCATGCCGCGAGTGTTGCAACCCGCGGATATCGGTGATAGGTATGCGTGTCTATATCAGCTATGCTCATCCGCTATGGAATTGCGGCAGCTTCTCTACTTTGTTACGGTGGTCGACGCCGGAAGTCTCAGCCGAGGTGCTGTGGTACTCGATCTCGCCCAGCCCAGTCTGAGCAGACAGATCGCACTTCTCGAGGCCGACCTCGGACAACGGCTGCTCGTGCGAACGGGGCGTGGCGTGGTGCCGACCGAGGCGGGGGAGGCCTTGCTCATTCATGCCCGCGCGATGCTCGACATTTCCCGGCAAGCCCGTGACGAGTTGCGCGACATGGATGAAAGCCCTGCCGGCCGGATCATCGTCGGCATGCCGCCCCGCGTGGCGTTGGGGCTGAGTACGCCGCTTGTCCAGCGATTCAGAGAGAGGTTCCCGCGCGCGGTGATCACGGTGCTCGAAGGACTGAGCGTGGCACTGCGCGAGTCGTTGATTGCGGGAAGGCTGGATCTTGCGCTTCTGTTCGACCCCGCGGCCTCACCCCAGTTGACGTTCCAGCCGCTGATGCGAGAGAAGCTGCTGCTGGTCGCACCGCCCGCAAGCAGATTGCCGGCCAAAGTAGGCCTGGCCGCGTTGGCGAACTACCCGATGGTGCTGCCGAGCGCTCCGAATGCGATTCGCCATTTGCTTGACTCCGTGTTGAATCCGCGTCGAATCCAGTTGCAGGTTCTTGCGGAAGTCGGTGCCGTCCAGACCGTGCTCGCATTGGTCGCTACGGGTGTTGGATGCACGATCCTTCCGGAAAGCGCACTCCGGGCGAGCGGCAACGAGAAGCTGCAGCGCGCGCCCATCGGTCCGCCGACGATCTGGAATGCGTTGATGCTGGCGACGCCGGTGGCGCGTCCCGCAACGCGCCTGACACGGGGAACCGCACAGCTCTTGCAGGAACTGGATTTCCGGCAGCGCTAGCCGGGTCGGACCTGCGGCCGTAGGTACAAGTCGCTCGCGATCTCGAATGCGAGCACAGGCATAGCTGGCAGACATAGCTGATATAGGAGCGACCAGCTTACGAATACTGGTATCGCCACGGAGACTCCGGCACCATGTCCATCGAAAACCAGTCAACTCCCGCAGGCGGGGCTCTTTCACGGAGCAAGCTGATCTCATACCGCCCGGCACGCGCGAGTGCGGATGTCCAGATCGAATTCACTGACCAGGGCACGGGGCCCGTTGTCTGCATCCTGCCGTCGCTGGCTCGATCGGGGCGAGACTATGACGTCGTTGCAGCCCATCTCGCAGCATCAGGCTTTCGCGTCCTTCGACCTGAACCGCGCGGCATCGGTCGCAGTGAGGGGCCGATGGAAGAGCTCGATTTGCACGACTTCGCGAGCGATGTCGCCGCGGTCCTCGACAGCGAGGCAGTCGGTCCGATCGTGATCGTCGGCCATGCGTGGGGCAGTCAACCCGCCCGCACACTGGCGGCAGACCGGCCGGATCTCGTACGCGGTGTCGTCATGGCGGCGGCTTCCGCCGGCAAGCTTCCTCCCGGGTCGACCGAGAAGCCCTACAGCCGCCTGCGCGATGAGATCGACGGTGCGGGCGATCTCTCCCTGTCGGAGCCTCGAAGGCTCGAGTGCCTTCGCAAGGCTTTCTTTGCGCCGGGGCACGATCCCAGCGTGTGGCTTGGCGGCTGGTTTCCTGCGGCCCACGATGCCCAAGGTCGCGCCCGGGAGATCACCCCCGTGGATGACTACTTCTCCGCGGGCGACCGCGTACCCATCCTCGACCTTCAGGCCGAGCATGACGCCGTGGTCGTCCCCGACATCATGAAGCCGATGCTGGGCGATCGTGTCACCGTCGAGATCGTTCGCGACGCGGGGCATGCAATGGCTCCAGAGCAACCGCGCGCGATGAGCGACGCGATCGCATCCTTCGCGCGAAAGGTGTACCTCGCTGTCTGAGTGGTGAATGCAGGTTTGCGGCCGAAGGCCTGCTCAGGCGGATGCCAGAAGAGCGGCTGTCGCTTTCTCCCGCAGGGAAAGCAATGGGCCGCTGAGTTCCTGCTCCACGTCGTCCATGTTGGCGGCGGTGGCGACACTGACGTTGAGCACATAGATCGGGCGATCCGCCAGCACGATCGGTGCTGACAGGGCGATCACTTCCGGTTGCCATGCGGCGCTGCAGTAGCCGCGCTGCTCGATGCTGAGTTTCGCGGACTTGATCTCGTCTCGCAACTGCCCCCATCCGGTGGAGCGTCTGCTGCGGAACAGTGCCAGCAGCGCTCGCCTCGTGGATTCCGGAGCGACCGCCAGATAGGCGCGGCCCAACGAAGTGAGTTCCATCGGCACCCGTTGACCTGCCACCACATGGCGTAGCGCAACGCGGCGGTTGTAGCGAACGGATTCGAGATAGACCATTTCGTCGCGATCGGGCACCGCCAGGCCGACGTTGATGCGCATCTTTTCGGCCAGCGCGCGCATCAGCGGGGCGACCGTGTTCAGCACCGGCGAGCCCGCGCGCATCGCATGGGCCAGGCTCAAGACATGTGCGGCGAGGCGGTAGGCCCGGCGGGCGCGATCGTGCTCCAGCAGGCCGGTTTCCACCAGCGTCTGCGTCAGGCGGCTCACGGTGGCACGAGACAGTCCCGTGCGTTCCGCGAGCTCGCCGTTGCCAAGCAGATCGGCGCCTGGCCTGAACGCTCTGAGCACTTCGACACCGCGCACGAGCGACCGGTTGAGCATCGGGTCTTCGTGGTGTGGCCGGCGCGCTTTTTCAGAGAGTGTGTTCGACATGTTCCGCGAGTGGCGTGTGGCGCTGAAAACGTGGGGAGAGGCGCCGGGCAGCGTATCACCGATTTCCATCTGTTGGAAATAGGGGGATGCGCGAACCGCTTGGCAAACCTAAGCTTCACCCATTCGATGAGAACCGCAGCCCAACGCGGCCGTCGATGGGGCTTCCCGTACTTCCCTTGTCAAACCGGAGACAAATCCATGCAGATCACGCTGACCCTGGCGCGTGCCAAACGAGCCGTCCTTTTCTCTTGCGCCACCGTTGCAGCAAGCCTGACGGCGTTCCCCGCTTTCGCGGCGTTTCCGGACAAGCCTGTGAAGATCGTGGTGCCATTCGCGCCGGGCGGAGGCACCGATCTCGTGGCGCGCACCATGGGCATCACCATGGGCCAGGAGCTGGGTCAACCGGTGATCATCGACAACAAGCCCGGTGCAGGCACCATCATCGGAACCGACGCCGTCGCGAAGAGCCAGCCCGACGGCTACACGCTCGTCATGGCGACCGTCGCGCACGTGGTGAATCCGAGCCTCCTGCCAAAGCTTCCCTACAACTACGAGAAGGCATTTGCGCCGGTCATGCTGGTGGGAATTTCGCCGAACGTGCTCGTCGTCCGGGCCGAAAGTCCTTACAAGTCCGTGGGCGACATCATCGCCGCGGCCAAGGCCCATCCCGGAAAGCTCTCGTTCGCATCGCAGGGCGCCGGCACATCGGCTCATCTCGCAGGCGAACTCTTCAAGAATCTCACCAAGACCGACATCACGCACATCCCCTACCGCGGCGCCGGCCCGGCCATCACGGATCTGCTGGGCGGCCAGGTCGATGTGATGTTCGCCACGGCAGCCGCGGTCGGCACGTTCATCGAAAGCGGCAAGCTGCGGGCGCTGGCCGTGACCACCGCCTCGCGCTCCACGGCGCCCTCGCTGGCCAGGGTGCCCACCGTCGCGGAGAGCGGCGTGCCCGGTTACGTGGCGGACAGCTGGTATGGCCTCTATGCGCCGGCCGGAACGCCACGGGACGTGATCATGAAACTGAACGCCGCCGCAAGGAAAGCCGTCCAGACCGAGGCCTTCCGCAAGCGCGTGGAAAGCGAAGGCCTCGTGATCGACGCGGGTTCGCCGGAGGCGTTCGACCGCTATGCCAAGGGTGAAGAGGCCCGCTGGCGAAAGGTGGTCAAAGAGAACCACATCACCACTGACTGAGGCCCAAGGGCAAAAAAATGACCGAAAACCTGATCCAACTCGAAGTCGTCGACGGCGTCGCCACGCTGTGGTTGAACCGCCCGGAAAAGCGCAATGCCATGAGCGACGACATGCGCACCGAATTCATCGCCGCGCTCGAGCGCGTGGCGAACGACAAGGCGATTCGCGCCCTGGTGCTGACGGGCAAGGGAAATGGCTTCTGCGCCGGCGGCGACATCGCCGGCATGGAGCGCCGGATGCAAGCGCCCGCGGGCGAGGTCGGCTTCAACGGTTGGAGCCGCCAGCAACGCGTGCACCACGCGCAGTCGCTGCTGCACACCATGCCCAAGCCGACCATCGCCGCAGTCAACGGCGCCGCGTCGGGCCTGGGTGCCGATACGGCGCTCGCCTGCGACTTCATCATTGCGTCGGATGCGGCGAGCTTCACCTGGTCCTATATCAACCGCGGCATCATTCCCGACGGCGGCGGCATGTACTTTCTGCCTCGCCGCGTCGGCCTGGCCAAGGCCAAGGAGCTGATCTTCAGCGGCCGCAAGGTCGAGGCCGAAGAGGCGCTTCGTCTCGGCATCGCCGATCGCAAGGCCGATGCGGACAGCCTGATTGCGCAGGCACAGCGCTGGGCCGCCGAAATGAGCAAGGGCTCCGCCACGGCGCTGGCCCTGGGCAAGACCATCCTCAACCAGAGCTTCGAGTTGTCGGCCCATCAGGTGTTCGCCCAAGGCAGCCAGGCGCAAGGCATTTGCTACACCAGCACCGAGCATCGCGAATCGGTGATGGCGTTCCTGGCCAAGACCTCCACCCCGGCCGGCAAGGAGTGAGCGCCATGAATGCCATCTCCCGACTCCTCAAGCCACGCAGCGTCGCCGTCATCGGAGCGTCGGGCGACGCCACCAAGACCGCTGGCAGGCCCATCTCGTACCTCGTGAAGCACGGCTTCTCGGGCGAAATCTATCCGGTGAATCCGAAGGCCGATCGCATCGGCGAGCTGGCCTGCTATGCGGACGTGGCTTCGCTGCCGGCGGTGCCTGACGTGGGCATCGTGCTGCTCGGGGCCGAGCGCGCCCATCTGGCGGTGCGCGACCTGGCCGCCCGCGGCACCGCGGCAGCCATCGTGCTGGCCAGCGGCTACACCGAGACCGGTGAAGAGGGCGCGCGCCGCCAGCGGCAGCTGATGGACGCGGCCGGGTCCATGCGCATCCTGGGGCCCAACACCATCGGCCTGGTCAACCTCACGGACAACATCGTGCTGT
Source organism: Variovorax sp. 10L421 (assembly GCF_056395365.1). Classification (NCBI taxonomy): domain Bacteria; kingdom Pseudomonadati; phylum Pseudomonadota; class Betaproteobacteria; order Burkholderiales; family Comamonadaceae; genus Variovorax; species Variovorax sp. 10L421. The sequence continues at coordinate 85,394 of NZ_JBFTJJ010000006.1, forward strand.
CGGCCACGGGTGCGCTCGAGATGGCGCACTTTCCCGTCGGCGGCGTCGGCGTGGTGTCGCAGAGTGGCGGCATCCTCGGTTCGCTGTTGTCTCGCGCTGCGGTGCGCGGTATCGGCCTGTCCAAGCTGATCTCGACCAGCAACGAGGTCGACCTGGAGCTGGCGGACTTCATCGATCATCTCGCCGAAGACGACGCCACGAAGGTCATCGCGCTGTACGTCGAGACGGTGCGCAATCCGGAGAAGTTCCGCGCTGCGGCGCTGAAGGCGGCACGCGCGGGCAAGCCTGTGGTCGTGTTCAAGATCGGCCGCTCCGAGGCGGGCGCAAAGGCGGCGGTGTCGCACACCGGCGCGCTGGCCGGTGCCGACCGCATGTACGACGCGCTCTTCAGGCAGGTGGGCGTGATCCGCGCCCGGACATTCAATGACCTGCTGGACATCCCCGCCGCACTGGCCACCGGCCGTAAGCTGCGCGGCAACCGGGTCGCGATCCTGACCTCCACCGGCGGCGCCGGGACGCTGGTGTCGGACGACCTGGGCCTGTCCGGCTTCGATACGCCCGCACCCGATGCCGCGACGGCCGAAGCATTGCGCGCGCTGCAGACCGGCGACCATGCCGTGCTCGATCGGAACCCGATCGACGTGACCCTGGCGGGCCTGCGGCCTGACTTGCTGCGCGGCGCCATTGACGTGCTGTTGAAGAGTCCCAGCTACGACGCCTTGACCATCATCGTCGGCTCATCCAGCCTCGCCATGCCCGAATTGATGGCCGGCGCGATCCAGGACTGCCTGCCGACCTCGGACAAGCCCGTCATTGCCTACGTGAGCCCGCACGCGCCGGAAATCGGCGCGCTGCTGACACAGCGCGGTGTCCCCGCTTTTGCCGCGGCGGAAAGCTGCACCGCTGCGCTCGGCGCCATGCTGCGGGCCAGCCAGTGGAAAGACCCGGGCGAGCCGACCGCCGCCATGCAGCCGGTTGCGGTAGGCGATCTGCCTTCGGGCTCGCTCGACGAGGCGCAGGCCAAGCAGCTTTTCAGCCGTTTCGGCGTGCCGTGCGCGCGAGAGCTTGTCGTCACCGAGCCAGCGCAGGCCGAGGCCGCTGCGCGTGAGCTGGGTGGCCGCGTAGTGTTGAAGATCCTGTCGGCCCAGGTCACGCACAAGAGCGACGTGGGCGGTGTGGCGGTCAACCTCACGCCCGACACGGTGGGCGCGCGCCTGCTGCAGATGGCGTCCGATGTCGAGGCCAACGCCGGCTCGAGGCCGCAGCGATTCCTGGTGCAGGAAATGGTGGCCGGCGGTACCGAACTGATCCTCGGCATGCACCGTGATGCGCTGGGCACGGCCATCCTGCTGGGAATGGGCGGCGTCACCGCAGAGCTGTTCAAGGACACGGCGATGCGGCTTCTGCCGGCGCAAGGTGGCCTGAGCCGCGACGAGGCACTGGGCATGGCGCAGGAACTGAAGACGTGGCCGCTGCTGGACGGCTTTCGCGGCCGGCCCAAGGCCGATGTCGAGGCGCTGCTGGCGGCCATCGTCGCTTTCTCTCACATGGCGGCCCAACTGGGTGACCGTCTGGTCGAAGCCGAGATCAACCCGGTGTTCGTGCTGCCGCAGGGGCAGGGCGTGCGTGCTGCCGATGGCGTGGTCGTTCTTGCCTGAAGAAATTGAACCCCTGAATCAGGAGAACCTGGATGCATGCAACGGAAGTATTTGCGCGATACGCGGCCGAGTTTTACCGGCAGCCGCTCCCTGCCGAGGTCATTCATCATGCCAAGCGCGCAGTGATCGACTGGTATGCATCGCTTTTCCCGGGCCTGGATGCGGCACCGGTGCGCATGCTGGAGCAAGCCCTGGGCGACGACCTCGATCGCGGTGGCGCCTTCCTGGCGCAAGGGCGCCCGGCCACTGCGCGCGCTGCTGCGCTCATCAACGGCACGGCTGCGCATGCCGCAGAGGTAGATGACAGCTTTCGCGAGGCCATGTACCACCCAGGCGCTGCGACCATCGCGGCCGCAATGGCCGGTGGGCAGGACATCGGTGCCTCAGGGCTTCAGTTTCTGCGCGGCGTGGTGCTTGGCTACGAGATCTCGACGCGAATCGGCGTCGTGATGGGCCGGCCGCACTACAAGTTCTGGCACAGCACGGGCACCGTGGGTAGCTTCGGAGCGGCTGCGGCGGCTGGCGGATTGATGGAGCTCGACGAAGTTGCCTTCGCGCACGCGCTCGCCACCGCTGCGACCTTCACGGCGGGACTGCAGCAGGCGTTCCGGATGGATTCGATGTCCAAACCACTGCATGCGGGGCGTGCAGCCGAGGCGGGCCTCCTCGCTGCCCAACTGGCGCGGCGCGGCCTGACGGGTTCGCTGGATGTCCTCGATGGCGACGCCGGGCTCGGCCAGGCCATGAGCAACGGGCCCGACTGGTCGCAGGTCGGCGCGACGCTCGGGCAGGACTTTCACATCACACGCCTGACATTCAAGAACCATATCGGCTGCGGCCACACTTTTCCGTCGATCGACGGCGCCCTCGCGCTGCAGTCGAAGCACCGTATTGCGACTGAAGACATCGTTCGCGTTCGTGTAGGCACCTATCGGCCAGCATTGGATATCGCTTGCTACGAGCGACCGGCTTCCGCCAACGAAGCACGCTTCAGCTTGAAGTACATGGTGGCGTCTGCCCTCGTGCATGGCAGCGTGCGCATGGCGGCGTTTGAGCCGGCGCGCCTCGAGGATCCCGCAACGCGCGCCCTGATGGAGCGCATGGAGGTCGCGGTGGATCCGGCGCTCGACGCGRCATTCCCGGGCCAGCGTGCCGCACGCATCGAGATCGACACCGCGGATGGGCGCCGGCTCAGCCATCTGCAGCCCAATCGGAAGGGCGATCCCGAGGAGCCACTGAGTGACGCCGACCTGGAAAGCAAGTTTCTCGAACTGTCCACGCCGGTGATCGGTGCCGCGCGGGCGCGCAGGCTTCTCGAGCGGCTGTGGCGCCTGGAGAGTGCGACCAGTCTTGCATACGAATCTTGATGAGGCAGGGGGCGTCGAGCCCACCAGGGGAGCGCAAGCGGCTTCGCCCAGGGCGCCCAGGCCGGCCCTGCCTACGGCCGCAGGCGCCAGCCAAGTTCGCCCTGGAGGAACTGGGCGGCCTCGGCGGGCAGATCCTCTGCGTCGAAGAAGCACGCCACGGGGCGCTCGACGACGATCCGTCCAGCATGCAGATAGGCCACGCGCGTGGCGAGGCGCTTGGCCTGCCCGAGGTTGTGGGTGCTCATCACGATCGTCACGCCGCTGTTGGCGACCTCCTCGATGAGGGCCTCGATTTCATTCTTGGCGCCGGGATCCAGGCTGGCGGTCGGCTCGTCCAGGAACAGGATGTCCGGCTGCAGCGCCCAGGCGCGTGCGAGGCCAAGGCGCTGCTGCTGTCCACCCGAAAGCGAACGGGCAGATCGCGCGGCGTGTTCGAGCAGGCCCACGTTTGCCAGGCTTTGGCGGCAGCGCTCGCTGCGCTCGGAGGCCGGCACGCCGGAAAGCCAGAGGCCCACCCAGACATTGCGCCACACCGAGAGGCTCAGCAGGAAGGGGCGCTGGAACAGCATGGCCGCTCGCGGAAGGCGGCCTTCGGGTTGCAGCGGCAAGGATTCGCAGCGACCTTCGCAGGGCAAAAGTCCATGCAGCAGCCGCAGCAGCGTGGTCTTGCCAGAGCCGTTGGCTCCGATGAGGATGAGCCGGTCACCTCGGCGCACGGTCAGCGATGCGTCGTTCAGCGCCATCAGCGAGCGGAAGCGCACCGTGACCCGGTCGGCCCGGATCAACGGCGCCGCCTCGGTGGCAGCCGGCGTGCGAGGGGCGCGAGGAGTGGGCGTCCGGGGCGCCGCATGCGGCGGCACCTGAGAGGCGGCGCGCAGCGGGCGCGTGGCAAGCCAATGCAACAGGCCGATGGCGCCGTTGACCGCGCCGACCACCGCCAGCAGCACGATGCCCAGCGCCAAGGCCAGCGCAAGATCTCCCTTGCTGGTCTCCAGTGCGATGGTGGTGGTCATCACGCGCGTGACGCCGGCGATGTTGCCGCCGACGATCATCACGGCCCCTACCTCGGCAATGGCCCGCGCGAAGGCCGTGAGCAGGACGGTGGCCACGCCCATCCGGTCGTGCACCAGCATCAGCAGCGAGGTGGTGAGCGGCCCGGCGCCCAGGGAGCGCAACTGGTCGCCGCCATCGGCCAGGGCCGCCATCACGAGCCGGCGTGACAGGGCGGCGATCAGCGGCGTGACGAGCACGCTCTGCGCCACCACCATCGCTGAAGGCGTGAACAGGATTCCCAGTTCGCCCAGCGGTCCCGAGCGCGAGAGCAGCAGGTACACCAGCAGGCCCACCACCACGGCGGGCAGGGCGAGCAGCGTGTTCACCAACCACACGGCCAGCACGTGCCCCGGGAACCGCGCCACTGCCAGCCAGGCGCCCAGCAGCAGGCCGAACAGCGCGCCAATTGCGCAGGCCGTGGCGCTGACCTGCAGCGAGAGCGCCGTGATGCGTACGAGTTCGGGGTCGGCGTGCGTGATGAGCTGCCAGGCCAGTGCCCAGCCTTCGGTCATGGTGTTCATCGAAGGACGGCTCTCAATGCAAGCGCGAGGCCATGCTCATCACGCGGCCCATCCATCGACTGGGCCACCGTTCACTGGCTCGCGTTCGGGAAGAAGAGCTGCTCGCCGCCGATCTTGTACGAGGCGATCGCGGCTTGCCCGTCGCGCGACACCACCCAGTCGGAAAAAGCCTGCGCCAGGTCTTTCTTGACGTGCGGATGCCTGGCCGGATTCACGACGATCACGCCGTACTGGTTGAACAGCTGTCGGTCGCCCTCGACCACGATGCCCAGGTCGCCGCGGTTCTTGAAGTTGAGCCAGGTGCCGCGGTCGGACAGCACATAGGCATTGGTGGAAGCGGCGATGTTGAGCGCCTGGCCCATGCCGCAGCCGCACTCCTTGTAGCCGGCGGGCTTGGCGGCCGCGAGGTCGATGCCCGCCAGTTTCCACTGGCGCAGTTCGGCCGCGTGGGTGCCGCTCTTGTCGCCGCGCGAAACGAAGGCACCGCCCGTGGCGCCCAGCCGCTTGAGCGCGGCCGCGATGTCGTTGCCGCGCACGCCGGCCGGGTCGGATTTCGGTCCGATCAGCACGAAGTCGTTGTACATGACCGCGCGGCGCGGGAGGCCGAAGCCCTCCGCGACAAACTTTTCCTCGGCGGGTTGGTCATGCACGAACAGCGCATCGGCATCGCCGCGGCGCGCCATGTCCAGCGCCTGGCCTGTGCCCACGGCCACCACGCGCACCTCGGTGCCGGAGGCTTTCGTGAACTGCGGCAGCAGGTGCTTGAACAGGCCGGACTGGTCGGTCGAGGTGGTGGAAGCCAGCACGATGAACTTTTCTTGCGCCTGGGCGATCGGCGCGAGCAGCGTGCCGACGAGGGCAGCAGCGAGGGCGAGGAAGTTGAGGCGTCTGCGCGAGGCCATCGTCATCGTGTGGGTCCTTGGAAGTTGAGGATGTACCGTCCTGCTGGATCAGACAGCGGGATCGACGCGAAAGCCCAGCCGGCTCAGCGCCTCGCGTGCGGCGGCCGATTGCAGCAAGGCAATGAACGCCTGCACGGGCGCGCGCTCGCGACGTGCCCTGGGCACCACGAAGTCGTAGCGCTCTTCCTGCACCGGGATGAAGCCCAGGCCGTACTGCCGTGCAACCGTGTCGATGGCCAGGCCCCAGTCGGCGCGCTGCTGCGCCACGGCCACGGCCACCGCGTTGTGCGACTTGGTCTGCACGCCGTAGCCGGGCGGCTTGGCGCTGCCGAGCAGGCGATCGATGAGGATGCGCGTGCCGCTGCCGGCGTTGCGGTTGACCATGGTGCAGCCGGGCCCGGCGATCGCGGCGGCGATGGCCGCGGTGGCATCGCGCCCCTCGAAGCGCGCGTCCGACGGGCGATAGACGATGCCCTGCATGCGGCCATACCCCGGGATCAGTTCCAGCTCCCGCGTGAGCAGTGGCCGGTTGTAGACGCCGGTGGCCGGGTCCATCAGGTGGATGCCCGCCACGTCGCATTCGCCGCGCCGTGCGGCCATCAGCCCGCCCGTGCTGCCCACGTTCATGGCCTTGATGCGAATGCCCTGGCGCACCAGCTCCCCGGCCAGCCAGTCCAGGCCCACGCAGTGGCTGCCGATGAAGATCAGGTCCGCGGCGTCCAGCCCATGGCCCAGCAGCTGCACCTGCACGGGCGCGCCGGCATCGACGATCTCGGTGTGCTGGCCGATGGTGATGAACCCGTCCGCGCTGCTGAACGTGGTGACAGAGCCCGAGCCCTTGCCCATCGGGTAGGCCGCCAGGCCTTCGTCGGTGGGCACCAGGCCCACGAGCAGGTACTCGGTGCGGCCGCGCTCGGAGTTCACGCGCATCGGCAGTTTGGCGTCCACATGCTCGCGCCGCTCCGGCGGCCGGCCGGCGAAGGCGCGGATCACGGGGGCCAGGAACTCGTGGAAGGTGAAGACCGCCGAGGTCGGAAAGCCCGGCAGGATCACGACCGGCTTGCCGCCCGTGACCGCCAGGCACACCGGCTTGCCGGGCTTGAGCGCCACACCGTGCGCCACCACGCCCGGATCGCCGAGCGCTGCGACCACGCGGTAGGAAAGATCGCCTTCGCCCTTGGACGTGCCGCCCGAGAAGACCACGGCATCGCAGGCCAGCCCCTGCGCGAGCGCGGCCGACAGTGCGGCCTCGTCGTCGGGAATCACACCCAGCCGCACGGGCTGGCCGCCCAGTTCCTCGACGGCGGCGCCGATGATGGCGGCGTTGGAGTCGTACACCGCACCCGTGGGCAGCGGCGCGCCGGGCGCGACGATCTCGTTGCCGGTGGAAAAGATGGCCACGCGCGGCTTGCGGTACACGCCGACCTCGGCGAGGCCGAGTGCCGCGATCACGCCGATCTCCCGCGAGCTCAACGCCTGGCCTGCACGCAGCACCGTTTCTCCGCGCGCGATGTCGGTGCCGGCGTAGCTGACGTTCTCGCCTTCGGTGGCCGCGCGGCGGATCTGCACCCGGCCGTCCTCGGCATCGGTGTGCTCCACCATCACCACCGCATCGGCGCCGCGAGGCAGCATGCCGCCCGTGGCGATCGCCGTCGCATGGCCGCCCGTCACTTCGCGCTGCGGCACGATGCCGGGCGCCAACGTCTCGTCGGCGAGCGTCAGCAGGCGGGCCTGTTCTTCCATTGCGCCCCAGGTGTCGGCGGCCTGCACGGCAAAGCCGTCGACGTTGGAGCGGTCGAAGCCGGGCACGTCGATCGCGGCGACCACGTCTTCGGCCAGCACACGGCCCAGCGCCTCGTGCAGGGGAACGGTCTCGCGACCCAGTGGCGCGAGCCTGAGGTGTCGACGGAAGCGGCGTTCGGCCTCGTCGCGCGTGACGACATCGAGAAATTGCGATTGGGGTTTCACAGGCACTCGTAAAGATGAACAGTGACTTCGATCCCGGCCCCGAAGCCTTCGCTTTCTGCGGGCGCGACGACGAAGCCGTCGGCCCGCGTGGTCGAACTCAGCATGGACGCGCCCGACAGCGCGAGCGGCTCCACGCCTTCTTCGCCGATCTTCACGCGCACGTAGTCGACGCGTCCGACCTGGGAGACGATCTTGCGCGCCACGGTTGCGCGCGTGCGGGGGTAGGGCCAGTCGGCGGACCGGCCGCCGAGCCGGCGGATCGCACGCCCGGCGAAGAAGTCGTAGGCGCACAGGCAGGAGACCGGGTTGCCCGGCAGCAGGAAGACCAGCGTGTCGCCGATGCGGCCCATGCCGGCCGGACTGGAGGGCCGCATCGCGATGCCGTGGATGGCCAGCTCGCCGAGTTCGGCCAGCAGGCGCGGCGCATGGTCCTCGGCGCCCACGCTGGAGCCGCCGGAGACGAGCACCACGTCGGCATCGGACGCCGCCAGCGCCTGGGCAATGACCTGCGGGTCGTCGCCCAGGCGCTGGTGCGACTCGAGCAGGCCGCCGTCGCGCGCCACGAGGCCGCGCAAGGTCACGGAGTTGGCGTCGTAGATGTCGAAGGGCCCCTTGGGCGTGCCGGGTGCGCGCACTTCATTGCCGGTCACGAGCAGCCGCACGCGGGGCCGGCGCACCACCTGCAACTGCGCCAGGCCCAGCGAAGCCGCCAGCCCCGCGTCCTGCGGTCGCAGCCGGCGTCCCGCGGCCAGCGCCGTACTGCCGCGCGCGATGTCCTCGCCGACGCGGCCCACATGCTGGCCCGGTGCCACAGCCCGCGTGATGGCCAGGCGCCCGTCCTGCTCGCTCGCATATTCGGCGGGCACCACGGCATCCAGTTCCAGCGGTACCGGAGCGCCGGTCATGATGCGGATGGCTGCGCCCGCGGGCACGGCGCCATCGAAAGGCCGGCCGGGCCAGGCATGGCCCGCGATCGGAAACTCCAACGGGTTGTATTCGCCGGCCCCCGTGGTCTCGCCGCCGCGCAGCGCATAGCCGTCCATGGCCGAGCGGTCGAATTCGGGCACCGCGATGGGTGCGATCACCTCATGCAGCAGTACCCGTCCCGCGGCCTCTTCAACCGCCACGGATTCGCCCGGCAGCAGCGGCGTGTGGGCGTCGATCCAGGCGAGCGCATCGGGAACCTCCGCGCGCTGGGTGAAGCCGCGCATGCGCACATCGGTCGAGGCAGTTCGTTCGGGTGGGGGCATCAGGTTCAGTCTCGCCCGCGCTTGCGCGCGGCGGCTGACTTAATTCTTGGGTGCGGGATGGGTCTGTGCCGAGGGCTGGTTCGTACTGGGCGGCGATGCAGCCGTGGAGGCCGGGGAATGTGCGCCCGAGGCTTCGATGGGCTTGGTTTCGCCCGCGGGCGCCGCGGCGTAAGGGCCCGGATCCACGCAGGGCGGTGTGGTCGCCGCGGCCGGTACCGGCTTGCCTGCGGACTGGGCGCTGGCGCGGTACTTGGCTGCGACCTGGTCCTGTGCCTTGCACAGCAGGTAGGCGTCGGTCTTGGTACTCCATGCGGTGCGGGCTGCAGCCTCGGCGGCCTTCGCCTGCGCTTCCGGCGTGGGCGCGGGAAGCTTGGCGAAAACGGACGATGCAGCCAGCGGTAGCGCCAGCGCGAAGAGAAGGGTCAGCGTGTGCTTCATGCGGAGGTTCCTTGCGCGGTCACCGGCCGCGCCGGGTCCGATGCGTCGGGGGGCGCCGAGCGCTGCGCCGGGATCTTGCCGGCCTCGATGTCGTCATACCAGAGGCGATGGTGCTCGCGCGCCCAGGTTTCGTCGACATAGCCTTCGCGCATCGCCTTGTAGGCGCCGGTCATGCCCAGCGTGCCGATATAGATGTGGCCCAGGATCATGGCCATCATGAGCAGCGTGGCCACCGCATGCACCATGTGCGCGATCTGCATCTCGCCGCGCGTGTAGACGAAGCCCGGCAACAGCTTGTCGAGGAACAACCCCGAGCCGATGACGATGCTGCCCAGAAGGAGCACGCCGCCCCAGAACACGGCCTTCTCGCCGGCGTTGAAGCGGTGCGATGCGGGCTCCTTGCCGCCGAACAGGCCGCCGCCGTGCCGCAGCCAGCTGAGGTCTTCCGCCCGCGGCCAGTTGCTGCGGATGAAAGTGAAGATCATGAACAGCGTGGTCACGACGAACAGCGGTCCGACGAAGTTGTGCACGGTCTTGAGCATGTAGGCGAGCCAGCCGAACAGCGCGCTGCCGAGCACCGGCAACAGGAAGAACTTGCCGAAGGCCATCACGATGCCCGACAGCGCGAGCGTGACGAAGGCAAGCGCGTTCGACCAGTGCGTGGCGCGCTCGAACGGCGTGAAGCGCTCGATCTTGCGGCCGGTCTCGGCGCCGTGCAGCCGGATCGGCCCGCGCGTGAAATGGAAGATGGCCAGCGCCAGCAGCGTGACGAAGAGCAGCGCCGCGCCGTACGGAATGATCCAGCTGTTGCGCACCTGCCGCCAGGCCTCGCCCGCGTTGGTGAAGCGCGAGCCCGGGTACTGCACGAAGCGCTGGATCAGGTTGCCGGCCTCGGGCGCCTCGCTCACGGGCAGGCTGCTGTAGCCGGTGATGCCGCCGCTCACCTGGCGCCACATCGGTGCGTTGTTGCCGGGCTGCACCTTGTTGCGCTCGCCGTTGGTCTGGTTGAGGTAGTTCGGGTCGGCGCTGGCCTCGGGCTTGACCTCGAAGATGTTCTGGCTGCGGATGCCGCCCTCGGCCTTCGGTGCGGCAGCGGCGGTGGAAGCGGAAGCAGGCGAAGCAGGGGCGGGCGAAGCCGCGACGGCGCCGCTCGCGGCCGGGTTGGCGTCCTGGGCCAGCGCCACCGCCGCACAGCCCAGGAGCGCGGTCGCCAACAGCGCGTGGAACGCCCGCCTGGTGCGAATGGTGACGCTCATGCGGCCTCCGGTTCAGTTTTCTCGGATGTACTCGTTCTGCCCGTTGGAGCGAACCTTGATCTGCTGCTCCCACGCCGTCTTGTCGCCCACCTTCCAGCCGGGCGCGGTGAAGGCCGTGCCGGTGTTGGCCTGCGTGCCGGTGCCGCTCCAGGGCACTGCATCGTGCTTGACGCCCTCCGCGTTCGTCTGCGGCTTCTCGGTGCAGGCCGCAAGCAGCATCGCGCCCGAAGCGAGCACGACGAGGGTCGCGACCGCGCGCTTCACTTGGTGCCTCCGGTAGTCGGCGTGCCGGCCTGCTGCGAGCCATAGGCCGTGCCCCAGCCCCAGACTTCGGCGCCCGTGCCGCGTTGCACGACGCGGGTGCGGAAGATGTCGGCCACCACGTCGCCGTCGCCGGCCAGCAGCGCCTTGGTCGAGCACATCTCGGCACAGGCCGGCAGCTTGCCTTCGGCCAGGCGGTTGCGGCCGTACTTCTCGAACTCGGCTTCGGAGCCGTTGGCTTCGGGGCCGCCGGCGCAGAAGGTGCACTTGTCCATCTTGCCGCGTGCGCCGAAGGTGCCTTGCGACGGGAATTGCGGCGCGCCGAAGGGGCAGGCGTACGAGCAGTAGCCGCAGCCGATGCACACGTCCTTGTCGTGCAGCACCACGCCTTCTTCGGTGCGGTAGAAGCATTGCACGGGGCACACCGCCATGCAGGGTGCGTCGGAGCAATGCATGCAGGCCACCGAGATCGATTTCTCGCCCGGCAGGCCGTCATTGAGCGTGACCACGCGGCGGCGATTCACGCCCCAGGGCACCTCGTTCTCGTTCTTGCAGGCCGTGACACAGCCGTTGCACTCGATGCAGCGCTCGGAATCACAGACGAATTTCATTCTTGCCATGGTGATTCCTCATGCTTTCTCGATGTTGCAGACAGTGGTCTTGGTCTCTTGCATCATGGTGACGCTGTCGTAGCCGTAGGTCGTGCCGGTGTTGATGGCCTCGCCGCGCACGACGGGCGCCGCGCCCTTCGGGTAGTAGGCGAGCAGGTCCTGGCCCTGCCAGCGGCCCGAGAAGTGAAAGGGCATGAACACCGTGTCGGGCCCGACGCGCTCGGTCACCAGAGCCTGCACGTCGAGCTTGGCGCCGGTGGGCGTGTGCACCCAGACACGCTCGCCGTTGCGGATGTTCTTCTCGGCCGCCACCTTCGGATTGATCTCGATGAACATCTCCTGCTGCAGCTCGGCCAGCCAGGGGTTGGAGCGTGTTTCCTCGCCGCCGCCCTCGTATTCCACGAGCCGGCCCGAGGTCATGATGTAGGGGAATTTCTCGGCGATCTTGTCGGCGATGTTCTTCTGCTGGACGGTCTTGTAGAGCGTGGGCAGGCGCCAGAAGGCCATCTTGTCGTCGTGGGTCGGGTACTTCGCGGCCAGGTCGGGACGCGTGCCGTAGAGCGGCTCGCGGTGTTGCGGAATGCCATCCGGAAAATTCCACACGACGGCTCGCGCCTTGGCATTGCCGAAGGGGTGGCAGCCGTGGTTCTTCATGAACACGCGGATCATGCCGCCCGAGCTGTCGGTCTTCCAGTTCTTGCCTTCCGCCTTGGGCTTCTCGGCCTCGGTGAGCTCGTCCCACCACCCGAGCTTCTTGAGCAACACGTGGTCCAGTTCGGGATAGCCCGTGGTGATGTCGGCGCCGAGCGAGTACGAGCCGTCTTCGGCCAGAAGGTTCTTGCCATTGCGCTCGACACCGAAGTTCGCGCGGAAGTTGCCGCCCCCATCCATCACGTGCTTGGACGTGTCGTAGAGGTTGGGCGAGCCGGGATGCTTCAGCTCGGGCGTGCCGTAGCAGGGCCAGGGCAGTCCGAAGTAGTCCCCCGAGATGTCGTAGCCGTTGACCTTGTCCTTGACGGAGCCCTTGGCCTTGAGCGTGCGCACGTCGAAGGCGGCCATGTTGCGCATGTGCGCCTGCAGCCGCTCGGGGCTCTGGCCCGAGTAGCCGACGGCCCAGCAGGACTTGTTGATCTCGCGCAGGATGTCGTCCGGCACGGGCTCGTCCATGCCCTTGACCTTCTGCATCTTGTAGTTCTTGCTGAGCTCCTTGCCGAAGCCCAGCCGGTCGGCGAACTGCTGCATGATCATGTGGTCGCTGCGGCTTTCCCACAGCGGCTCGATCACCTTCTCGCGCCATTGGACCGACCGGTTCGACGCCGTCACCGATCCGCTGGTTTCGAACTGCGTGCACGCGGGCAGCAGGTAGACCGCGCGGTTCGCATTGGCGTCTTCGGGCCTGCCCGGCATCGCGGCCATCGCGGCCGTGGCCGACGGATAGGGGTCGACGACGACGAGCAGATCGAGCTTGTCCATCGCCCGCTTCATCTCGAGGCCGCGGGTCTGCGAGTTGGGCGCATGGCCCCAGTAGAAGACGCCGCGCAGGTTCGAGTCCTGGTCGATCAGCTCGTTCTTCTCGAGCACGCCGTCGATCCAGCGCGACACCGTGATGCCGGGCTTGCTCATCATCGCGGGCGATGCGAAGCGGCCTTTGATCCATTCGAAGTCCACGCCCCAGGTGGCGGCGAAGTGCTTCCACGACCCTTCGACCAGGCCGTAGTAGCCCGGCAGCGAATCGGGGTTCGGGCCGACGTCGGTCGCGCCCTGCACGTTGTCATGCCCGCGGAAGATGTTGGTGCCGCCGCCCGACGTGCCGACGTTGCCGAGCGCCAGCTGGAGGATGCACGAAGCCCGCACGATGGCATTGCCGATGGTGTGCTGCGTCTGGCCCATGCACCAGACCACGGTGCCGGGGCGGTTCTCGTGCAGCATGGTCGCGATCTTCAATACCTGGGCTTCGCCGACGCCGCAGGCCTCTTCGACCTTGTCGGGCGTCCACTTGCTCATGACGTCCGCGCGCACCTCGTCCATGCCGTAGACACGGTCGTTGATGTAGCGCTTGTCTTCCCAGCCGTTCTTGAAGATGTGGTGCAGGATGCCGAACAGGAACGCGATGTCCGAGCCCGAGCGGATGCGCACGTATTCGTGGGCCTTGGCCGCGGTGCGGGTGAAGCGTGGGTCGACCACGATCATCTTGCAGCCGTGTTCCTTGGCGTGCAGCATGTGCAGCATGCTCACGGGGTGCGCCTCGGCCGCATTCGAGCCGATGTACATCGCGACCTTCGCGTTGCGCATGTCGTTGTACGAATTGGTCATGGCGCCGTAGCCCCATGTATTCGCCACGCCCGCGACCGTGGTCGAGTGGCAGATGCGCGCCTGGTGGTCGCAGTTGTTGCTGCCGAAGAAGCTCACGAACTTGCGCAGCAGGTACGACTGCTCGTTGCTGTGCTTGCTCGAACCGATCCAGTAGATCGCGTCGGGCCCGCTGGCCTTGGTGAGCTCCTTGAGCTTGGCCGTGATTTCGTCGAGCGCTGTGTCCCAGCTGATGCGCTCGTACTTGCCGTTGACGAGCTTCATCGGGTAGCGCAGGCGATATTCGCCATGGCCGTGTTCGCGCAACGCGGCGCCCTTGGCGCAGTGGGCGCCGAGGTTGATGGGCGAGTCGAACACGGGTTCCTGCCGGACCCACACGCCGTTCTCGACCACGGCGTCGGACGCGCAGCCGACCGAGCAGTGCGAGCACACGGTGCGCTTCACCTCGATCTTGCCGGCGCCGATGGCCGCGGGCTTGCCGTCAGCGGCCTTGGCTTTCTGAATCAGCGTGAGCTGGCTGGCGGCCAGGCCCACACCGACACCGAGGCCGGAGCGCCGCAGGAAGGCGCGCCGGTCCATCGTCGGCAGCGCGTTCGCGAGGCCGCGCCGAAGGCTGTGGACGAAGGGCGACGCGTGGGTGGACGCGCCGGAGGCAGGTTGACTCGCGGTGCCTGGGGATTTTTTGGTCAGAAGCACAACAGGTACTCCTCAGGCTGAAGCGGTCGCGTAGTAGCGCTTGACGTGCTCGCTCAGGGAATAGCCGCCGCCGTTTTCAGGCGCGGGTGGCAGGGGGGAGGGGGCGGCGACGGGCGTCTGCACCACCTTCGGAAGCGCCGTGACGGCCACTGCGGCGACGCCGGCCGTTGCGGCACCGAGGAAGAATCCCCGACGGGATGCCGGCTCGAGGCCGGTATTTTTGCTGTCCTGCATGCTGACCCCTGGAGTGGCTGGGCCCGACGAGAGAAGAAAACCCGTCCGCCCTTACAAATACTAGACCAGCAGCAACCGGTGAGCAACCTGAATAGCCCTTGCGTTCCGTTGCCTCAGGCCAGCATGTCGAAGGCTTGTGCCTCGACGTCGCCGAACGCGCGCGTGAAGACGGCGAGCGCCGCGTAGAACCGCGCCTTCGGATGCTGCGACACGGCCTCGCACAGGGCTGGCAGCCAGGGCTGGATGTGCTTCGAGAAGATGGCCTGCTGCTGCGTGAGGTTGGCGACCGCTGCGTCTTCGCCGGCGATCAGGTAGCGCATGACCTCGAACAGGCAGGCGATGTGGTCCTCGGTCTCGCAGGTGGTCTCGGTGCGCGCCAGGCCCAGCCGGTCGAGGTCGTTGCGCAACTGCACGAGTGGCTTGTCGTTGAGAAAGCCGCTCAGGTAGTGCGAGCCGAAGAGGAAGACCTCGGGCTTGCCGATGCCGCCGAAGAGCGCGTCGTATTCGTCGTGCGCGGCGGCCGCGCTCGTGTCGCGCGCGATGCCGACCAGCTGGCGCCACGGTTCCTCGAGAAAGGCGCCCGCGGCCGGCGCCTCGGTGGGCGCCACCTGGAAGGCCTCCAGCAGCCCGGCATCGGGTGCGGCGTACCAGAGCCGCGCCAGCAGGCCGTAGAGCTCCGCCCGGGCCACCTCCTCGTCGAGTGCGGAAGAGGCGGGAAAGGTCTGGCTCATAGCGGGGCGATCTTCACTTCGTTGGTGGCACTGTAGAGGTCGATGACGCGGCAGTCGCTGCACATCTTGAGGCGCTCCAGCGCTTCGCCCTGGAACATCGCATGCCCGGCCAGCTTGCCGAGCATGGCCTCGATCGCCTTCTGCGTACCGAAGGGCTTGCTGCAGCGGATGCAGACCCAGGGCCTGGCCTCGTTCAGAAGCACCTGCTGCTTGCGCTCGGGCGCAGCCAGCAGGCGCGGCAAGAGCGAGACGGCGTCTTCGGGGCATGTGGTCTCGCACAAGCCGCATTGAACGCAGTTCTTTTCGATGAAGCGCAGCTGCGGTGCGCTCTGGCTGTCCAGCAGCGCGCCCGACGGGCAGGCGCCGACGCAGGCCAGGCACAGCGTGCACTTGTCCTTGTCGACCGCGATGGCGCCCAGGGGCGATCCTGCCGGCAACCCGAAAGCCAGCGGTGCGTCGAGCTGCGTCTGCAGGGCGGGCGCCGTGCCCATCAGGTGGTCGAGCGCCATCTCGAGCCGGTCGCGCTTGTCGGCACCGACGGCGAAGCGGGCGGGGGCGGCCGGCACGCGCTGCGTGGTCGCGCGCAAGCTGGCCAGCGCGGCATCCAGAACGGCGGGCGAGTCGGCTTCGATCACGCGGAAGTGCGTGCCGGTGTAGCCCAGGCCCAGCAACAGCGCCTGCGCGATGTCCATCTGCTGCCTGAGTGCCGCGAGGTACTGCGGCGCTTCCTCTCCGGTGCAAAGCACCGCCACCTGCGAGGCGCCGAAGGCGATCGCGCTCAGCCACAGGTCGATGCCGGTGCTGGCCGCATGAAAGAGGCCCACGGGGATCACCTGCGCCGGAACGCCCTGCGCCTTGCCGAGCTGCGCCTGTCGGCCGAGTTGCTCGAGCAGCGCCTGGCCGCCTTCCTGGCTGTGCAGCAGCAGCGCGGCGTCGCGGCCGCCCGCCGATGCATAGGTGGCGAGCAGCTTGCGCAGCTTGAGCCCCTGGTCGGGCGCGCGCGGGTAGGTGTAACCCAGCGCGCCCGTCGGGCACACCGTGGTGCAGGCGCCGCAGCCCACGCACAGGTTCGGGTTGACCACGATGCGCTGGCGTTCCTTGTCGCTGCTCACGGCATGGGCCGAGCACACGTCGACGCAGGCATTGCAGCCGACCACCTCGTTGCGGCTGTGCGCGCAGAGCTTCTGCTTGTAGTCGAAGAACTTGGGTTTCTCGAATTCCCCGACCAGTTCGCGCACGCGCAGCAGCGTCTGCAGGCCATCGGCGTGCGCGACGCCGCCGGACAGGTGGAAGTAGCCCTGCGGCGGCGCGTGCCAGTCGATGAGCGGCGCGGGGCCAAGGTCGAGCACGAGGTCGAACGCCGCATCGAGCGCCTGGGGCTTGCGGCTGAAATCGATGGCGCCCGCCGCGCTGCAGGCGCGCTCGCAATCGCGGTGCGAGGTGCAGCGCGCGTTGTCGATCTGGTAGTCCAGCGCGATGGCCTGCTCGGGGCAGGCGACGACGCAGGCGTTGCAGCGGGTACACAGGTCGAGGTCGATCGCGTTGTCGCGCGTCCAGTGCAGCGTGAAGGCGCCGAGCCAGCCGGTGAGCGTATCGATGCGCCCGGCAATCACCGGCCAGCGGCGCGCCTGGGCGCCGCCGCCCGCACCGGGACCCTGCGCGAACAAGGTCACGTCGAGCGTGTCGCCGACCAGCGCCGCGGCGCGCTCGGCTTCGTCGAGCGGACCGATGATCAGCAGGCGGCCCTGGCTGGTGTAGCTCACGGTCGGGACGGGCTCCGGCTCGGGCAGGCTGGCGGCGGCCAGCAGCGCGGCGATTTTCGGCATCGCGCTCTTGGCGTCGCGGCTCCAGCCGCCCGTCTCGCGGATGTTGATGAAGCGGACCGGCGAGGTCGCGTCGGGCGTCTGCGTGGCGAGTTCGCCGAAGAGCCGCTTTTCCTGGGTGCAGGCGACCACGACCTCGTCGCCGGACTGGATGGCGCGCTGGAAGGAAGTCGCCTCGCGGCGGCACAGCGACGAATGCAGCGGAAGCGTTTCAGCCAGTGCCGCGCCGAGGGTCTTCGGCTTCAGCGGCATCGTCTGGTTGCAGTCGCAAATCAGCGTGGTGGTCATCGGTTTCTTGGCTGGCGGGCTGCATTTCGGCAACCGGCGGGCTGGGAAGCGTTTCACATTCCCTGGACTGTGCCACTTTCGCTGCCTCGGCGTCGTCGGGGGTTTCCGGGGGAGTGTCCTCGGGCACCTCGTCGAAGAGCTTGAGGAACTTGGCGCTCGCCATCTGGCGCAGCACGCTCTCGGGCACGGGGGTGGATCGGGAATAGTCGTCGACGTAGGTGTCGAGGCCGTCCATCACGTTGAAATGCGGATCGGAAAAGAGCTTGCGCAAGGCCGCGTTCTTGACCTCGGGCGCGACTTCCCTGGCCAGGAAGGGCTTGTAGTCCGACTCGATGCCCAGCTCGTCCACGTCGGCGAGCGTCAGTGGCGGCGGAGCTTCCTGTTCACCCGCCGGGGGCAGGGCGGCAGCCTCCGCGACGGGGGCGGGTGCCGCCGCTGGCGTCGGAACAGGTGCCGCTGCCGGCGGGGCCTTCTCTTCCACGGCGGTCTCGGCCGCCCGCACCTCCTGCTTGCGGCGCGACCACCGTCCGAGAAAACCCTCAGACATCGCCAGCGCCCCGCCCGCGCTTCTTCTCGGTCGTCACGCTCGCGGCGTTGCCGAAACGGTCGACCAGCGACCGGAAGCTCTCGGGCCGCCGGCGGCGCTTGGGTTCGATCACGTAGTGCTCGTCCACGAAGGCGCGCACCCAGTCGACCACCTCTGCAGGTGCCGGAACCTGTTCTACCGTTTCCTGCGCATCGAGCCAGCGCCCGGCCTCGTAGTAGCTCAGAGTCACCACGACCGGTCGGGGGATGGGCTCGGACGCGAGCGTTGCCTCCTCGTCCATGCGCCACAGCACGAACCAGCACGGCGTTGGCGTGATCGCGTTGAGGTGGTAGCCCTCGGCCTCGTCGCGGAACAGCTCGACCTTGAAGCCGGGATGCAGCCAGTGCTGCTCGCCGCCGTCATTGCGCAGCAGGCGCGGCTCGGTGCCGAAGCCGGGCTCGTCGGGCAGCACGCTGTCGAGCGTCCAGCGCCAGGGCTGCCAGTGGCTCGAGGGGCCGTGCAGGCGCTCGCGGCGCATGACCACCGCGACGTCGAGCGCCGGGCGGCCGTTGGCGGCAGGAGTGTCCGAGGAAGGCATCGAACGAACGATAGCCGATGGCACGAAAGCCTGCGAGAAGTATCCCCTTCGACGGGAGGCCCGCGGATCCGGCATGTCGCGGCAGTCCGGTGGCGTAGGATTCCTGCATGGCCCCACCTGAAGACGAAGCGCCGCTGGCCTTTGATGCGGTACAGCTCTCCACGCGTGCCGGCACGCCTCGCCTGAACCAGGCGCGCAGCCCGCTGTTGCGCCGGATCGAGATCGTCGACCAGCACGGAGAACGGCGCGACATCGATATTCCGGCGGAGCGGCCGTTGACCGTTTTCGTGGACAAGCGCGAGCTCGTCACGCTGATGACCTTGGGCGCCTCGCCGGAGCTGCTGGTGTTGGGCTATCTGCTGAATCAGGACCTGATCCAGCGCGCAAGCGACATCGAGAGCATCGATGTCGACTGGAGCGTGGATGCGGCCGCCGTGAAGTCGCATCGCGGCGTCGCCAGACTCGGGGAGAAGACCGCGCGCCGGGTCGTGACGACAGGTTGCGGACAAGGCACCGTTTTCGGCGATGCGATGGCCCAGCTCGCCTCCGTCCGCCTGCCGCCGGCGCAATCGGCACGCATCGCCCAAGGCACGCTGCTGCGGATTCTCGAACTGATGAGATCGCGCAACAGCGTGCATCGGCACGCAGGGTCGGTGCACGGCTGTGCGCTGTTCCGCGGAACCGACATGCTGGTGTTCGTGGAAGACGTCGGAAGGCACAACGCCATTGACACCATCGCAGGGTGGATGGCGGTCCATGGCGTCGACGGTGGCGACAAGGTCTTCTACACGACAGGGCGTCTGACGAGCGAGATGGTGATGAAGTCGGCCCACATGGGTGTGCCGATCATCGCCTCGCGCAATGGCGTCACCGCGATGGGGCACGAGCTGGCAGGCAAGCTCGGCATGACGCTGTTCGGCCGAGCCGCCAATCGCCACTTTCTCTGCTACTGCGGGTTCGAGCGCTTCGATGCCGAGCCGCTGCCGCACGACCAGCCGCAGGACAAGACTGCGCAGTAAGTCATTAGGCCTCCGCCCATCATTCCGATTGCGCGCTGAGCGCCCCTTTCCAGTGCGCGGCGTCGCCCCGGGCACCAGGCGTTATGCCAAATGTCCTGCACGCTGCGCGAAGCGAAACCCCGGCGAACAGGCAACTCTCCGACAAGACGAGGCGGTGCAGGCCGTACCTGCGCTGCCTTGGCTCGCTGCAGATTGGCACCAAGCCCTGCGGAAACCGACGTCGTTCCTTGACCATCGTTCCGCCGGCTTCAATCCGAGGGTTGCCGGTGCCGTTGAATCATTCACTCCAGAACGAGCAAGACGTCCATCTTTTCCGCGAGGGGACCCACTCCCGCCTGTATGACGTGCTGGGTTGCCATCCCTCCAAAGAGGGCGGCGCCCATTTCGCCGTGTGGGCGCCGAATGCAGAGTCGGTGTCGGTAGTGGGAGACTGGAACTACTGGTCCGGCGATGCCGATCCGCTGAGGCCCAGTGCCGATGGCACCGGCATATGGCAAGGCCATGCTCCCAATGCCACCATCGGCCAGGCCTACAAATACCGCATTCGATCCCGCTACGGCGGCTACTCGGTGGACAAGGCCGACCCGGTCGCCTTCAGTGCCGAGCCGCCACCCGCGACCGCATCGCGCATCTGCGAGCTTTCGTACGAATGGGCGGACGCGCAGTGGATGTCCACGCGCGGCTCGCGCAATGCGCTCGACGCCCCGATGTCGGTCTATGAGGTGCATCTTGGCTCATGGCGCCGCCGCGACGGGCGGTTCCTGGACTACCGGGAGCTCGCGCGCCAGCTCGCCGCCTATGTGAACGAGATGGGCTTCACGCACGTGGAGCTCATGCCCGTGACCGAGCATCCGTTCTACGGCTCGTGGGGCTACCAGACCACCGGCTACTTCGCGCCCACGTCGCGCTTCGGCTCGCCGCAGGACTTCATGTACCTCGTCGATCACCTGCACCAGCAGGGCATCGGCGTGCTGCTCGACTGGGTGCCTTCGCACTTTCCGACGGACGAGCACGGCCTTGCGTATTTCGACGGTACGCACCTCTATGAACATGCCGATCCGCGCCAGGGTTTCCATCCGGAATGGAATTCAAGCATCTTCAACTACGGCCGGCCCGAAGTGCGCAGCTTCCTGGTGTCTTCCGGCCTGTTCTGGCTCGACCTGTACCACGTCGACGGCCTGCGCGTGGATGCCGTCGCCTCGATGCTTTATCTCGACTACGCGCGCGGGCATGGCGAATGGATTCCCAATCGCCACGGCGGCCGGGAGAACCTGGAGGCGATCGATTTCATCCAGACGCTGAACCGGGCGGTCTATCGCGAGCACCCCGACGCCATCACGGTGGCGGAGGAATCGACCGCGTGGCCGCGCGTATCGCGGCCCACCGACATGGACGGCCTCGGCTTCGGCGAGAAATGGAACATGGGCTGGATGCACGACGCGCTAGCGTACATGAAGGAAGAGCCGGTCCATCGCAAGTACCACCACCACAAGCTGACCTTCTCGCTGGTGTACGCCTTTCACGAGAACTTCGTGCTGCCGCTCTCGCATGACGAGGTGGTGCATGGCAAGGGGTCGCTGCTCAACAAGATGCCGGGCGACGAATGGCAGCAGTTCGCCAACCTGCGCGCGCTGTTCGGTTTCATGTGGGCGCATCCGGGCAAGAAGCTGCTCTTCATGGGCGGTGAATTCGGCCAGCGCCGTGAATGGACGCACGACGGCGAGCTCGAGTGGTGGGTGTGCGAGCTCGAGGGGCACGGCGGGCTGCAGCGCCTGGTGGCCCGGCTCAACCACGTCTACCGCGGCGCGCCCGCGCTCCATCAGCTGGATTTCTCGTCGCCGGGATTCGAATGGATTGCTGCCGACGATGCCGACGCCAGCGTGTTCGCGTTCCTGCGCAAGGCGAGCGACGGCAGTCCGCCGCTGCTCGTCGTGAGCAACATGACCCCGGTGCCGCGCACCAACTACCTGCTGGGCGTGCCGCTCGGCGGCCACTGGCGCGAGCTCATCAACACCGACGCCACCGAATTCGGCGGCTCCGGCTGGGGCAATTTCGGGGGCGTCGAAGCGGCCCCCGTGCGTTCGCACGGCCGAAGGCAATCGGTGTGCCTGACGCTGCCGCCGTTGTCCACGCTGATCCTGGAGCACAGCGCCTCATGAAGAACATCTTTGCGACGCGTCCCGTACCCGCGGCGGCAGACATCGAGAAGGGCGCCGTGCGCGCCGTGATCGATGCCGTCCTGCCATGCGTGGACAACGGGCGATTTCCCGTCAAGTGCGTCGTCGGCGAGCGGGTCCGGGTTCGCGCCCATTGCTTCACCGACGGGCACGACGTGCTGCGGGTGCAGCTGTGCTGGCGCGCGCACGAGCAGGCCGACTTCCGCGAAGTACCGATGAAGCCGCTCGGCAACGACGTGTGGGAGGCCGCGTTCTCGCCGCCGTCCCTCGGTCGCTACGTCTACACCTGCGTTGCGTGGGTGGATTCCTTCGACTCGTGGCACCACGAACTCACGCGGCGCGTCGATCCCGCCGACGTGCGCATCGCGGCCCAGATCGGTGCGCTCGAAATCGCCGCCGCCGCCGCGCGGGCGGAGGGTACCGACCGCATCGAGCTGCAGCGCTGGGCGACCGAGCTCGACGCCATGGCGGCCGATCCCGGCTGCGACATCGGTTCGCTCAAGGCTTTGGCGCTCGACGAGGAATATGCCGCGCTCGTGCGCCGCCATCCCGACAGGCGGCATGAGGCGCGCTACCCCATCGAGCTGCCGCTGGCCGTCGACAGGGAGCGCGCGCGCTTCAGCACCTGGTATGAGTTGTTCCCGCGCTCCACCAGTCCCCAGCCGGGCGTGCACGGCACCTTCAAGGATGTCGAAGCACGCCTGCCGGCCATCGCGGCGATGGGATTCGACGTGCTGTACTTCCCGCCGATCCACCCGATCGGCCGCGTGCAGCGCAAGGGCCCCAACAACGCGCTCGCCAGCGGCCCCGAAGACGTGGGGAGCCCATGGGCCATCGGGGCGGCAGAAGGCGGGCACAAGTCGATCCTTCCGGCGCTCGGCACGCCCGAAGACTTCCGGCGGCTGCTTGCACGCGCCGCGGAACACGGCCTCGAGATCGCGCTCGACATCGCCTTCCAGTGCGCACCCGACCATCCCTACGTGAAGGAGCATCCCGACTGGTTCCGCTGGCGCCCGGACGGCAGCGTGCAATACGCCGAGAACCCGCCCAAGAAATATCAGGACATCTATCCGTTCAACTTCGAGTGCAAGGAATGGCGCGAGCTGTGGGCCGAGCTCAAGAGCGTGATCGACCACTGGATCGGGGAGGGCGTGCGCATCTTCCGGGTGGACAACCCGCACACCAAGGCTTTCCCGTTCTGGGAGTGGGCCATCGGCGAGGTGAAGCGCGAGCACCCGGACACCATCTTCCTTGCCGAGGCCTTCACGCGGCCCAAGGTGATGCACCGGCTCGCGAAGCTGGGCTTCTCGCAGTCGTACACCTACTTCACCTGGCGCAACACCAAGCAGGAGCTGCAGGAGTACTTCACCGAGCTTTCGAGCGCCCCCGGCATCGACTACTTCCGCCCGAATGCCTGGCCCAACACGCCCGACATCCTGCACGAGCAGCTGCAGACCGGCGAGCCCGCAGTGTTCATGGCCAGGCTCGTGCTGGCGGCCACCCTGGCGGCCAACTACGGCATCTACGGGCCGGCCTACGAGTTGCGCGAGCACCTGCCGCGCGGACCCGGCAGCGAGGAATACCTCGACTCCGAGAAGTACCAGCTGCGCCACTGGAACCACGATGATCCCGCGAGCCTCGCCCCCTTCATCGCGCGGGTGAACCGCATCCGCCGCGAGAACCCGGCGCTGCAGCGGGACCGGAGCCTGCGCTTCCTGCACATCGACAACGACCGGCTGCTGGCCTATGCCAAGGAATCGCCGGACGGCCTCAACGTGATCGTCACCGTCGTCAACCTCGATCCACACGAGCCGCAGTCGGGCTGGCTCGGGCTGGAACCCGGCAGCGTCGGCGTTCCTTCCTCGCGGGCCTTCCAGATGCACGACCTGCTGAGCGGCCAGCGCTTCACCTGGCAGGGCGACTGGCACTACGTGCGGCTCGATCCGCGCAGCGTGCCCGCACACATCTTCGTGGTCCGCCGGCGCCATGGCGACGAGCGCGACTTCGATTATTTCCTGTGAGGAGGTCGCCGGCCCATGAATGCACCCGTCTCGCACATCGCACTCGAAACCGTCGAGATCGACAACAGCGACGATCCGCTGTGGTACCGCGACGCCGTGATCTACCAGCTCAACGTCAAGGCCTTCTTCGACTCCAACAACGACGGCATGGGCGACTTCAAGGGCGTGACCGCCAAGCTCGACTACGTGAAGGAGCTGGGCGTCAACACCATCTGGCTGATGCCCTTCTACCCCTCGCCGCTGCGCGACGACGGCTACGACATCTCCGAGTACGAGGACGTGCACCCGCAGTACGGCACGCTCGACGACTTCCGCGAGATGCTGGCCGAGGCGCACAAGCGGGGCCTGCGCGTGATCACCGAGCTGGTCATCAACCACACCTCGAGCGAACACCCTTGGTTCAAGGCCGCGCGGCTCGCACCGCCCGGCTCGCCCGAGCGCAATTTCTACGTGTGGAGCGACACCGACCAGATCTACCAGGGAACGCGGATCATCTTCACCGACACCGAGACGTCGAACTGGACCTGGGACCCGGTGGCCAAGCAGTACTTCTGGCACCGCTTCTTCAGCCACCAGCCCGACCTGAACTTCGACAACCCGGCGGTGATGGAAGCCATCTTCAAGACCATGCGCTTCTGGCTCGACATGGGCGTGGACGGCTTCCGGCTCGACGCCATTCCCTACCTCGTGGAGCGCGACGGCACCAGCAACGAGAACCTGCCCGAGACCCATGCGGTGATCAAGCGGCTGCGCGCGGCCATCGATGCGCAGTACCGCAACCGCTTCCTGCTGGCCGAGGCCAACATGTGGCCCGAGGACGTGCGCGAGTATTTCGGCGACGGCGACGAGTGCCACATGGCCTACCACTTCCCGCTGATGCCGCGCATGTACATGGCCATCGCACAGGAAGACCGGCACCCGATCGTCGAGATCATGGCGCAGACGCCCGACATCCCCGAGGGCTGCCAGTGGGCCATCTTCCTGCGCAACCACGACGAGCTGACGCTCGAGATGGTGACCAGCAAGGAGCGCGACTACATGTACACCATGTACGCCGCCGACATGCGCGCGCGCATCAACCTGGGCATCCGCCGCCGGCTCGCGCCGCTGATGGAGAACGACCCCGATCGCGTGAAGCTCATGAACGGCATGCTGCTGTCCATGCCGGGCTCGCCCATCATCTACTACGGCGACGAAATCGGCATGGGCGACAACGTGTTCGTGGGCGACCGCAATGGCGTGCGCACCCCGATGCAATGGAGCCCCGACCGCAACGCGGGCTTCTCGCGCGCCGACCCGCAGCGCCTCTACCTGCAGCCGATCATGGACGCGATGTTCGGCTACGAGGCGCTCAACGTCGAGGCCCAGGCGCGCGACAGCAGCTCGCTGCTCAACTGGACCCGGCGCATGCTCGCCGTGCGCAAGACCAGCCACGCCTTCGGGCGCGGCAGGCGCCGCTTCCTGAAGCCCGGCAACCGCAAGATCCTGGCCTACCTGAGCGAGTACGACAGCGACGTGGTGCTGACGGTGTTCAACCTGTCGCGCGCGGCCCAGCCGGTGGAGCTGGACCTGTCGGAGTTCAAGGGTTTCGTGCCCATCGAGATGCTGGGGCGCGCACCGTTCCCGCCCATCGGCGAGCTGCCGTACCTGCTCACGCTGGCTTCGTACGGCTTCTACTGGTTCAAGCTCGCCGCCGAGGCCGATGCGCCGAGCTGGCACCAGGAAGGCGTGGCGCTGCAGGAGTGGCCCACGCTGGTGCTGTTCGACGGCTGGACCAGCTTCTTCCGCGACCGCGTGATGCCCTGGCGCATCAACATGGCCGAACGCATGCGCAACCAGTTCGAGCTGGAGATCCTGCCGCGCCACATCGAGATCCAGCGCTGGTATGCCTCCAAGGGCACGGCCATCGGGCGCGCGCGGCTGGTGGACCATGCCGTGTGGGAGGTCGGCGGCCTGAGCTGGATGCTGCCGCTGCTGGACCTCGACGGCCCGCCCGGCGGCGCCGCCTACTTCATGCCGCTCGCGCTGGCGTGGGAAGAGCGCGACGAGGAGCGCATGGCCGGCGTGGCGCAGGCCGCGATCGCGAAGGTGCGGCAGCAGGCGCAGGTCGGGCTGATGGGCGACGCCTTCTACGACGAGGCCTTCTGCCGCGAGCTGGTGCGTGCCATCGGCAAGGGGACCGAGCTTGCGACGGCGAACGGCAGGCTGGTCTTCAAGCCGACGGCGGCCTTCGCGCAAGTCGGCGCCGACATCGACGCGCTGCCTGTGGGCCGCCCGAGCGGCGTGAGCAGCAACACGGTGGTCACGCTGGACGAGACCCTGTTCCTCAAGGGCTATCGGCACGTGCGCGAAGGCATCAACCCCGAGCTGGAGATGGGCCGCTTCCTGACCGAGGTGGCGCGCTACCCGCACTGCGTGCCGGTGCTCGGCGCGCTCGAGTACATGGCGAACGACGGCCGCACGATCACGCTCGCCATGGTGCAGAGCTACGTGTCCAACCAGGGCGACGGCTGGGACTACACGCTCGGCTACCTCGAGCGCTTCCTGCGCGACGTGGCCACCACCGACGGCGGCGCGCCCGCCGTGTCGGAGGTGCACGGCGGCTTCCTCGCGCTGATGGCCACGCTGGGCCGCCGCACGGCCGAGCTGCACCAGGCGCTCGCCGTGCGCACGGGCGCCGCCGCATTCGACCCCGAGCCGCTGGCGTCTGCCGACTTCGCCGGGTTCAAGGCCCATGCCGCGAGCGACGCTGAGGCAACGCTCGCGCTGCTGCGCGAACGGCTCGACCTGCTGCCGCCCACGGTGCAGGCCGACGCCCGCACGCTGCTCGCGGCGTCCGGCACGCTGCAGGCCGGCATCGAGGCGAGACGGCCGGTGGAAGGCACCGGCATCAAGAGCCGCTACCACGGCGATTACCACCTCGGCCAGGTGCTGGTGAAGGACAACGACTTCGTCATCATCGATTTCGAGGGCGAGCCCGCGCGCAGCTTCGAGGAGCGACGCACCAAGAGCTCGCCGCTGCGCGACGTGGCCGGCATGCTGCGCTCGTTCAACTACGCGCGCTGGTCGGCGCTGCGCCGGGTGGCGCAGAACCCCGACGAGGCCGAGCGGCTGGCCGCCCCGGCCGTCGCGTGGGAGCAGGCGACGCGCGAAGCTTTCCTGGCGGGCTACGGCGGGGCGCTCGACGGCGAACTGCTCGCGCTGTTCGAACTCGAGAAAGCCCTTTACGAGTTGCGCTACGAACTCGACAACCGTGTCGATTGGGCGCAGGTGCCGCTGCAAGGCGTGCTCGCGCTCATCCAACCGTCCCGCGCCTGACGTTGTCGACGCAACCCCAAGGGAGCTCACACCATGGAAAACTTCGGCATTCACCTGGAGCCGCTGCGCGCCATCCTCTACCAGGTCGGCGCCTTCGTGCCGCGCCTGCTGATCGCGGTGGTCGTGGTCATCGCCGGCTGGCTGGTCGCCAAGGCGGTGCGCTTCGCGGTGACCAGGGCGCTGCGCGCCGTCAACTTCAACGTGCTGACCGAGCGCGCGGGGCTCGACAACTTCCTGCGCCAGGGCGGGCTCGCGGGGGACACCAGCAGCCTGTTCGGCATCCTCGCGTACTGGCTGGTGATCTTCGCCTCGCTGCTCATCGCCTTCAACGGCATGGGGCTGAGCTACATCGCCGACCTGCTCGGGCGCATCGTCTGGTTCGTGCCGAACGTGTTCGTGGCGCTGCTGGTGCTGGCTTTCGGCTCCTATTTCGCGCGCTTCGTGGGCGATGCGGTGTCGAGCTACTTCCGCGGCATCCAGATGCAGGACGCGGCCCTCTTCGGCAAGGTGGCGCAGTACGCGGTGATGGCTTTCGTGATCCTGATCGCGCTCGACCAGATCAAGGTCGGCGGCGACATCGTGCGCGAGAGCTTCCTCGTGATCCTCGCCGGCGTGGTCTTCGCGCTCGCCCTGGCCTTCGGACTGGCAGGCAAGGACTGGGCGAAGGCGCAGATCGAACATTGGTGGCCGAGGCAGATCAGGGGCGGCAAGCCGCCGCCGCCGAACGTGACCACTGTCGACAGTTCCACCCCGCGTCCCGGCAATGATCACCTGCCGCACTGAATGACACGAAAACCCAATCCGTCGATCACGGCCGTCTGGCCCGGCCGACCGTATCCGCGCGGCGCCACCTGGGACGGAGGGGGCGTCAATTTCGCCCTGTTCTCGCAGCATTCGAGCGGCGTCGAGCTGTGCCTGTTCGACGAGCGCGGACGCCACGAGCTGCAGCGCATCGCGATGCGCGAACGCACCGACGGCGTATGGCATTGCTACCTGCCCGAGGCGCGCCCCGGCCAGGCCTACGGCTACCGCGTGCACGGCCCCTACAAGCCGGAGGAGGGGCACCGCTTCAACGCCAACAAGCTGCTGGTCGACCCGTATGCGAAGGACCTGGCGGGCGAGCTGCGCTGGGGCGACGCGCTCTACGGCTACACCGTGGGCAGCAAGCGCGAGGACCTTTCCTTCGATCGCCGCGACAGCGCGCCGCTGATGCCCAAGGGCCGCGTGCTCGAGACCGCCTTCACCTGGGGAGACGACCGCCGCCCCCTCGTGCCGTGGCAGGACATGGTGATCTACGAGATGCACGTGCGCGGCTTCACCATGACGCACCCCGACGTGCCGCCCGCGCTGCGCGGTACCTACGCCGGCCTGGGCTGCGCGCCGGTGGTCGACTACCTCAAGCGCCTGGGCGTGACCACGGTGGAGCTGCTGCCGGTGCACAGTTTCCTCAACGACCGGCACCTTGCCGAGCGCGGCCTGCAGAACTACTGGGGCTACAACACGCTGGCCTTCTTCGCGCCCGAGACGCGCTACAGCGCCTCGGGCAAGGTGAAGGAGTTCAAGACGATGGTGAAGACGCTGCATTCGGCAGGCATCGAGGTGATCCTCGACGTGGTCTACAACCACACCTGCGAGGGCAACCAGCTCGGGCCCACCCTGTCGATGCGCGGCGTGGACAACGCCTCCTACTACATCGCCAACGCCGACAACCGCCGCTACTACGACGACTTCACCGGCTGCGGCAACACCGTGAACCTGGAGCACCCGCACGCGCTGCAGCTGGTGATGGACTCGCTGCGCTACTGGGCCGAGGAGATGCACGTCGACGGCTTCCGCTTCGACCTGGCCTCGGCGCTGGCGCGCGAGTCGGGCAAGGTCGAGAACCTCGGCGGCTTCTTCGACGCGATCCGCCAGGACCCGACGCTCAACCGCGTGAAGCTCATCGCCGAGCCCTGGGACCTGGGCCACGGCGGCTACCAGGTGGGCAACTTCCCGCTCGGCTGGGCCGAATGGAACGACCAGTACCGCGACGGCATGCGCGGATTCTGGAAGGGCGATGGCGGCCTGCTCGGCGAGATGGCCAGGCGCGTCACCGGCTCCGAGGACCTGTACGGCTGGTCCGGCAAGAAGCCCACCGCCAGCATCAACTTCGTGACCGCGCACGACGGCTTCACGCTGCACGACCTCGTCTCGTACAACGACAAGCACAACGAGCCCAACGGCGAGGACAACCGCGACGGCAACAACCACAACGTCTCGTGGAACTGCGGCGCCGAGGGCCCCACCGACGACCCCGAAGTGCTCGCGCTGCGCGAGCGGCAGAAGCGCAACCTGCTGGCCACGCTGCTGCTCTCGCAGGGCGTGCCGATGCTGCTGGCGGGCGACGAGCGCGGCCACACGCAGCAGGGCAACAACAATGTCTATTGCCAGGACAACGAGATCGGCTGGCTCGACTGGATGCCCTCGCCGGAGAGTTCGGCGCTCACGAGCTTCGTCGAACGCATGATCTCGCTGCGCCGAGCGCATCCATCGTTCCGGCGCCGTTCGTTCTTCGCGGGCCAGCCGGCGGAAGGCGAGAGCGTGACCGACGTGCACTGGCTCAAGCCCGACGGCACGGAGATGCAGCCCGAGAACTGGAACGACGCGAACGCGCGCTGCATCGCGATGTACATCCCCGGCGGCGGCATCGTCGACCGCGGGCCGCGCGGCGAGGCGCAGCACGACGACGATTTCCTGGTGCTGTTCAACGCCCACCACGACGAGATTCCCTTCACGCTGCCGGCGACCCCGCATGGGGCCTGGCGGCTGCTGGTCGACACCGCCGGCAGCGCGCCGCCGCTCGCCACCGTCGACGCCGCCACGCCGGCCCCGGCGTGGACGCAGCCGGCCTATCCCCTGCAATGCCGCTCGCTCGCGGTGTTGAATCGGCCCGGCATGAGGCCATGAACCCCGGAGGCACCCCATGAGCACCCGTTCGCACCACATGCCGTTCGGCGCCACCGTGCAGGCGGGGGGTGGCGGGGTGGAGTTCGCCCTCTGGGCGCCTTCGGAGCCGTCCGTCGTGCTCGAACACCGCGCCGCCGGGGGCGGCGCGGTCTCCAGGCCGATGGAGCGCGACCACCGCGGCTGGCATCGGCTGCTGGTGCCGCAGGCAGGGCACGGCGACCGATACAGCTACCTGCTGGCCAACGGCTCGCGCGTGCCGGATCCGGCCTCGCGATTCAATCCCGACGACGTGCACGGCCCGAGCGCCGTGATGGACCCGCACCGCTTCGGGTGGACCGACGACGCCTGGCGCGGCCGCCCGTGGGAGGAGGCGGTGGTCTACGAACTGCACGTCGGCGCCTTCACGCAGGAGGGCTCCTTCGATGCGGCGCGGGAACGGCTCGGCGAGCTGGCCGAACTCGGCATCACCGCCATCGAGCTCATGCCGCTGGCCGACTTTCCGGGCCGGCGCAATTGGGGGTACGACGGCGTGCTGCCGTTCGCCCCGGACGCGGCCTACGGCACGCCGGATGACCTCAAGGCGCTGGTCGATGCCGCGCACTCGCTCGGGCTGATGGTGCTGCTGGACGTGGTCTACAACCACTTCGGCCCGGAGGGCAACCATCTGCATGCCTACTGTCCCGAGTTCTTCAACCCCGGGCACCGGACGCCGTGGGGCGCCGCGATCAATTTCGACGGACCGGGCTCGCGCACCGTGCGCGACTTCTTCCTGCACAACGCGCTCTACTGGATCGAGGAGTTCCGCTTCGACGGCCTGCGCATGGACGCCGTCCACGCGATCCACGACGAAACGCGGCCGCACATCGTGCGCGAGATCCGCGAGGCGCTGGACGCCGGCCCCGCCCGCGAGCGCCACATCCACCTGGTGGTGGAGAACGATGCCAACCAGGCCTCGATGCTGGTACGCGACGACCACGGCCTGCCGGTCGCGGCAACGGCGCAGTGGAACGACGACCTGCACCACGCGGTGCACGTGCTGGCCACCGGCGAGCGCGATGGCTACTACGCCGACTATGCCGACGACCCGGTCTGCCGTTTCGCGCAGGCGCTGGCCGAGGGCTTCGTCTATCAGGGGCAGCCCTCGCTCTTCCGCCAGGGCGATCGGCGCGGCGAGCCGAGCACGCGGCTGCCGCCACAGGCGTTCGTTTCCTTCCTTCAGACCCACGACCAGGTCGGCAACCGCGCATTCGGAGAGCGCATCCACGCGCTCGGCGATCCGGTGCTGCTGCGCGCGGCGATGGCTTGCCTGCTGCTGTGCCCGCATGTGCCGATGCTCTTCATGGGCGACGAGTTCGCCGCCTCCACGCCGTTCCAGTATTTCTGCGACTTCGGCCCCGAGCTGGCGGCGGCGGTGTCCGATGGGCGGCGTTCGGAGTTCGGCGGTTTCGCGGCGTTTGCCGATGAGGCAGCCCGCGCGCGCATTCCGGACCCCAACGCCGAATCGACCTTTCTCGCGTCGAAGCTGCACTGGCGCGAGCGCGGCGCGCGCGCGCATTTCGCGAGGCTCAGCGAGGTGACGCAACTGCTGCGCCTGCGCCAGCGCTTCGTGGTGCCGCGGCTCGCCGGTACCGCAGGCGCGGGCAGCTACCGCTGCGAGAACGGCCTGCTCCGGGTGCAGTGGAGCCTGGGGCCCTTGCAACAAGGCCAGGCTGGGGCGCGGCTGTACCTGCTCGCTCATTTCGGTTCGCAGCCGGCCGATGGCGTCGAGCCGCCGCCGGGCGCCGTGATCCATAGCGACGGCGCGGCCGCTTGCCAGGGCAGCCTGCGCTGCGCACGCGGCGCGGTGCATGTGACGCTGGAAGAGCTGCATGGCGCATGAACCGCACCACCACGGCGTCACAGGCGAACTTGGGCGGCTGTGCGAGCACTTCGGCATTGACACCGGCTATGTCGACGCATTCGGCGTGCGTCGCGAGGTTTCTGCGCAGAGCCTGATTGCGCTGCTCGCCGAGTTCGGCGTGCACATCGGCGATGCGGCCGACGCGGCCCACGCCCTCGAGGCGGCACACCGCGCGCGCAGCGCCGAGGTGCTGCCGCCGGCCGTGGCCGTGCAGGCGTCGAGCCGCGGGTGGCAGGTGCCGCTGCGGCTGCCGGTCTCGACGGGCCGGCTTCGATGGGAGCTCATCGACGAACAAGGCCGTGCGCGGCAGGGCGAAGCGGATGCCGGGGCGCTGCCCGAAACCGGCCGCATCGAAAGCGGCGGGCATGTGTGCGAGCGCGTCCTGCACCTCCCATCGAGCCTCGAAGCAGGCTACTGCCGGCTGCGCATCGAAGGCGAAGGCTTGCGTGGCGAGACGCTGGTGCTGGTCTCGCCGGGCCGTTGCTACCGGCCCCCCGCGGTGCGCGACGGCGGCCGCGCGTGGGGCGTGTCGCTACAGCTCTACAGCCTGCGCTCGCCGCGCAACTGGGGCATCGGCGACTTCAGCGATCTCGAAGAACTGGCCGTGCAGATGGCGGCGCAGGGCGCCGACATCATCGGCCTCAACCCGCTGCACGCGTTGTTCGCCAGTACCCCGCAGCACGCGAGCCCCTACAGCCCTTCGTCCCGCCTGCAGCTCAATGCGCTCTACATCGACGTGGAGGCGGTGCCGGATTTCGCCGATTGCGCGCCGGCCCGCGAGCGGGTGCATTCGCCCGATTTCCAGTCGCGCCTTGCCGCCTTGCGCGCCACGCCCCTGGTGGACTACCCCGGCGTGGCTGCCGCGAAGTTCGAAGTGCTCGCCTTGCTGTTCAGCCATTTCTGCGAGCGCCATCTGCCGTCCGAAGGGCCGCCCGACGAAACGGGCCAGGAGTTCATGGCCTTCGTCGCGGAGCGTGGCGAGGCGCTGCGCCGGCACGCTCTTTTCGAAGCGCTGCAGGCCCACTTCCTCGCGCACGAAGGGGGCGCGTGGGACTGGCACGCGTGGCCGAGTGCCTACCAGGACCCGGATTCCGCCGAGGTGAGTGCATTCGCGGTGGTGTATGCGCAGCGCGTGCAGTTCCACCAGTACCTCCAGTGGCTGGCCGCCCGCCAGCTGGCTGCGGCCGCCGCGCGCTGCAGCGCGCTCGGCATGGGTGTTGGCCTGTACGTGGACCTGGCGGTGTCGGTCGACCGCGCCGGTTCCGATGCCTGGGCCCTGCAGCAGGGCCTTGCCGGAGGTGCCAGCATCGGTGCGCCGCCTGACGAGTTCAACCCTGCGGGACAGGGCTGGGGCCTGCCGCCATTGCGCCCCGACCGCCTGCGCGCGGAGGGCTACCGCTACTTCATCGACACGCTGCGTGCCGGCATGCGTGGCGCGGGTGCATTGCGCATCGACCACGTGATGGGCCTGATGCGCCTGTTCTGGATTCCGCCCGGGCGTGATGCGAAAGAGGGCGCCTACGTCCACCACGCGCTGGACGAGATGCTGGCCGTGGTGGCGATAGAGAGCCACCGGCACCGCTGCATGGTGGTGGGCGAAGACCTGGGCACGGTCGACGACGCGTTGCGCGACGCGCTCTTGCGTGCCGACGTGTTGTCCTATCGCCTGCTGTATTTCGAGAAGGAGCCGCAGGGCGGCGGATTCAAGCCGCCCGCCGCCTATCCGCCGGCCGCGCTGGCCGCGGTCAGCACGCACGACCTTGCGACCTTCGCGGGCTGGTGGACGGCGCAAGACCTTCGGGAGCGCCTCGCGCTTGGCCTGTTCCCCGATCCGGCGATCTTCGACAAACAGCTGACGGACCGGGCGCACGAGCGCATGCAGCTGATGCACGCGATGCTGCGGGCCGGCCTGCTGTCGCGCGAAGACATGGCGCAGGCCGCCGGCCTTGCGATGCCGACCGGCCGCATCGTGGAAGCGGCGCATGCATTGCTGGCGGCCTCGCCGTCGGCGCTGATGCTGGTCCAGCTCGAAGACGTGGCGGAGGTGGTCGCCCAGGCCAACATGCCGGGCACGGTCGATACGCATCCCAACTGGCGGCGCAAGCTGCCCGTCTCGAGCACGGCGCTGGCCGGCGGCGAACGCATGCGCGGCCTCGGCCGGTTGCTGCGTGCCCAGAGGCCGCGCGTTGTCGAACACGCGGCATCGCCGGGCCTGCAGACCCGCGTGCCGCGCGCCACCTACCGGCTGCAGCTCCACAAGGACTTCGGCTTCGACGAGGCGATCCGCGTGCTGCCGTATCTCACAAGGCTCGGCGTGAGCCACGTGTACTGCTCGCCGATCCAGCGGGCGCGCGCCGGCAGCATGCATGGCTACGACGTGGTGGCGCACGCGGAGATCAACCCCGAGCTGGGTGGCGCCGAAGGCTTCGCGCGCTTCGTTGCCGCGCTGAAGGCCAACGGCCTTGGCCAGCTGCTGGACATGGTGCCCAACCACATGGGCGTGTTCGGCGCCGACAACGCATGGTGGATGGACGTGCTGGAAAACGGCCCAGCCTCTCCGTTCGCTCAGCACTTCGACATCGATTGGCAACCGCTCAACGTGGAGCTTGCCGGCAGGGTGCTGCTGCCCGTGCTCGGTGGGCACTATGGCGAGGTGCTGGAAAACGGTGACCTGGTTCTTCGCTTCGAGGATGCGGCCGGCAGCCTGGCGATCCGCTACTTCGATCACCGCTTTCCGCTCGCGCCGGAGAGCTATCCGGCGGTGCTGCACCGGGCGCTCGCGCGGCTTGGCGATGCGACCGCCTCCGGGCATCTCGCAAGCCTTGCCACCGCGTTCGGCCACCTGCCCGGACGCAATGCGGCGTCGCCGGAAGAACGCGCGGAACGTGTGCGCGACAAGGAGCTGCTCAAGGCGCGGCTTGCGCTGCTCGTGCGGCGGCGCCCCGCGGTGGCGCAGGCGATCCAGGCGTCGGTGGCGGAGCTGAACCTCGCCTTGCCGGAAGCGCGCGACGCACTGCACCGGCTGATCGAGGCGCAGGCCTACCGACTCGCGCACTGGCGGATGGCAGCCGACGAGATCAACTACCGGCGCTTCTTCGACATCAACGACCTGGCCGCCATCCGCATCGAGCGCGACGAGGTGTTCGAGGCCACGCAGTCGTTCGTGCTCGAGCTGGCTGCGTCCGGGGCGGTGGACGGCCTGCGCATCGACCACCCCGACGGGCTCTACGACCCCGCCGGCTACTTCCGCAAGCTGCAGGAGGGCTATGCGCGCCGTGCCGGCCTCATGCTGCCGGCCGCCGACGCGCAAGGGCGGCCCGCGCGGCCGCTGTACGTGGTGGCCGAGAAGATAGCGGGCGCGAACGAGGAAGTGCCCGAGACCTGGCACGTGCACGGGACCACGGGCTATCGCTTCGCCAACGTTGCCAACGGCGTGCTGGTCGATACGGCAGCCGAGTCGGATGTTCTCCACGCCTGGCAGCGCTTCACCGGCGACACGCAGGAATTTGCCGCGGTGGCGCGGTCGGGCCGGCGGGAGGTGATGCGCAACGCGCTGGCGTCGGAGCTCAACGTGCTGGCCACCGAGCTGCTGCGCATCGCTCGCGCCGACCGCAGCACGCGCGACTACACGCTCAACGCGCTGCGCCGGGCCCTCGCGGGCGTGGCTTCGTGCATGCCGGTGTATCGCACCTACATCGTCGACGGCCTCTCGGGACAGGACGAGCGGGTCATCGACGAAGCCGTCGACGCGGCCGCCCGCAGCAGCGGCGATGCCGACCGCTCGATCTTCCTCTTCGTGCGCAGCGCACTGCGGGGAGAGGCCGTCCAGGCCGCGCCGGCACTGGGCGAACGGGCGCGCCACTTCGCGCGGCGCTTCCAGCAGTTCAGCGCGCCGGTGGCGGCCAAGGGCGTGGAGGACACCGCGTTCTACCGCTACTTTCCGCTCTGCTCGCTCAACGAAGTGGGCGGCGAGCCCGACCGCTTCGGCATCGAGGTCGAGGAATTCCACGCGCTCAGCGCCGATCGCGCGCTGCGCTGGCCGCACACGATGCTGGCCACCTCGACGCACGACAACAAGCGCTCGGAGGACGTGCGCAACCGGATCGACGTGCTGTCCGAGATGCCCGATGAATGGATGCACGCGCTGGCGCGATGGCACGCGCAGTGCCGCGGCGCGCACAGGAAGCTGCCCGGCGGCGAGGCTCCCTCGCGCGCGGACGAATACCTGCTCTACCAGACGCTGCTCGGCACCCTGCCGGTGGGCGGGCTGGCCGCAGATGCAGTCGCGGGCTACAGCAACCGCATCTGGCACTACATGCAGAAGGCCGCGCGCGAATCGAAGCTGCGCACGCGATGGTCCCATCCCGATGCCGACTACGAGGCGGTGCTGGAGACCTTCGTGCGCGAGATCCTGGGCGACCCGAGCGAAGGCGCCTGCCTGTCCGACATCCAGCGCATGGCGGACAGGCTGGCGTGGTTCGGCGCGTGGAACAGCCTGACCCTGACCTTGCTCAAGTACGGCTCCCCCGGCGTGCCGGATCTCTACCAGGGCAGCGAACTCATCGAGCTGAGCCTCGTCGATCCGGACAACCGGCGCCCGGTCGACTACGCGCTGCGCCAGCAGCGCCTCGACGAGCTGCATGCCGTGGCCGAGGGCGACGCTCTTGCCGAGCGGGTCGGTGCGCTGGCGGCGGCCCCGCACGACGGCCGCGCGAAGCTCTGGTTCATCTGGCGGTTGCTGTCGCTGCGGCGGCAGCAGCCGCTGCTGTTCCAGGAGGGCAGCTACGAACCGCTGGAGGTCGAGGGGCCGTTGTCGAGGAACGTCGTGGCTTTCGGGCGGCTGCATGGCGACCGCATGCTCGTGATCGTGGCGAGCCGGCTGTTCGTCGGGCTTCCGCATCGGGAAGCGATGGACCATGCCCCGGCCCTGCCCGATGCGGCGAGGTGGCGCGGCACGGCGGTGCGGCTTCCCGCAGGCCACGACGGGGGCGTGCTGAAGAACGTGCTGACCGGCGAGCCCGTGGCGGCCGCCGGCGGCACCGTGAGCCTCGACGTGGCTTTCCGCCGCATGCCGTGGGCGGCGCTGGTGGCTGCCCGCACCGCATGAACCCCGACGCAACTGCGCAGGCTACGGCCCGTCCGCGGTGCGATGCGGCTTCCTGGCGTGGATGTCCGCGGTCCACAACGCCACGTCCTCGGCCGTCATGCTGCTCGCGCCGGTGAGGCGTCCGTCCACGTAGCCCAGCCGCTCCACGTCGTGGATGTATTGCTCGCGCGACAGCAGGGTGCCGGCGCACACGTTCTCGTGCGTGGCCGGCGGCTCGCGCATTTCATCGGCCAGGCGTTCCATCAGCCGGGACATGACCCAGTCCGGAATGTGATGGCGCTGACCGGGGTAGATGTAGCCGAACAGCGTGAGGTGGGCCAGCAGCACCCGCCAGTGCGGGCCGAAGCGCTCGAGCAGGCTGACCCAGTCAAGCCGCTGCGCATTGGCCTCCAGCAGGTGGGCGATGTCGCCGCCGTCGTAGCGCTCGCGCTCCATGATGAAGGCCTTGGACAGCAGGCTGTCCTCCGCGTTGGCGATGAGCACCGGCACGCCCAGGATCTCGGCGCGGCAGTTGCCGCGGAACCAGCGCTTGTCCACCGGCGTCACGCCGTTGCCCGAATTGAAGATCAGGTCGATGAACTCGGGGCCGTCGTACACCTTGGCCAGCCAGTGCGGATGGGTCAGCTCGGTGCGCCAGCCGTGCCGCCGCACGAGCTGCGCGATGCGTTCGTAGTCCTCGCGGTGGATGAACAGGTCGAGGTCCTTGGTCGAGCGGCGGATGCCCGTGTAGCACGCGTGCGAGAAGGTTCCGCCCACCAGGAAGGGAATGCCCGCACCGTTCAAGGCGCGCAAGGTCTGCCGATAGAAATCGGCCACGTGGGGGTCGACTTCTTCTTCCAGCGAAGGCGCGAGCGCGGTGAAGGGCGACATGCATGAAAGCTAGGGCTGGCCACAGGCGGCGGCCCGGAGCAAAGGGCCCCATCGAACGTCGGCATGCGCCTACAGCCGCTGCGGGATGGGGCCGATGACGGCGAACCGCGGCGCGGCACATTCTGGCGCTCGCATTCATCGAGCCGCGTCGCCATGCCCAATCCCAAATCGTCCTCCCACATCCGGTTTGCCGCCGTCGGCGACATCCATGTCCAGAAGGACTCCGCCGGCACGCTGCGCAGCCTCTTCGCCCAGGCCGCCGACGAGGCCGATGCGCTGCTGCTGTGTGGCGACCTCACCGACTACGGCACGGCCGAGGAGGCCCGGGTGCTGGTCGAGGAGCTGGGTGCGATCCACATCCCCATCGTCGCCGTGCTGGGCAACCACGACTACGAGTCCGGCACGCCCGAGGCGGTGACCGGTGCGCTGATGCATGCCGGCGTCCGCGTGCTCGATGGCTCGGCCTGCGAGATCGAGGGCGTGGGCATCGCCGGCGTGAAGGGCTTTGCCGGTGGCTTCGGGCGCGGCTCGCTGGGCGCCTGGGGCGAGCCGGCGATCAAGCTGTTCGTGCAGGAGGCGCTGAACGAGGCGATGAAGCTGGAGTCGGCGCTGGCCAAGCTGCGCACGCGGCGCCGCATCGCGCTGCTGCACTACGCGCCCATCGCCGGCACGGTGCAGGGCGAGCCGGTGGAGATCTTTCCCTTCCTGGGCAGCAGCCGGCTGGAGGAGCCGCTGCTGCGCTACCCGATGGATGCGGTGTTCCACGGCCACGCGCACCGGGGCACGCTCGAGGCGCGCACCATCAACGGCGTGCCGGTCTACAACGTTGCCAAGCCCCTGCTGCAGCGCAGCCGGCCCGG
Organism: Variovorax sp. 10L421; assembly: GCF_056395365.1. Classification (NCBI taxonomy): domain Bacteria; kingdom Pseudomonadati; phylum Pseudomonadota; class Betaproteobacteria; order Burkholderiales; family Comamonadaceae; genus Variovorax; species Variovorax sp. 10L421. The sequence goes on from NZ_JBFTJJ010000006.1 coordinate 124,103, forward strand.
CGTGCCGCCATTCTTCCTGTACGAACTGCCGCGCGAAGCGGCCGAGGAGGCCTCGGCTTCCGCTCCGGAGTAGGAATCTTCCCACGGGCTGTTCAAGTGCAATGGACCACACTTGCAAGACTCCACGAGCCGGGGCCAGACATGCCTGCTGAACCGATGAAAGCCAGCGAACAGCCCGGGTTGTCCGTCGCCTCCCTGACCGATGCCGACTATCGCCAGATGGTCGACGGCCTCACCGATCACGCCATCATCCTGCTGGACCCGGACGGCAACATCGTGAGCTGGAACGCCGGGGCACGCCAGCTCAGCGGCTACGACGGCGCCGACATCCTGGGGCGCCATTTTTCCGTCCTGTATCCGCAGGAGACGCTCTCGCGCGGCTTGCCCGACGAGGAGCTGGCGCAGGCCGGCAAGCAGGGGCGCTTCGTGGACGAGGGCTGGCGCCTGCGCAAGGACGGCACGCGCTTCTGGGCCAATATCGTCATCACCCGCCTGCCAGGCGCCAACGGCGCCACGCGCGGGTATTCCAAGATCATTCGCGATCACAGCGACCGGCGAAAGCACGAAGATGCGCTGCGCGCCAGCGAGGAACGGTTCCGCCTGCTCGTCGAAGGAGTCAAGGACTACGCGATCTTCATGCTCGACCCCGGCGGCCACGTGGTCAGCTGGAATCTCGGCGCGGAGAAGAACAAGGGCTACAAGGCACACGAGATCATCGGCCAGCACTTTTCGAAGTTCTATCCGCCCGATGTCGCCGCGCGCGGATGGCCCGCCGAGGAACTGGCCAACGCGCTGCGCGAGGGACGCTTCGAAGACGAAGGCTGGCGCGTGCGCAAGGACGGAACCCGCTTCTGGGCCAGCGTGGTGATCACGGCCATCTACGACGCCGCCGGGCAGCACAAGGGATTCGCCAAGGTCACCCGCGACCTCACCGAGCGCCGCCGCATCATCACGCTGGAGGACGAGGGAAGGCGCATGACCACCTTCCTTGCAATGCTGGGCCATGAGCTGCGCAACCCGCTCGCGCCCATCTCCAACGCGCTGGAGCTTCTCAAGCGCGAGGAGACGGGCTCGCTGGTGCTGAACAGGACGCGCGGCATCATCGATCGCCAGCTCAGGCAGATGACGCGGCTCATCGACGACCTGCTGGACGTGGGCCGGATCACGAGCGGGCGCATCCACCTGGAAGCCAAGCCGGTGCGGCTTCGCGAAGTGGTCGTCGAAGGGGTGGAGGCCATGCGCCCTGCCATGGCGCTGAAGTCGCAGGTCTTGGAACTGCAGGTCGACGGGGCCGATCCCTGGGTCACGGGCGACAGGGCGCGGCTGATCCAGGTCATCGGCAACCTGGCTCACAACGCGTCCAAGTTCACTCCCGACGGCGGGTGCATCGCGATCCGCCTCGGCACCCACGGTGCCAACGCCTCGGAAGCGGAGATCAGCGTCAAGGACAACGGCCCGGGGATCCCGCGCAAGGATCTCGAGAGGGTCTTCGAACTCTTCGTGCAAGGCGAAAACGAACTGGCGCGCACGCGCGGCGGGCTCGGGCTGGGCCTGAGCCTCGTGCAGCAGCTGACGCAGCTTCATGGCGGCTACGTCAGCGTGTTCAGCACCGGGCGCGCGGGGGAGGGCAGCGAATTCGTGGTGCGCCTGCCGGCGGCGCCCACACCCGACATGCCTCGGCCGACCGAACGCGGCGAGGGCGAAAAGCTGGTGCTGGTCGTGGACGACAACCGCGATGCGGCGGAAACCCTGGCACTGCTGCTGGAATCGCTGGGCTACTCGTGCTCGGTGGAGCACGATGGTTTTGCCGCGATAGAGGCCGTCAAGGCGAAACGGCCCGACGTGGTGTTGCTGGACATCGGGCTGCCCGGCATGAACGGCCACGACGTTGCCAAGCGCCTGCGCGCCGACCTGATCAATCCGCCCGCGCTGATCGCCATCACCGGCTACGGCCAGCCCAGCGACCGCGACACCAGCTTCGAAGCCGGCTTCTTCGCCCATCTGACGAAGCCGGTGGATTTCGATCGGCTGGGCTCGATGCTCGACCAGATCTACGCCGCCAGGACCTGAACCGGCAGCCCGGCGGCGCGCCCAGCTATCGAGCGAAAACCTGCTCGCCCTCAATTCGCGGGACCAGGAGATCCTGCACGGCCTCAGCTTCGACGAGTCGCAGTTCCTCATCGACTGCGGCGAAGACCCGCCCGCCGATACGGCCGACCGCGAACGGTGCGGCGATCTCATCCGCAGGCACGAACGCGCCCGCCTGCGCATCGCTACCGCCGACGATGAAGGCAGCGCGAGCGAGGCAGGCCCCGCCGCGCGCAGCCGGGATTCGTTCATGCTGTGAGCTGCCGGCCCGCCCCGGCTCCGTGGCGCGAGGTCCCGTTCCTTCGCGACACGCGGGCTCTTCAGTGGTGGCGCTTGAAGTACTGGACTTCGCGCTCGTGCTGCCGGGCCTGCTCCTGCGAGGCGAAGGTGCCCAGGTTGCGGCGCTTGCCCGTCTTGGGATCGATCTTGCGGGAATACAGGCGGTATTCGCCCGAAGCGAGTTTCCGGATCATTGCGCGCTCCTTTTTCACTTGGCAGGACCAATCTGCGCCGCCGGCGCCGGCCGTCTGTCGGACGGGTTCACTTCGCTCTGAGGGAGCGCGAGTGCGGCGGCACGCGACAAGGGTTTCTGTTCCTACATTCGCTGCCTGGCCGCTCCCACAGCGGACCTGCGCTGCAAGGTCGAAACCCGAACTCTAGAGGCCTGTTTCCGGTCTCCATCGCGCAAAGGAACGAACCATGAAAACGACGCACAAGCCCGCAGCCACGAAAAGCCGCCAGGCCGGCGCCCCGGTGCAGGACGCCATCGGCCCCCACGACGACAACCCGCCGTCGCGCGGCGCGGTACAAAGCGGCGGCACCCCCGACACCGCACCGCTGAACTTCGACGACGACGAGATCTATTCGGGCCGCTACAAGGTGCGCAGCGGCGGCACCACGCACGCCAAGGGCGGCGACAGCGGCCTGCTCGGGCCCCCAGCCGAACAGCTGTCGCCGACCAATTCGCCCAGCGACCCGGCCTTGCGGCGAGGCCGCTCATAGGCGGGAGGCCGACCATGTTCCGGGACCGCGTCGATGCAGGCCGCCAGCTCGCGACGCTGCTCGGCCAGTACCGCGACGCGCCGGATGCGCTCGTGCTGGCGCTGCCGCGAGGCGGCGTGCCTGTCGGTGCGCAAGTCGCACGGGCACTGAATCTCCCGCTCGACATCATGGTGGTGCGCAAGCTGGGGCTTCCCGGCCATGAGGAATATGCGGCCGGGGCGATCGCCGCGGGCGGCGTGCGCGTGACCGGCGAGCCCTGGGCCGACCTGACGCCCGTCTTCGAACGCGAGCAGCGGGAGCTGGCGCGCCGCGAACGCGCCTACCGCGGCGGCCGGGCGCCTTGCGACCTGGGCGGCAAGACCGTCATCCTGGTCGACGACGGCCTCGCCACCGGCCTGTCGATGCGCGCCGCGATCATCGCGGCGCGGTCGCTCGGCGCGGCGAAAGTCATTGCCGCGGTGCCGGTCGGCGAAGCCACGGCGTGCCAGGCGCTGGCGCAGCCCGCGACGGCGAGCGAGTTCGCGGGCCGCAGCGACCTCGAGCGCATGGGCTCGCGTGCGGACGAGGTGGTCTGCATGCACATGCCCGATCCTTTCCACGCCGTGGGCGCGTGGTACGGCGTCTTCGATCCGCCCAGCGACGACGAGGTGCGCGACACCCTGGCTTCGTGGAGCCGTCCATGAGCGACCTTCATGAGGAAGGAGACAGCGAAAACGCGGCGCACTGACACTGAAGATCGGCTGTCGATTTCCCCTCTTGAAATCCTGGCGAGTGAAACTATGTTGACTTCCGTTGGAACCTGGTCAAACCGAAAAGGAGGCACTCAAATGACCATGAACCTGCTGAGGCAAATCGCCACCTCCCGCCTGCCCGTGTCCTTCTACCGGACGGAGGACATCGACAAGGTCCGGCTGCTTCGGGCCGCGGGCCTCGTAGTGGCCCTGGTGCCGTCGCCCTCCGACCCCGTCGCGCTTGCGGGCACACCGTCCGCGGCGCAGGTGCTCGCCATCACCAGCAAGGGGCGGGAAGAACTGGCGAAGTTCGACTATCCGGTGACCCGCCCGCCGCGCTGGCGCTTGCGGATGCCGCGAATCAAGACGCTCGCGCGCGCCGGTCCGACGGCGCCGCCCCCGGCCCAGCGCGAATCGAGCAGGCTCCAGTAGCGCCTGGAGCACGGGGGCACGCCGCCGGCTTTTCGTTGTTTCCGCATTCAACTTCTTACGGAGGTTTCGCCATGTATCGATCCTTGTTTCCTCGCGACATCTTTGCGGAGATGGACCGCCTGCAGCGCGACGTGCAGCAGGCTTTCGACCTGTCTCCCTCCATCCGCGGCATTGCCTGGAACGGCTTCCCCGCGCTGAACGTGGGCAGCACCCCGCAGACGCTGGAAATCTATGCGTTCGCGCCGGGCGTGGACCCCTCTACGCTCGAGGTCAACCTCGAGCGCGGCCTGCTGACCATCTCCGGGGAGCGCAAGAGCGCGCTCCCCGAGGAAGGCGACAAGGCCGCGGTGCACATCAACGAGCGTTTCGAAGGCGCATTCCGCCGCGTCATGACGCTGCCGGAAGACGCCGACCCCGACGCCGTGAACGCCAGCATGAGCGATGGCGTGCTGCACATCACCGTCCAGCGGCGCGCGTCCGCGCAGCCGCGCCGGATCGCCATCCAGTAGCGAGCCGGAGGAGGAATCCCGAACGAACCGAACGAAAGGAGCCACACCATGAAACGCGATCTCCAGGCCTCGTCGGCCGCCGAACCGGGCAAGCTCGCACAGAAGGACTCGTCTCGCCATGCCGAGGCTGCGCTGACGCCGGCCGTCGACGTGATCGAGGACAGCGGCGGCATCACGCTCTACGCCGACCTGCCCGGCGTGAGCCGCGACAGGCTGAACCTCCACGTGGAAGCTGCGACGCTGACCATCGAAGCCGAGTCCAGCCTGACAACGCCCGAGGGCCTCAACTCCAGCCACACGGAGGTGGGCCTCGCGAGGTTCAGGCGGGTGTTCACGCTGAGCAAGGAGCTCGACACCCAGAACGTCACCGCCGAACTGGCGCAGGGCGTGCTGCGGCTGCGGATTCCCAAGGCTGCGCACGCGAAGGCGCGGCGCATCGAGATCCAGGCCGCCTGAGGGCTTGCACGGCGTCCCCGCTCCCGCGGCGGGCGCCGCGCAGGGAATGCTCGTACCGGGGTTGCCGGACTTGGGCGCAAAATCGCTCCTCCCGAATGCCGCACTTTCCCTGCGAGCCAGAATGCCCGAGTCCCAGACCTCCGGTGCCCCTGCGCCTTCCTCCGCACCCGCGACGCTGGCGCCAAGTTCGCTGAGTTTCCCCGTCGTCGGCTTTGCCGGATCGGCCGGCGGAATGGAAGCGCTGATGCGCTTCTTCGAGCACATGCCCGAGCGGCCGGGCATGGCCTTCGTGGTGATCCTGCACCTGTCGCCGGACCATGAAAGCAGCGCCCCCGAGATCCTGCAGCGCACGACGGCATTGCCCGTGGCCCGGGCGGCCGGCACGATGCCGATCGAGGTCGATCACATCTACGTGATCCCGCCCGGCGTCGAACTGACGATGAACGGCGGCAACCTGCAGGTCACGCAGGGAGAGCGGCCCTATGGACGCGCAACCGCGGCGGACGTCTTCTTCCGCACGCTGGCGCAGGTGCACCGCGAGCGCGCGGTCAGCATCGTCCTGTCGGGCACCGGCAGCGACGGCGCGGTCGGGCTCACCCGAATCAAGGAGCATGCGGGCCTGACCGTGGCCCAGTCGCCGGAGGACGCGACCTACGGTGGAATGCCGCTGGCCGCCATCGCCACCGGCATGGTCGACTTTGTGCTTCCGGCCGACCAGATGGGCGAGCGGCTGGTCGATGTATGGCGCAACGCGCGCCACATCCAGCTTCCCCACACGTCCGAGGTGGGCGCTTTCGTGGAGGAGCCGGAGGGCCTCGCCTCGTCGCGGCTCGCCGAGAAGGCGCTGCAGGAGGTCATGGCGCTGCTGAAGACCTACACGCGGCACGACTTCCTCCACTACAAGCGCGCCACGGTGCTGCGCCGCATCGAGCGCCGGCTGCAAGTGAACCGGCTGGCCGACCTGCCGGCCTACCGCGACTTCCTCCGGGAGCACCCGGAGGAGGCCGCGCCGCTGCTGCAGGACATGCTGATCAGCGTGACCAACTTTTTCCGGGACCGCGATGCCTTCGAGGCATTGTCCGGGGAGGTCATCGGGCCGCTGGTGGAGCGCAAGCAACCGGGCGAGCCGTTGCGGGTCTGGGTGGCAGGATGCGCGACCGGGGAGGAGGCGTACTCCGTCAGCATGCTGCTGCGCGAGCACGCCGATCGTTTGTCGAAGCCGCTGGACATCCAGGTCTTCGCAACCGACGTCGACGAGCGCGCCATCGCCACGGCCCGCAAGGGCGTGTATGCGCAGGGCATCGCGGAAGACATCGCGCCGGGCCGGCTGCGGCGGTACTTCCTGAAGGACCGCGACCAGTTCCGCGTGTCGGCCGCGGTGCGCGAGCCGGTGCTCTTCGCGCAGCACAACCTGCTGAGCGATCCGCCGTTCTCCAGGCTCGACATGATCTGCTGCCGCAACCTGCTGATCTATCTCGATCGCGACGCCCAGGCCCGCGTGCTCGGGATGTTCCGCATCGCGCTCAAGCCGGGCGGCTTCCTGTTCCTCGGCACCTCCGAGTCGACCGACGCGGCCGCGAACCTGTTCGCCGCCGTCGACAAGCGCCACCGCATCTTCCAGGTCAACCCCGAGTTTCCGCCCGCACGGCACGTGCCGGTGATCAGCGAGGCGCTGACCGCGCTGCCGACCGGCCCCGTCATGCAGGCACTGCGTGCAGCCAGGCGCAATGGCGGCGAACGGCCCAGCCTCGCCGAGCTGCACCAGCGCGCGCTGGAGCAGTTCTCGCCGCCCAGCGTGCTGATCGACAGCGACCACAACGTGCTTCACCTGTCCAACGGCGCCGGGCGCTTCCTCGAGCGCGCGAGCGGCGAGCCTTCGGACAACCTGCTGAACAACGTGCGCCCGGACATCCGGCTCGAACTGCGCACCGCGCTGTTCAAGTCGGCGCAGTCGTCGCATAGCGTCGAGGCGCGGCTCGTGCTGCGCCAGGAAGACGGCCGGCAGGTGTTCCTGAACATCACCGTGCGACCGGTGCAGCAGGAGCCGGGGAGCAGGCAGCTGATCCTGGTGGTCTTCGACGAGGTCGAGGAGAGCACGCGGCCGGACGATGGCGCACCGCCCGACGCCGCGCGCGAACAGCTGGTCGCCCAGCTCGAGGAGGAAATCAGGCAGCTCAAGCTCCACCTGCAGGACACCATCGAGAGCTCCGAGACATCGACCGAGGAACTGAAGGCCTCGAACGAGGAGCTGCAGGCCATCAACGAGGAACTGCGCTCGGCCAGCGAGGAACTGGAGACGAGCAAGGAAGAGCTCCAGTCGATGAACGAGGAGCTGGTGACCGTCAACTTCGAGCTCAAGATCAAGGTCGAGGAATGGGAGCACATCAACGACGACCTGCAGAACCTGATCGCCTCGTCCGAGATCGCCACCGTGTTCGTCGACCGGAGCATGCACATCAAGCGCTACACGCCGCATGCGAGCAACCTCTTCAACCTGATCCCTTCGGACCTGGGACGCTCGCTGTTCGACATCACGACCCGGCTCGACTACCCCGAGCTGGCCGAGGACACGGCGTCGGCCTTCAGGGAATTGCGCGCGAGCGAGCGCCACGTGAAGAGCGCCGACGGGCGGCATTTCCTCGCGCGCATCCTTCCGTACCGGACGGCCGGGGACCGGATCGAGGGGGCCATCCTCAACTTCTTCGACATCACCGAATTGCGGACCGCGGAAGAGCGCGTGCGTGCGGGCGAGGAGCGGCTGCGGCGGGCGGCCGCGACGACGAGCGACTTCGCCATCATCACGGCCGACCCGCAGGGCATCGTCACCAGCTGGAATCTCGGTGCCGAGCGCATCTTCGGCTACGGCGAGGCAGAGATGATCGGCAGCCCGATCGCGACCATCTTCACGCCCGAGGACCGCGCGCACGGCGTACCCGAAGCGGAAATGCGCTGCGCGGCGCAGTCCGGCCGCGCCGAAGACGAGCGCTGGCACCAGCGAAAGGACGGCACGCGCTTCTTCTGCAGCGGCGCGATGACGCTGCTGGACGACAGGGCGGGAGGCGGCTTCGCCAAGATCGCGCGGGACATGACCGGCAGCAAGCGGCACGAGCTCGCGCTGGACCATCTGCTGGTCAAGGAAAAAAAGGCGAGCCTGAACGCCCAGATGGCCAACGAGCTGAAGGACAGGTTCCTCGCGGTGATGTCGCACGAGCTGAAGCAGCCGCTCAACCTGATCCAGATGAACGCGGAACTGCTGCTGCACCTGCCGGAGGCCATGGAAAACGCCAAGGTCCGGCGGGTGAGCGAGACCATCAAGCGCGCCGTCGGCAGCCAGACCCGCATCATCAACGACCTGCTGGACCTCTCGCGCATCCGCACCGGCAAGTTGCGGCTGAACCGGGTGCGCGTCGACCTGGGCGAGATCGTGCAGGCTGCCGCGAATGCCGCCGTTGCAGCCGCGACCGAGAAGAAGCTGGTGCTGGAGACGCACTGCGAACCGGGCATCGAGTGCCATGGCGACCGGGTGCGCGTTGAGCAGATCGCCTGGAACCTGCTGAGCAACGCCGTCAAGTTCACGCCCGCGGGCGGGCGCATCTGCGCCCGCGTGGAGGCCGAGGGCGGATTCGCCAGGCTCACCGTGACGGACAGCGGCTGCGGCATCTCCAGCGAGTTCCTGCCGCATGTGTTCGGCATGTTCAACCAGGCCGTCGACGAGGCGGCGCCGTCCAACGCCGGGATGGGCATCGGCCTGGCCCTGGTGCAGGAACTCGCGCATGCCCACCAGGGGCGGGTCAAGGCGTTCTCGGCCGGCATCGGGAAAGGGTGCGAGTTCAGCGTGTGGCTTCCGCTCGAAGGCAAGGGCGCCGAGCAGGCGGCAACGCAGGCACAGGCGCAGGCCGAGGTCGATTTCAAAGGTTGGCGCGTGCTGGCGGTGGATGACTACGCCGACGCGCTGATTCCGTTCGCGGAGGTGCTGCGGCTGGAAGGCGCGACCGTCGACGTCGCGGAGAGCGCCAGGGAAGCGCTGGATCTGCTCGAGAAAAACACCTACGACCTGCTCGTGTCCGACCTCGGAATGCCGCAGATGGATGGCTTCGAGCTCATCGCGGAGGTGCGCCGCCGGCCCGCGACGCGCGAGCTGCGCTCGATCGCGATGTCGGGCCTGGGCCGGCGCGCGGATGTGCGCCGCGCGCTCGAGGCGGGCTTCAATGCGCACCTGCCGAAACCGGCGTCGATCGACGAGCTGAAGACCATCGTCGGCGGGCTCTAGACACCCGTCGCGGGCGTCAGAGGCAAAGCTCCACCTCCACGTGCGGGCCGCGCGGCGGCGATTCCGCCGAAACCACGATGCGGTTGCCGATGCGCTGGAACCTCAGGTCCACAAGGCCCTGGCCGACCTTCAGCCGTTCCACGCGCAGCTGCTCGATGTTCGCCGGCAGGCGCGGCTGCACGATGCGCACCTTGTTGCGGATGCCGTCGATCTCCACGCCCAGGCAGGCCTGGACCAGCATGAACGCCGAACCCGCTGCCCATGCCTGCGGCAGGCATGCGACCGGGTAGGCCACGGGGGCCTGGCCGGGCTGGCGGTCGAAGCCGCAGAAGAGTTCCGGCAGGCGCATGCCGAAATGCGCGGCGGATTCGAAGAGCTCGTCGAGGATGCGCATCACGCCCTCGCGCTCGCCGTACCGCGCCAGGCCCGCCGCGCACAGGGCGGTGTCGTGCGGCCACACCGAGCCGTTGTGGTAGGACATGGGATTGAAGCGCACGGCCTCCGTGGGCAGCGTGCGAACGCCCCATCCGGAGGTGAACGAGGACGACATCAGTTGCCGCCCCACCGCCGCGGCACGGTCCTGGTCCGGCAGGCCGAAGAACAGCAGATGGCCGGCGTTGGAGGCGCGGACGCGGCAGGGCAGCCCCAGGCCGTCGACGGCCAGTGCATAGAACTGCTGGTCCTCGAGCCAGAAGCATCTCTCGACCGCCTCGAGCACCGCCTCGGCGCGCCGGCGCCAGCGCCCCGCGGCCGCGTCGCCGCGCCATTCGGCCATCGTCGACATCGCAAGGAATGCGTCGTACGCGTAGCCCTGCACCTCGACCAGCGCAATGGGCCCCATGGGCGTGCGCCCGTCGGCGTGGAAGATCGAATCGTGGCTGTCCTTCCAGCCCTGGTTGACGAGGCCGCTGGCCTCGCCGCGCTGGTAGGCCAGCAGCCCCTCGGGGTGGCGCGACATGTTGCGCTCCATCCAGTCGCAGGCGGCGCACAGCGAGGGCCAGATGCGCGCGATGGCGGCGTGGTCGCCGGTGCGCCGCGCATAGGCGCCCGCGAGCGCCACGAACAGCGGCGTGGTGTCGACGCCGCCGTAGTACTCGCCGAAGGGCAGCTCGTCCACGGCGGCCATTTCGCCCTTGCGGGTCTCGTGCATGATCTTCCCCGGCTCGGAGTCGCGGAAGGTGGAGGTCTGGCGCGCCTGTCTCGCCGACAGGAAGGTGAGCACGCCCTCGGCCAGCCGCGGATCGATCCACAGCGTCTGGAACGAGGTCACGATCGCGTCGCGCCCGAAAGGCGTGGAGAACCAGGGGATGCCGGCGTACGGATAGGGCCCGGTGGGCAAGTCGGTGGTCAGCAGCGCCAGGTCGGCGCGCGAGCGCTCCAGCCAGGCCTGGAACAGGCGCCCCGAACTCAGCAGGCGGGCGCCCCTGCGCTGCCGCGCGCGCATGCGCCACCGCGCGAGCGTGCAGGCTTCGCGAAAGCGCTGCGGAGTCGGCCGCACGGGCTGCTCGCCCACTTCGACATGCAAGGTCCATTCGCCGTGCGCGGCGAGCCGCACATCGAATTCGGCGCTGCCGGCGTCCATGCTGCGCGGGGTCATGGAGAAGTCGATGCAGGCGCTGCGCAGGAGGGTGTCGAGCCCGCGATAGCGAAGCGTCGCGCCGTCGGGGCGCACTTCGGGGGCGTCGAAGTCGCCACGCCGGGCGCGGCGCTGCCCGCGCACCTCGAACATGTCGCGGAAGTCGGCGCCGAAGCGCAGGCCCAGCGGCACGTGGGCCGCCTGCTCGCCGTAGTTCACGAGGCGGATGCGTTCGAAGAGGCGGGCGTTCCACAGGAAGCGCTTGCGCTCCAGGTGGATCACGCCCTGCGGCATCGACGTCGAGCCGAGCACGGGCAGCGGATGGTTCGTGAGGTTCGCGATGAAGAACACGTTGTCCTGGCTCACGCCGCTGGAAAGCAGCGATGGCCGCTGCGCGTCGAGGCTCAGCGCGAAGGTCGAGAGCATGCGCGTGTCGTTGTGGAACAGTCCGTCGACGCCACCGCCCACGTCGCCCAGCGCGTCCATCACGAAATAGGTGTCGCCTTCCTTCAGGACGAAGGCCTGCTGCACGGCGCGCTCCGTGGCCGGCTCGGCCTGGTCGGCGGCGGTGGCTTCTGCATCGGTGCTCATGTCTCAGGCCGCTTTCTGGAGAACCGGCAGCGGCGGCTGCTTCTCCGGCAGGGGGCTGCCGCCGCCCACGAGGCGCGCATAGAGCTCCAGGTAGGCCTTGGCCATGGCGCGCGCGGAGAAGCGGCTGTCGAAGGCCTGCCGCACGAGGCGGCGGTCGAGCCGGTCGATCTCGTGCACCGCCGCGACGGCCTGCGCCTCGCTCTCGACGATCACACCGCTCACGCCGTCCTCGACGATCTCGGGCACCGATCCGCAGCGCCAGCCGATCACCGGCGTGCCGCAGGCCATGGCTTCGATCATCACGAGCCCGAAGGGCTCCGGCCAGTCGATGGGAAACAGCAGCGCGCGCGCGCCGCCGAGGAAGGCCGCCTTGTCCTCGTCGCCGATCTCGCCGATGAAATCGACCAGCGGATCGTCGAGCAGGCGGCGGATCTCCTGCTCGAAATAGTGCCGGTCGGCGGGATCCACCTTGGCGGCGATGCGCAGCGGCAGGCCCGCCTTCCTGGCGATCGAAATGGCGCGGTCCGGCCGCTTCTCGGGCGAGATGCGGCCGAGAAACGCCAGGTAGCCGCCCGTGCCCTGTCCGAACGCGTAGGCCGATTCATCGATCCCGTGCGGCACGTTCGCGAGCCAGTTGGCGAAGGGCAGGGGGCGGCGCTGGTGGCGCGAGATCGATGCCAGCGGATACCTGTTCCAGCGCATGTAGGCCTCGGGCAGGTCGGCGATGTCGAGCCGCCCGTGCAGCGTGGTCAGCGTGCGCTCGGCCATGTCCTCGAAGAACGGGAAGTGCACCAGGTCGACGTGGAAATGAAGCACGTCGAACTCGCCGGCGCGGCGCCGAACCTCGTGGAGCATGGTCAGGTGGCTGGCCAGGTCCGACTTCAGTGGCGCGGGGTCCAGCCGCAGTGCCTGGGCGCGCATCGGCACCACCTTCGCGCGGCTGCGCGCGTCGGCACAGGCGAACAGCGTGACCTCATGGCCGAGGTCCGCCAGCGCATTGGCAAGGTACGCGACGACTCTTTCGGTGCCGCCATAAAACCTGGGTGGAACGGCTTCGTACAGTGGCGCAATCTGCGCGATCTTCATTGTCAAGACGATCTCCTCGAAAGGGATGAATGAACAAGGAACGCGGCGGATACGGATAGGGGCGGCAGGGGCAGCGCCTGCGGCCCATTATTCGGTCTCGGCCGCTCGAATTCAAGGTTCGCCCATGCCGCGATTCCGGCCATCGGCCTGCTGCTGGCGCTCGCCCTTGGGCACGCCCGTGTGGCCGCGCCTGCGGCGTTCGGCGAGCGCGCGCTCCAGCGTGGCCTGGCTCTGTCTCGCAGCCGCCTCGCACTTCTGGTGCAGCACGACCAGTTCCTTGTCGGTGAGCTTCTCGATGCCCATGAATTCGTCCTGCGCGTCGGACGAGCGGATGAGTTCGTCGAGCTTGGTCTGCAGCGCCAGGCCGTCGCGGTTCTGGGTGTTCTGGATCAGGAACACCATCAGGAACGTCACGATCGTCGTACCGGTATTGATGATCAGCTGCCAGGTCTCCGAGAAGCCGAACATGGGCCCCGTGGCGGCCCACACCACCACCACCGCGACGCAGAGCAGGAAGGTCGTCGGGCTCCCCGCGATGCGCGCGACGTGGTTGGCGAACGAAGCGAAGAGTCGGTCCATGGGCGTATTCCTCCTGGGGCCCCGATGCTGGTTGCGCCGGCCCCGTGGAGGCGTCGTCCGGAAGCGACGGCCACCGCGTCCCGGAATCCCGTCTTCGCGTCGGAGCGCACCCATACCGGCCGGGCTTTTTTTCCCGCCGCGCCCGTGTGGCCGGCCCTAGTCCGCCGCTCCTACAGGCGCTGACCCCGGGCTCCCACACACGGCGGTGCGGCGCTTGGATAGACCGGCAATCTGATCCGAAGCCGAACCATATCCAGGAGTCCTTCCATGAGCATCCCCACTTCCAGCAGCACCCCGGACGAGGACCGCGCCTTCCGTTTCCCCACGTCGGAGGATCACTCCGCTCCACCCGCGCACAGCGGCGGGACGCCCCCTGCCCGGGCCGTGACCGAGATGCCGCACGAGGACGCGATCGACCACGGCATCGAAGAGTCGTTCCCGGCGAGCGATCCGGTGTCGGTGAGCGTGTCGAAGTCGATGCCGGTGTCCGCGGCGCCCGCACCGGCGCGCGCCACCGCGCAGCGCACGCCGCCCCGCCCGGAGATGCCGGGGCTGGCAGCGGGCATCGTCGTGGCGGGAGGCGCCCTGGCACTGGCCGCCACGGCGGGCTATCTCGTGGCGAGGCGCAGGCACTGAGGCCCGGGGTCGCCGATCCCGTTGCTTCCACCTTGCCGTCCAACAGCAAAACAGCAAAACAGGGAGATTTCATGCGCTTCGTGATGTTCTGCCATTCACTCGTTTCCGATTGGAACCATGGCAATGCTCACTTCTTGCGCGGCATCTGCAGCGAGCTTGTCGCGCGAGGCCACGAAGTGGCCGTGTACGAACCGCGCCGCGGCTGGAGCCGAGCCAACCTCGAGGCCGGACACGGCCGCAGGCCCGTGGAAGGCTTCGCGCGCGCCTACCCCGAACTGCGAAGCACGCCGTACGATCGCGCGACGCTCGACCTCGATGCCGTGCTCGACGGTGCGGACGTCGTCCTCGTGCACGAATGGAATGAGCCTGCGCTGGTGCGCCGCATCGGCCTGCACCGGCGCGACGGCGGCCGCTACCGCCTGCTGTTCCACGACACGCATCACCGCGCGGTGACGGACGAAAGATCCATGGCCGCCTACGACCTCGCCCATTACGACGGCGCGCTGGCCTTCGGCGATGTGATTCGCGACCTGTACCGCAGCAAGGGTTGGACACGCGAGGCGTGGACGTGGCACGAGGCCGCGGACGTGCGGCGTTTTCATCCACGCCCCGAGGTGGCACGCACCGGCGACCTGGTGTGGATCGGCAACTGGGGCGACGACGAGCGCGTGGCCGAGCTCGACGAATTCCTGCTCGGACCGGTGCGCGACCTCGGCCTGAAGGCCCTGGTGCACGGCGTTCGTTACCCCGATCCCGCGCTCGACCGCCTGAGCGGGGCCGGCATCGAGTACGGCGGATGGATCGCCAACTACAAGGTGCCGCTCGTGTTCGCGCGCCACCGTGTAACGGTGCACCTGCCGCACCGGCCCCACGTGGAAGCGCTGCGCGGCGTTCCCACCATCCGCACGTTCGAGGCGTTGGCGTGCGGCATTCCACTGGTGAGCGCGCCCTGGCACGACACCGAGGAGCTGTTCACGCCGGGCCGCGATTTCCTCGTCGCGAACGACGGCACCGCAATGCGCCAACACCTGCACGACGTGCTCGGGGACCGCGAATTCGCCGATTCGCTGGCGCAGCACGGCCTTGCCACGGTGCTCGCCCGCCACACCTGCGCGCACCGCGTGGACGAGTTGTTCGCCATCCTCGCGCAACTCGATCCGGGCGACTCCTCCATTTCCGCGGGGAGGCTGGTTGCATGAAGCGGCAGTTCCCGCCCGCGGGATGCTGCACCTCGGAGAAGGCTTACAGCCGCCATCGGGTGTAGACGACACGGGCCGCGCGCGAGCGGCACACGATGAAGGCGCGCGCCGCCCGGGCCGAACCTTGGCTTGGCCCGGACGACCGGCGCTCGCGATGGCCGATTTCCGGAAGTGCACCAGGAAGCGCGCCGACCGATGCACCCCGGGAGCCCGGGCCCCGCCCGTTGCGCGCCGCAACGGAACTCTTGCCGCAACGCAAGGAAGGACTCTGATGACCCAGGAACTCTTCGATCGATGCATTGCCGCGTGCAATGCCTGTGCCACTGCATGCGGCCGCTGCGCGGCGGCATGCCTGCGCGAACCGGACGTGAAATCATTGGCCGCGTGCATCGCGCTGGACACCGACTGCGAGGCCATGTGCAGGCTCTGCGCATCGCTGATGGCCCGCGGCAGCGTGCACGCCAGAGCCGCCTGCCGGCTGTGCGCCGAGGTCTGCAGTGCCTGCGGCGACGAATGCGCCAGCCATGACCACGATCACTGCCAGGCGTGCGCGACGGCCTGCAGGAGCTGCGCGCAGGAGTGCCGCAACATGGCGGCGAGCGCACCCTGAGGACGTCGCCGCGCAGCCGGTACCCGGGCGTATGGAAGCGCCATGCCGGGCGAAACACGCATCGGGATCTCCGGATGGAAATACGCGCCGTGGCGCGGCAAGTTCTATCCGCGGGGGCTTGCGCAGCGCCGCGAACTCGAATTCGCGATCAAGGGTTCGCGCTACATCATGATGAGCCGGGAATGCTGGCAATCATGGAAGTCCTTCGGGGTCGAAACTGGGCAGACTTCAATCTGCAGGATTCGCGGGCCGCGCGTGTGAGAAACGGCCCACCGCTCGTGTCAGTCCTTCGCCTTGCGCGGCAGCGCAACCCCCAGGTCCTTCAGCCACGCCTGCCAGGCCTCGTCGCGCTGCCGGGGGGCGCCGCGCAGCAATGCGGAGGGATGCAGGGTGACCAGCACGGGCCGCCCCGACGGGTCGCCGTGCCAGCGGCCACGCTCCTTCGTCACCGCCACCTGCCGTCCGAGAAGTGCGCGCGCTGCCGTGGCGCCCAGGGCGACGAGGGCAGGGGGACGCACGAGATCGATCTCGTCCTGAAGCCAGTGATGGCAGGCTTCGGCCTCGCACTGGGCCGGCGTCTTGTGCATGCGCCGCTTGCCGCGCTGCGCCGCCATGCGATGTCATGAGGTGGTCGATCGTGCCCAGCTTGTCGCCCGATGCGCGCGGCAATTACTCCTGCGCGGCCGGTGCCCCGGATTCCTGCGGCGGCGCTTGCTGCGCCTGTTGCTGGCCTTGCGGCGCATCGGCCGAAGTGGTCTCCACGCGCGCGCCGTGGCTCCTGGGCACGATGCCTTTGACGAGGTGGCGAGGTACGTGGTGCGTCTTCGCCAGCTGCGCGAGCATCTCGCTGCGCGCTGGCTCGCACGCCGGTAGAAACATGTGGAGTGCGCTCATGATGTCGTCCCGTAAATGCCAGGAGAGGAGAGCGGCCGGCCCGGCTGGAGGGCGCGGAGCCTCGGGGTTCGAGGGTGACCTCTGGCATGGGTCGCGGGCATTATGAGCGCCTGAATTGCGCGGCGCACATGCGGCCCGCATCGGCCCCTCTGGCGTAGATGGCTTCGGTGCGGCTGTCCCGACCGCGACCTGTCCTGGGCCGCGGCAGTTGCCAAAAGAGCGCCGCCTGCTCCAAAATAACTTACCGTGCGACAGGTAATATTTTCAAGGACACCCAAGGAGACATGATGACTTTCAATACGTTGCTGCTCGAGGTCAAGGACCGGATCGCGGTGCTCACGCTTAATCGCCCTCCCGTCAACGCCCAGAACGCCGAGCTGCGCAGCGAGCTGACGCAGGTGTTCGACGAGCTTTCCGACCGCGACGACGTCTCGGTCATCGTGCTTACCGGCAGCGGCAAGACTTTCTCGGCCGGCGCGGACATCCGCGAGCGGCCCAACCTCGGCGCCACGCCCGGCGCCTATGGCCGCCACAACCGCCTGGTGCGCGAGTCGTACTACGCGGTGGTGGAGTGCGCCAAGCCCGTCATCGCGGCCATCAACGGCCCGGCCATGGGCGCGGGCTTCGGCCTCGTGATGGCCTCCGACATCTGGGTGGCGTCGGAGGACGCCTTCGTCTCGATGCCCGAGATCAACGTCGGCCTGGCCGGCGGCGTGACCTTCCTGCAGGAGGTGTTCGGCCGCTCGCGCGCGCGGCGCATGTTCTACACGGGCATGAAGGTCACCGGCCAGGAGCTGTACCGCCTCGGCCTCGTGGAAGCCTGCCTGCCGGCCGACGAACTCATGCCCTACGCGATGGAGATCGCCGCCGAGATCGCCTCCAAGAGCCCGATCGCGCTGCGCCTGGCCAAGGAAGCGGCCCGCATGACGCAGGTGATGCCGTCGCGCGATGCCTACCGCTACGAGCAGGGCAACACGGTGGCGCTGTCGAAGACGGAAGACGCGAAGGAAGCGCAGCGCGCCTTCCTCGAGAAGCGCGCCCCCGTCTACACCGGACGCTGATGGCACGCGGCACCAGGGCCTTGCGGCTACATGGTGCGTGCTATTATTTTTTGATCGATTGCGGACCGAGTGCATGGCTGTTCAGCCGCTGCCCCCGCAAGCTCCCACGCCAAGAATTTCAAGAGGACCTTCGCCCATGGCAACCCAGTCCAACGTCGCCGAGGCGGCAGATCCGGAACGGGGCTCCAGGCGCAAGTCCGACGTGCGCCAGGAGCAGCTGACCGAAATCGCCTGCCGGCTCTTCGCCAAGAAGGGCTACGAAGGCACGTCGCTGCGCGACATCGCCGACGAAGCCAAGATCACCAAGGCTGCGCTCTACTATCACTTCCCCAACAAGGAAGCGCTGTACGAGCGCATCGTGCTGGAGTCGATGCAGGCGCTGGTGGACTCGGTGCGCGAGGCGATGTCCCGCGGCAAGAGTCCGCTGGACAAGGTGCGCCTGTTCATGGAGTCGTCCGCCGACTTCCTGGACCGCAGCCGCAATTCCTGGATCGCGGGCTCCAACGCGTTCTGGTCCGGCAGCGAGGGCGATCCGCGCGCAGGGGCCGTCTACCTGCGCGACGAATACGAGCACCTCTTGCGCGACTGCATCGCCGAGGCCATCGCCAAGGGGGAGGTGCGCAAGGTCGACCCCGCCATCGCGGGACGCATGCTGCTGTCGATGCTCAACCACATCTGCCGCTGGCATTCGCCCAAGGGCCGCCTGAGCACCCGCGAGGTGATCGAGCAGTACCTGGACATGGCCTTCGGCGGCCTGCGCGCGACACCAAAGCGCTGAAGCTTGGCGACGCTGCGGCGCCCACGCGCGCCGCATCGCCTGGAAGGGTAAACCCGATTCGTAACTTACCGGCCGTTAAGTAAACTTCCTTCGAAATCCAGCGATGCAAGTCCTTCAACGATTCCTTCTCGCGATGTGCTGCGGCGCGCTTGCCGCGGTGCCGGCCATGGCCCTGGCGTTTCCCGACAAGCCGGTGCAGCTCATCGTTCCGTACGCGGCCGGCGGGCTGACCGACAACCTCGCGCGCATCGTTGCCCCGGCGCTGTCGGCGCGCTGGGGCCAGCCGGTGGTGATCGACAACCGCAACGGGGGAGGCACCTCCATCGGCACCGCCGCGGCCGCGCGTGCGCCGGGCGACGGCTACACGCTGCTGCTCACCGCCTTCGGCTACATCGGCAATCCGCTGCTGATGAAGAACCTGCCCTACGACCCCGCCGCGCTGGTGCCGGT
Source organism: Variovorax sp. 10L421 (assembly GCF_056395365.1). NCBI lineage: Bacteria > Pseudomonadati > Pseudomonadota > Betaproteobacteria > Burkholderiales > Comamonadaceae > Variovorax > Variovorax sp. 10L421. Next base: position 143,051 of record NZ_JBFTJJ010000006.1, read on the forward strand.
CACCATCGTGGCCGACGCGCCGAGCGTGCTGTTCGTGTCGGCCAGGCTGCCGGTGAACACGGTGCCCGAGCTGATCGCCTATGCCAAGGCGCATCCCAAGGGGGTTGTGTTTGCGTCCTCCGGCAACGGATCGAGCCCGCACATCGCCGCCGAGCTGCTGGCCTCGCTGACGGGCATCGACATCGTGCACGTGCCTTACCGCGGCAACGGTCCTGCGCTGAACGACCTGCTGGGCGGCCAGGTGCAGGCCATGTTCGATTCGGCCGCCTCGATGTCCTACGTGCGCGCAGGCCGGCTCAAGGCGCTCGGCGTTGCCAGCGACGCGCCGGTGGCGCGGATGCCCGAGGTGGTGCCCATCGCGCGCTCGGGCGTGCCGCAGCTTGCGGGCTTCGCCGCGGGCGGCTGGTTCGGTTTCTTCCTGCCGAGCAAGACGCCCGCCGAGCTGCAGCAACGCATCTACGCCGACCTGCGCGCGGTGCTCGAGACGCCCGAGATGCGCGCGGCCCTCGAGCGCGCCGGCGTGGAGCCGCGCCTCATGACGCAACCGGAGTTCGCGGCCTACCTGCGCGCCGAGCACGACCGCTGGGCGCCGGTGATCCGCGAGCGCCGCATCCAGCTCGACTGAGCAAGACCCGATGACCGCCTTCGAAAAAAAGCACACCGACACATGACAACGCCAACACAGACCGATCCCTACGCCGCGTTTCGCGAGGAGCTGCGCCAGTTCGCCGCCGAGCAGTGCCCGGAAGACCTCAAGCGCTTCGTGCGCAGCAACCAGAAGATCACGCGCAACGAATACCGCATCTGGCAAGAGAAGCTGTTCGCCCGCGGCTGGGCCGCGCCCAACTGGCCCGTGGCCCACGGCGGCACCGGCTGGGACCTGCAGCAGCGCTACCTGTTCGAGGAGATCACCGCGCAGGCCGATTGCCCCCCGCAGTACCACCACGGCCTGGGCCACATCGGCCCGGTGATCCTGCATTTCGGCACCGAGGCGCAGAAGGCGCGCTTCCTGCCGCGCATCCTCGACGGCAGCGAGTGGTGGTGCCAGGGCTACTCGGAGCCCGGCGCCGGCTCCGACCTGGCCTCGCTCAAGACCTCCGCGCGCCGCGACGGCGACCACTACGTGCTCAACGGCCAGAAGATCTGGACCTCGCACGCGCAGGAGGCCGACATGATGTACACGCTGGTGCGCACCTCGAACGAGGGGCGCAAGCAGGCCGGCATCTCGCTGCTGCTGGTGCCGATGAACACGCCGGGCATCGAGGTGCGCCCGATTCCCACCATCGACCACTGGCACCACGTCAACGAGGTGTTCCTCAACGACGTGCGCGTGCCGTGCGAGAACCTGGTCGGCGCCGAAGGCGAGGGCTGGAGGTGCGCCAAGTTCCTGCTCGACCGCGAACGCCTGTCGCCCGCGACCGTGCCGCGGCTGGCGCGGCTCGCCGAGCAGGTCGAAGAGCTGCTGACGGCGCGGCGCGACGCCAATGCCGCCAGCGCCTCGCCTAGCTTCCACGTGCTGCTGGAGCGCCTCTATCTCGCGCAGGCCGGCGTGAAGGGCGCACGCGAGATGCTGCTGAGCGCCATCCAGGAAGAAATGCAGGGCACGCTCGCGGCCTCCAAGTCGTCGGCGCTGAAGCTCTACTGTTCGGAGCTGTCGCAGCAGATCATCGGCATCGCGTTCGACATCGCGGGCCCGGCGCACGCGGCGCGGCTGGTGGCCGCCACCGGCGTCGACGCGCAGCAGGATGTCGACCTGCAGCGCGAGCTCGTGCACACCTATCTTTTCTACCGCTCGCGCACCATCGCCGGCGGCACCAGCGAAGTTCAGAAGAACGTCATCGCGCGCGACCTTTTCGGAGCCTGAATCCATGCCATTCCACGCAGAGCCGATGTTCCCCGGCGACCTCTACGACACGACGCTGCGCGTTGCCGCCGCTGCCACCACGACCGCCGATGCCGATGCCCATGCATCGAGCGCAACCTGGCGCCAGTTCCTGGGCCTGGGCTGGCAGGCCGTGCTGGTGGCCGAAGCCAGCGGCGGTGCCGGCGCCTCGCTGGGCGACATCGCCGCCATCGCCGAGGCGGCCGGACGCCACGCGCTGGCCGCGCCGCTGGTCGAGCGCTGCGCCGTGGTGCCCACGCTGCTGTCGCGCATCGGCGGCAACCCCGCCGCCGAAACGCTGCTGGGCGACATCGCGAGCGGCGAGGCCTCGGCCTGCCCGGTGCTGGCGCTCGACGACGCAGCCCCTGCCGCCCGCCTGCAAGGCGGACGCGTGGTGCTGCACGGCAGCCTGCGCGGCGCGGACCTCACCGAACCCGTGACGCACCTGCTGGCGCTCGTCGCGCTGGACGGCAAGGACGCGCTGGTGCTGCTGCCGCGCGCTGTGCTGGCCGGCGCCGCACGCAGCTACACGGGCATCGATGCGCGCCACACCACCGACATCGACGTCGAGGGCCTCGCGCTGCCCGAGGCCGCCGTCCTGCTGAGCGGCGCCGCGGTCCGCCCGCTGGTGGACCACGCCAACGCGGTCGGCGCGYTGCTGTCGTGCGCGCAAATGGTCGGCGCCATCGGCGCGATGATCGAGCAGACCATCGAGTACCTCGGCACGCGCGAGCAGTTCGGCGTGGCGCTCGCCACCTTCCAGGCCCTGCGGCACAAGGTGGTCGAGATGTACGTGGCCTACGAGAATGTGCGCGGCATGGTGCGCCAGCAGGTGCTGGTGCTCGACGGCATGGGCTCGGCGTTGCCGGGACGCGAGGTGCGGCGCGAACTGGCGCTGGTGAAGCTGTACCTCGCCGTCACCGGCCGGCAAGTCGCGGAGACTGCCATCCAGCTTCACGGCGGCATCGGCATGTCGCGCGAGCTGCCGGCGGCGCGGCTCGCCATGCATGCGCTGGCCTGCAGCCAGCAGTGGGGTGATCGTTTCAGCCAGCTCGACCGGCTCGCCGCCGACGCCGTGCTGCATTGAGGAGCTTGTGGTGCATTCGCTCGATTCGCTTTTCAATCCCTCTTCCGTGGCGCTGATCGGCGCTTCGTCCGACCCCGAGCGCATCGGCGGACGACCGCTGCGCTTCATGCTCGAAGGCGGCTTCGAGGCGCCGCTCTACCCGGTCAACAAGAGCGGCGACACCATCCAGGGCCTGCCCGCCTTCGCCAGCGTGCTCGACATTCCGCACCCGGTCGACCAGGCCGTCATTGCCGTGCCGGTGGCCGGCGTGGAGGCGGCCGTGCGCGACAGCATCGGCAAGGGCGTGAAGGCGATCCAGGTGCTGACCGCCGGCTTCGCCGAGATCGACGCCGCGGGCCGTGCGCTGCAGGACCGCCTGGTGCAGATGTGCCGCGATGCCGGCGTGCGCATGGTGGGGCCGAACTCGCTCGGCCTGCTCAACGTGCCGACGCGCTTCTTCTCGACTTTCTCGACCGCGCTGAACGGCCTGAAGCCCGTGCCCGGGCCCATTGCGCTGGCCACGCAAAGCGGCGCCTTCGGCTCCGCGGCCTACGGCATGGCCTCGCTGCGCGGCCTGGGTTTCAGCAAGATCATCGCGACCGGCAACGAAGGCGACGTCGATGTGGCCGAGTGCATCGACTACCTCGTGGACGACGCCGACACGCGCGTCATCTGCGCCGCGCTGGAGTCGTGCCGCGACGGCGAGCGCCTGCGGCGCGCGCTGCTGAAGGCCGCGGCTGCGGGCAAGCCCGTGCTCATCATGAAAGTGGGCCGCACCGAGGTCGGCGCCGCCGCGGCTTCCACGCACACCGGTTCGCTGGCCGGCAACGACACGGTCTATGACACCGTCTTCGCAGAGTGCGGCGCATGGCGGCCCGAATCGATCGAGGAGATGCTCGACATCGCCTACGCGTTCTCGGTCGCGCGGGCGCTGCCGCACAACGCCGGCATGGGCATCGTCACCGGCTCCGGCGGCATCGGCGTGCTGATGGCCGACGATGCCGGTGGGCGCGGCATGTCGCTGCCGCCGCTGCCCGAGGCGGCACGCCGCGCCGCGCTCGACCTGCTGCCGTTCGCGGTGGCGAGCAATCCGCTGGACATGACGGCGCAGGTCACCTCGGTGCCCAGCGGCGTGTCGCGCACGGTGGGCGTCATGCTGGACCACGCGGACTACGGCACGGTGTTCGCCTACCTCGCGCACGTGGGCCTGTCGCCCGAGCGCTTCGCCTCGACGCAGGCGGAACTGATCGCGCAGCGCCAGCGGCATCCGGACCGGCTCATGGTGCTGGTGATGCTGTCGAAGCCCGAAGTCAACCGCGCGCTCGAACAGCACGGCATTCCGGTGTTCGAGGACCCGTCGCGCGCGGTGCGTGCGCTGGCCGCGCTCGCGCATATCCGCGCACGCCGCGAGACGCTCTACAAGCCCGTGCGGTGTGCGGCTGCTGTGCCGCTGCGCGGCGACGTGTCGACCGAGGACGGTGCCAAGCGCGCGCTGGCGCATGCGGGCCTGCCGGTATTGCCCGAGCGCCTGTGCCGCAGCGCCGCCGATGCGGCGGCTGCCGCGCGGACGCTGGGCTTTCCGGTGGTTGCGAAGATCGTCTCGCCCGACATTCCCCACAAGACCGAGGTCGGCGGCGTCATGCTGCGCCTGCAGGACGCGGCGGCGGTCGAGGCCGCGTACGACGAGTTGATGGCACGCGCCCGCAAGGCGCGGCCCGACGCGCGGCTCGAAGGCGTGCTGGTCGCGCCGATGCTGCAGGGCGGTGTCGAGGTGATCCTCGGCATCCACCGCGACCCGACCTTCGGGCCGATGGTGATGTACGGCTCGGGCGGCACGGCCGTCGAGCTCTTCAAGGACGTGGCCTTCGCCTCCGCGCCGTTGACGCCCGGGCGTGCCGCCGCGCTGATCGAGCGCGTGCGCTCCACGCAGCTGCTGCGCGGCTGGCGCGGCGGCCCGCGCTACGACGAGGCGGCGCTGGCCGACGCCCTGTGCCGCCTGTCCGACTTCGGCATCGCCCATGCCGACGAGCTCGAAAGCGTCGACATCAATCCCCTGGTGGTGCGCACCGACGGTGCCGCCTGCCTCGACGCGGTGATCGTGCTGCGCGGCACGGAAACGAAGGAGCATTCGCATGCAGACTGAAGGACGCCTGATCGCACTGGAGGCCCGGCTCGAGGCGCTGAGCGCGCGCGAGGCGATCCGCGCATGCCTCTATCGCTATTGCCGCGGCATCGACCGCTGCGACGAGGCCGCGCTGCGCTCGTCGTACTGGCCCGACGCCACCGATCGGCACGGCCCCTACAGCGGCAGCGCCAGCGGCTTCATCGATTGGGCGCTGGCAAAGCTCAAGGAGGGCGGCCGCGTGATCCACACGATCGGCAACATCGCGATCGAACTGCGTGGCGCCGAGGCGGCGGTGGAGAGCTATTTCCAGGCCTTCCAGACCGACACCGACGCGCAGGGCAAGCAGCGCGAGACCTTCCTGTGCGGCCGCTACATCGACCGCTTCGAGCGGCGCGGCGCGGGCGAATGGCGGGTGGCCGCGCGCACCGTGGCGTACGACTGGATCCGCGAGTCGGCAGCGCCCGCCGGCACCGAGGCCGAGCGCTTCGGCGTGCGCCAGCCGATCGGCGGGCGCGCGCCCGACGACCCCTGGTACGCGCTCCTGGCGTCGCTGCCCCCGGCAACTACCTGACGAAACCTCCGTTCTCTTCGACTTCCGCCCCCGGCATTGCCGCAGGGCGGCTTTCTGCATGCCGGCCGACAACCACGCGTTGACGGCGGCCAGGCCCTTTGCAAGGCGGGCCTGCAACCAGAAATCCCATACGAGGAGACAAATCTTGTCGAGTTTCTTGAACACCCCGCGTCGCATGCCGCTCGCTGTGACGCTTTTTGCCACCGGCCTTTGTGGCACATCGCCAGCGCTGGCCCAGCAGGCACAGAAGGAAGAGTTGCGCCAGATCGTGCAGCCGGCGGGCGGCATGGCGGCCTCGCCGTCCAGCCTCACGATGTACGGCCTGGTCGACACGAGCCTGGCATCGGCCAGCAATGCCGGCGGACGGGTGAGACGGATGGACAGCGGCCACATGAACGGCTCGCGCCTCGGGTTCAAGGGCAGCGAAGACCTGGGCGACGGACTGCGCGCCAACTTCCTGCTGGAGATGGGCCTCAACTCCGATGCGGGAACGATGGGCCAGAACCAGGGCGCGGGCGCCAAGTCGTTCGGCCGCGGAGCGATCGTCGGCCTGTCGGGCTCGATGGGCGAGATCCGGCTCGGGCGCACCGTGGTGGCCATCGGCTCCGAGGTGCAGGCGGTGGGCGACGCCTTCGGCCTGGGCGGCGGCGGCAACCTGCAGGGCATCCAGCCGGCGCCGGGGCGGGTCAACAACACCATCTGGTACCAGTCGCCGAATTTCGGCGGCTTCATCGCCAAGCTGTCCTACTCGCCGGGGGAGACCACCGTGACCAGCGGAACGGCGACCAGCTCCAGGTCCGGCGCGAGCACGGCCGCGTCGGTGTTCTACCTCAAGGGCGGGCTGAGCGCCGCCATCGGCTATTCCACCTACAGGCAACTGGCGGACGCGAGCACCCTGCATTGGTTCCATTCCGCCGCGGCCTACGACTTCGGTGCGGCCAAGCTGTTCGGCTCGTACGCGACCTTCCGCAATCCGGGTGCTGCGGTCACGCCGGCCACGCATGCCGCCGCGGACAACAACCTCATGTTCGCGGGCTTTCCGCTGGTGGGCTACTACAGCGGGCAGGACGACCGCAGCGCGTCGATCGGCATCGCCGTGCCCTTTGGCGTGAGCACTGTGCTCGCACAGGTGGTGCGTGTGGATGACAAGGGGCCGTTGAACCGCGACGCCACGCAGTTCGGCATCGCCTACATCTACGCGCTGTCGAAGCGCACCAGCCTGTACGCCGACTACGGCCGCATCCGCAACCGCAACGGCGCGGCGTATGCGGTGACGGGCGCCACCACCCAGGCCGGGCTGGATCGCGGCGGCAACAGCCACGCCACCCACGTCGGGGTGCGCGTGGCGTTCTAGCCTATGGTTCACCCGGTGGAGGCACGCATGTGCGACAACTACCATCGCATGCGTGATTTCTGAAGGACATCGATGCCCATCGGCACAGTCAAATCGGCCACGCGGGTGCTTCAGGTGCTGGAGCATTTCGCGCAGGTGCGCACGCCCCTGGCCCTCAAGCAGATCAGCGACGCGCTGGGGTATCCGCAGTCCAGCACCACGGTGCTGCTGAAGAACCTCATCGCACTGGGCTACCTCAACTACAACCGCGCCGATCGCGTGTACTTCCCCACGCCGCGCGTGGCCTCGCTGGGCGACTGGGTCACGCAGGCGCTGTTCGGGCAAGGCCGCGTCGTCGAGGTGATGCGCGACCTGCACAGCGCCACGGGCGAGACGGTGTCGATCTGCATGCTCAACGACATCTACCTGCAGTACATCCGCGTGATCCAGTCGACGCACCAGCTGCGCTTTCACACCGACGAGGGAAGCATGCGGCCGCTCACACTGTCGGCGATGGGGTGGCTGCTGCTGACCGACCGCTCCGATGCCGAGATCGAGAAGCTCGTGCGCCGCGCCAACATCGCCACGCCGCGCAAGGAAGACCGCGTGCCGCTGGAAGTCGTTGCGGCGCAGGTGGCCGATGCGCGCGAGCGCAAGTCGATCTACGTGGAGAACATGCCGCTGCTCGGCGGCGCCACCGTCGGCGTGGTGCTGCCTTGCCTGGTGCAGGGGCGCATCGCGGTGCTGGGCATGGGCGGGACCATCGAGCGCATGCGCCCGCATCGTGCGCGCTACACCGCGCTCATGCGAAGGCTCGTACAGCAGCTGGACGAAGACGGGACCGCATAGGGCACGGAAATCACGGATGTAATGTTGTTCAGCGCCAGTGTGATTTTCTTGATGGGCTTCCCCACGGTGGGCATCATTTCCCTTGCACGCAAACCTGCCCGCCGTGGCTGGAATCAACAAGGAGACACACACATGACCGCCGAACCCATCAACCTGCATCCATCCCACCATCCATTGAACCCGCAGACCGGCGCCAGGCGCGTCGACGTGGTCGTGGTCGGCGCCGGCTTCGGCGGCATGTACGCCACATACCGCTTCCGCGAAATGGGCTTCAGGGTGCAGGGCTTCGAAGCGGGCGGCGACGTCGGCGGTGTCTGGTACTGGAACCGCTACCCCGGTGCGCGCGTCGACCTTCCGAGCATCGACTACAGCTTTTCGTTCTCTCCCGAGATCGAGCAGGAGTGGACGTGGTCGGAGCAGTTCGCGGCCCAGCCTGAATTGCTGAAGTACATCAACTTCGTGGCCGACAGGCTCGACCTGCGCCGGCACATCCAGTTCAAGACGCGCGTGACCCGCGCGGTGTGGGACGAGGCGCGCAAGCTGTGGACCGTGACGACCGGTCGCGGCGACACCTACGAGGCCACGTACTGCATCATGGCGACCGGCCCCTTGTCGATTCCCAAGGACCCCGAGATTCCCGGCATCGACCGCTTCAAGGGCCAGCTGCTGCGCGCCGCCAAGTGGCCGCACCAACCCGTCGGTTTCGCGGGCAAGCGCGTGGGCGTCATCGGCACCGGATCGACGGGCATCCAGATCGTGCAGGAAGTGGGCAAGGAAGCCGGCGAGCTTTTCGTGTTCCAGCGCACGCCCAGCTTCACCATGCCGATGCGCAACGAAGTACTCGAGCCCGACTATGTGGCCGAGGTCAAGCGCAACTACGCCAGCATTCGCGAATCGGCCCGCAACAGCGCGGTGGGCGGCGTGCGCCCGCAGTCCACGCGGGCCTTCTTCAGCGTGACGCCCAGGCAGCGCCAACAGCTGCTCGAAGACGCCTGGAAGAACGGCGGGCTTGCGATGCTCGGCACCTTCTCGGACCTGCTGGCCAACCCGGAAGCCAACGAGCACGTGGCCGAATTCGTGCGCGGCAAGATCGGCGAGACCGTGAAGGACCCGGTAACGGCCGAGAAGCTGAAGCCGCGCGGCTACCCCATCTTCGCGCGCCGCCCCTGCCTGGACAGCAGCTACTACGAGACCTTCAACCGGCCCACCGTCCACCTGAAGGATTGCATCGCCGACCCGATCGTGGAGATCACCGAGCGTGGCGTGAAGACGCAGGCCGGCGAGGTCGAGCTCGACATGCTCATCTTCGCCACCGGCTACGACGGCCTCACGGGCGCGCTGCTGGCCTTCGACATCGTCGGGCGCGACGGGCGCACGATGAACGAGAAGTGGAAGGACGGCGCGCGTTCCCACCTGGGCCTGATGATGGAAGGCTTTCCGAACCTGTTCATGACCACCGGACCGAACGGCCCGGCCGCGCTCGCCAACATCATCCGCATCAGCGAGCACGACGTCGACTGGATCGCGGCGGCCATGACGCACATGGAAGAGAACGGCCTGTCGACCATCGAGCCGACCGCGCAGGCCGAGCAAGCCTGGATGGACCTTGTCTACGCGCTCTCGCAGCGCACACTGCTGACCAAGGCCAAGACCTGGTACGTCGGCGCGAACGTGAAGGACAAGCCGCAAGGGCTCACGCTCTTCACGGGCGGCTTCCTGAAGTACCGGGAGCATTGCGCCGCGGCGGCGCAGGGCGGTTATCGCGACTTCGTGTTCGAACGCGCGCAGCAAGCACTAGCGGCCTGATGCCAAGGCGTGGACCCGCTGTTGCGGGTCCCGGGGCCTTACACGGCCAGCGTGCCGCCGTCCACCGGCAAGGTGACGCCGTTGACGAAACTCGCCAGCCCGGAGGCCAGGAACACCGCGGGCCCCGCGAGCTCGTGCGGCTGGCCCAGCCGGCCGGCCGGAATGCGCTGCATGAATCGGCCCAGCCGCGCCGGATCGGCGCGCGTGGCTTCGGTCATGGGCGTTTCGATCACGCCGGGCGCGAGCGCGTTGACGCGGATGCCGTCCGGCGCAAGGTCGAGCGCCAGCGTCTGCGTGAACATCTTCACCGCCGCCTTGGAGGCCGAATAACCCAGCGCGCCGCCCTGGGCGATGAACGCGGCCCCCGAGGCCACGTTGAGGATGCAGCCCCGCGTGCGCCGCAAGGCCGGCAGCCACGCATGCACGGTGTTGAATACGCCGAACAGGTTCACGTCCATCGTGCGGTGCAGGTTCTCCTGCGCACGCGGGCTGTCGATGCCTTCGCGGATGATCACGCCGGCGTTGTTGACCAGCGTGTCGATGTCGCCCGCGGTGTCGTGCACCGCCTCGGCCAGCGCGACGCAGGCCTGGGCATCGGACACATCGAGCGCGTAGGCCCAGCCCTCGACGCCGGCGGCGCGCACGGCCGCCAGCGTTTCGGCGCAGCGATCGCTGCTCAGGTCGGTCACGACGACGCGTGCGCCCGCCTGGGCATAGGCCGTCGCGATGGCGCGGCCGATGCCGCTGGCGGCGCCGGTCACCAGCGCCAGCCGGCCGGAAAGCAGGCCGGGCGTGGCCGGCCAGGTGGAGGGAAGGTCGTGGGCTGCCATGGGCATGCTCCTCAGGAAGCCGCGGCGCGGCGCTGCCGGCGCGCGGTGAGATGCGAATGGAACTGGCCGACGATGCCCTTGCGGAACAGCATGACGACCAGCACGAAGACGACGCCCTGGATGATCAGCACCCATTCGGCGAACGAGGCGAGGTAGTTCTCCATCGACACGATGACGATCGAGCCGACGACCGGCCCGAGCAGCGTGTGCATGCCGCCGACGATGCAGATCAGCAGCGCCTCGCCCGAGGTGGCCCAGTGCACGTCGGTCAGCGAGGCGAGCTGGAACACCAGCACCTTGAGCGAACCGGCCAGCCCCGCCAGCCCGGCCGACAGCACGAAGGCCAGCAGCTTGTAGCGGTTGACGCGGTAGCCCAGCGACTGGGCGCGCGGCTCGTTGTCGCGGATGGCGCGAAGGATCTGGCCGAAGGGCGAATGCACCACGCGGTAGATCAGCCAGAAGCCGAACACGATCAGCGCCGCGACGAAGTAGTAGAGCACCAGGGTGTTCTGCAGCGAGAACAGGCCCAGCACCATCGGGCGCGGGATCTCCTGGATGCCGTCTTCCCCGCCGGTGAAGGGCATGCGCAGCGCAATGAAGTACACCAACTGCGCGAAGGCCAGCGTGATCATCGAGAAGTAGATGCCCTGGCGGCGAATGGCCAGCAGGCCCGTGACCAGCCCGACGAGCGCCGCCGTGGCCACGCCCGCGAGGATGCCCGCCATGCCGTCCCAGCCCCAGACCTTGACCGCGTGCGCCGTGACGTAGCCCGCGGTGCCGTAGAACATGGCGTGGCCGAAGGACAGCAGGCCCACATAGCCCACCAGCAGGTTGACCGAGGCGGCGAGCAGCGCGAAGCACATCAGCTTCATGAGGAACATCGGATAGACCGCGAAGGGCGCGATGGCGAGCGCCGCCAGGGCGGCTGCCAGCAATGCAATGTTCGTGCGGCGGTGGAGAGCGTCCATGTCGGCTTTCTTCAGTAGGCGCGGCCGAACAGGCCGTGGGGGCGGACCGCGAGGACCAGGATCATCACGACGAAGATGACGACGCCGGCACCGTCCGGATAGAAGATCTTGGTGAGCCCTTCGATCGCGCCGAGGCCGAAGCCCGTGACGATCGAGCCGAGGATCGAGCCCATGCCGCCGATCACCACCACCGCGAACACCACGATGATCAGGTTCGAACCCATCAGCGGGCTCACCTGGTAGATGGGCGCGGCCATCACGCCGCTGAGGCCGGCCAGGCCCACGCCGAGGCCGTAGGTCAGCATCAGCATGCGCGGCACGTTGATGCCGAAGGTGCGCACCAGCGGTGCGTTCTCGTTGGCGGCGCGCAGGTAGGCGCCGAGCTTCGTCTTCTCGATGAAGAACCAGGTGCCCATGCACACTGCCAGCGCGGCCACGATGACCCACACGCGGTACATCGGCAGGAAGGTGACGCCCACGTCCAGGCCGCCCGACAGCGGGTTGGGGTAGGGCTGACCGCTCACGCCGAACTGCAGGCGGAACGCGCCCTCCATGAGCAAGGCGACGCCGAAGGTCAGCAGCAGCGCGTAGACATGGTCCAGCGTGTACAGGCGCCGCAGCATCCAGCGCTCGAACAGCAGCCCGAAGGCCGCCACCACCAGCGGCGCGATGACGATCGCGCCCCAGTAGCCGATGCCCAGGTACTCCAGCAGCCCCCAGGTGACGAAGGCGCCCAGCATGTACTGCGCGCCGTGCGCGAAGTTCACCACGCGCAGCAGCCCGAAGATGATCGACAGCCCCAGGCTCATCAGCGCGTAGAAGGCGCCGTTGATGAGTCCGACCATCAGCTGCCCGATCAGTGCCGCCGGGGGAATTCCGAGTAGCCCGTCCATCTTGTGGTGTGTCCTGCGTTGGTTGCTTTGCTCAGAGCCCCAGCAGGGACTCGATGCGGCTGCGCTGGGCGTCCAGCTCGTCGCGGCGGAAGTGCGCCGCGACCTGGCCTTCCTCGATCACGTAGAAGCGATCGGCCAGGGTGGATGCGAAGCGGAAGTTCTGCTCCACCATCAGCACGGTGAAGCCGCGCTCGCGCAGCATGCCGATGGTCTGGCCGATGCGCTCGACGATCACGGGCGCGAGGCCTTCGGTCGGCTCGTCGAGCAGCAGCAGCCGCGCGCCGGTGCGCAGGATGCGCGCGATGGCCAGCATCTGCTGCTCGCCGCCCGACAGCCGCGTGCCGGGGCTGTGGCGGCGCTGCAGCAGGTTGGGGAACAGCGTGTAGATCTCGTCCACGCTCAGGCCGCCCGGGCGCAGCACCGGCGGCAGCATCAGGTTCTCTTGCGTCGTGAGGCTGGCGAAGATGCCGCGCTCCTCGGGGCAGTAGGCCAGCCCGAGCCGCGCAATGGCTTCGGGCTGCAGGCCGATGGACGGGGTCGAGCCGATGCGGATCTGTCCTTCGCGCCGCCCGAGCAGGCCCATGATGGCGCGCAGCGTGGTGGTCTTGCCGGCGCCGTTGCGCCCGAGCAGGCAGACCACTTCGCCTTCATGCACTTCCAGGTCGATGCCCTGCAGCGCCAGTGTTTCGCCGTACCAGCCGCGCAGGCCGTCCACGCGCAGCATGGCGGTGGTGGCCGCCGCTTCCAGGGTCTCAGGCATGCGCGCCCCCCACATAGGCTTCGATCACGCGGGCGTCGCGCGACACCTCGTCGTAACTGCCTTCGGCCAGCACCTGGCCGGCCTGCAGCACGGTCACGCGGTCGCACAGCGCCTCGATGACCTTCATGTTGTGCTCGACCATCAGCACGGTGCGACCCTTGGCCGCATCGCGGATCAGCTCGACCACGGGGCCGATGTCCTCGTGGCCGAGGCCGGCCATGGGCTCGTCGAGCAGGATCATCTCGGGGTCCATCGCGATGGTGGTGGCGAGCTCCAGTGCGCGCTTGCGGCCATAGGGCAGTTCGCCGGCCATCGTGTCGCGCCAGTGCGCGAGGCCCACGCGCTCCAGCAGCTCCATGGCGCGCGCGTCCAGGCTGCGCAGCACGCGCACGTTGCGCCAGAAGGCGAAGCTGCCGCCGGCCTTTTTCTGCAGCGCGACGCGCACGTTCTCCAGCACCGTCATCTGGCCGAACACGGCCGAGATCTGGAACGAGCGCACCAGGCCGGCCATGGCCACCGAGGCCGGGTCGCTGCGAGAGATGTCGCGGCCGTTGAAGGTCACGCGCCCGGCGCTGGGCCGCAGGAAGGTGGTCAGCAGATTGAAGCAGGTGGTCTTGCCCGCGCCATTGGGGCCGATCAGCGCATGTACGGAATGCCGGCGCACGCGCAGGTCGACGTTCTTCACGGCGAAGAAGCCGCTGAACTGCCGGCTGAGCTGGTGCGCTTCGAGGATGGTGTCCATGGCGTGGGCGGGCCCGGTGTTCAGAGAAAGGCGTGCGTCACGCCGCCGTCGACCAGCAGCGATTCGCCGGTGATGAAGCTGCTGTCGGACGAGGCGAGGAAGCAGGCGGCCTTGGCCACGTCGTCCACCGCGCCGAGCCGCTTCATCGGCGTCTTGGCCAGGCGGATCTTGGTCTTTTCGGGTGTCAGGTTGATCTTCACGCCTTCGGTCTCGATCGAGCCCGGGCAGATCGCGTTGACGCGGATGCCGCGCGGCCCGAGGTCGACCGCTGCCGAGCGCGTGAGGCCCAGCACGCCCGCCTTCACGCCGCAGTACAGCATGCCCTCGGGCAGGCCGAGGTAGGCCGCCGACGAGGCGATGTTGACGATGCTGCCGCCTTCGCCCATGGCCTCGGCCGCGACCTGGATGCCCCAGGCCACCGAGTTGAAGCCGGTGCCGACCATGCGCTCGAGCATCTCGGGCGTGATGGCCTCGATGGGGCCGTAGCGCACCCAGATCGCGTTGTTGACCAGGATGTCGAAGCGGCCGAACTGCTGCTTCAGCGCCGGGATGGACTGGGCGAAGGTGTCGCGGCGCGCCACGTCGCCACCGAAGGCCACGGCGTGGCCGCCTTGGGCCTTGATGGATTCGGCGGCTTCGCGCGCCAGGTCTTCCTGCCGGTCGAGCACGCCCACCACGGCGCCTTCGGCCGCCAGGGCTTCCGAGATGGCGCGGCCGATGCCGCGTGCACCGCCGGTGACCAGCGCCACCTTGCCTTCGAAACGTCGAGCCATGTTGTCTGCCTTGTCAGATGAGGGGAGGGAGGTCGGCGAAGCGGGACTCCTCGAGCCCGCGGACGCCGACACCATGGATGGCGAACACCGCGCCCGCGTCCGGATGGTCGCTGCGCAGCAGGTTGCCGCTGTTGCTGATCGACGTGAGGTAGATCACGTCGAGCGCGGGGCCGCCGAAGCAGGGGCAGGAGACGTAGGTCACCGGCAGCTGGATGGTGCGCTCGAGCCGGCCTTCGGGCGTGAAGCGCGCGAGCTGGCCGGCCTGCACCAGCGCCACCCACAGGCGGCCTTCGGCATCGACGGTGGCGCCGTCGGGCACCGAGCCGAGTGCCTGGGTATCGACCAGCACTTCGCTCGCGCCGGCTGCGCCGGTGGCCGTGTCGTAGGGATAGCGGCGGATCTGGTGCGTGTGGCTGTCCGCGAAGTAGAGCCAGCGGCCGTCCGGGCTGAAGCAGGTGGCATTGGCAACCGCGATGCCGGTGTCCAGCGTCTTCACTGCCCCGCCGGCCGTCAATTGGTAAAGCGCGCCTTCGGGCTCGGCGCGGCCCAGGGTCATCGAGCCGACGACGAAGCGGCCGGCGCGGTCGGTACGGCCGTCGTTCAGGCGCATGCGATCGGCCGCATGCGTGACGCCCGCGTCCATGGGCACGATCGCGCCATTGTCGGGGTCGAGCAGCCAGAAGTCGTGTTCCAGCGCCAGCAGCAGGCGGCCGCTCTCGCACAGCGCGATCGAGCCGATGTGCTGCGGCGCATGCCACTCGGCGCTGGCGCCGGTGGCGGGCGTGTGGCGGCGCACGAGCTGGGCCCGGCCGTCTATCCAGTAGAGCGACTGGCTGCGCGCGTCCCACAGCGGGCATTCGCCGAGCAGGTCGCGCCGGGGCTCGAGGATGTCGATCTGCATGCCCACCGTACCGCTCACTTGCCCTTGATGAAGTCGCAGCTGCTCTCGGCCAGCGGACGCCAGGTCTGTTCGGGCGGGATCTCGGCGCGCACCGCGTAGTAGTCGTTCGCACCCTTCGACTCGGCCGGCTTCTTCACCTGCACGGCATACACCGGGCGCAGCGCCTGGCCGTCCTCGCGGATCTTGACGTCCTTCGAGAAAAAATCGTTGATCGGCGTGGCCTTCATCTTCGCCGCGACCGTGGCGCCGTCGTCGGTGCCGGCGGCCTTGACCGCATTCAGGTAGTGCATGGTCGCGCTGTAGGCGCCAGCGTGAATATAGGTTGGCACCACGCCCTTGTTGCGCGCCATGAAGCGCTTTGACCATTCGCGCGAGGCGTCGTCGCGGTCCCAGTAGAACGGCACCGTGAGCTGCAGGCCCTGGGCCACGTCCAGGCCCATGGCCGACACGCTGTTGATGGTCATGCCGAACACCGACACCATCTGGCCGTTGCGCGTGAGCTTGTACTCGGCCGCCTGCTTCAACGCGTTCGACAGGTCGAGGCCGGCGTTGAGGATGACGATGGCCTGCGCGCCGCTGGACTGCGCCTGTAGCAGGTACGACGAGAAATCGGTGGCGCCCAGCGGATGCTTGACCGAGCCTACCACCTTGCCGCCGGCGGCCTGGATGAACTTGGTGGCGTCGTCCTGGAAGGCCTGGCCGAAGGCGTAGTCCACGGTGATGAAGTAGAAGCTCTTCACGCCTTGCTTCATCAGGCTTTGCACGCCCGCCTTGGGCAGCGCATAGGTGTCCGTGAGGAACTGGAAGTTCATCGGCGAGCACGACTTGTTGGTGAGCTCCGCGCTCACCGTGCCGGCAATCAGGTACGGCTTCTTGCGCTCCTTGAGCAGCGACGAGACGCCCAGCGCGATCGACGAGGCCGAGCCGCCGACGATGGTGTCGACCTTCTCGGTGTCCAGCCATTTGCGCGCGATGTTCAGGCCCACGTCGGGCTTGTTCTGGTCGTCGGCCACCAGCACCTCGACGGGCTTGCCGAGCACTTTGCCGCCGAAGTCCTCGACCGCCATCTTCACGGCCAGCGAAGAGCCGGGGCCGCCATTGCCCGAGTAGGGGCCGGTTTGGTCGGCCATGACGCCGATGCGCACGACGTCGTCGCTGATGGTGTTCGGGGTGCCTTGCGCAGCAGCCGCCGCGCAGGCGAGAAGGATGGCCGCAGAGGCCGCGAGCCGGAATCGATGTTGCATGCTTGTCTCTCCATTGTTTTCAGGGTTGCTGTCGCGTGAACTCGGCCGCAGCACCGGCGGGCGTCGGGGGCGCGTTTGGGGGGCGCCCGAACCTCAGTCGGCAACGGCCGCGTCGGTCGGCAGCCGGTGGCCCTGGAACTGCTCGCGCAGCCGTGTCTTCAACAGCTTGCCGGTGGCGGTGTGGGGCAGTTCGTCGACGAAGACCACGTCGTCGGGCATCCACCAGCGGGCCACGCGATCCTGCATGAAGTCGAGGATCTCCGCAGCCGTGACCTCTGCGCCTTCGTTCGGTACCACGATCAGCAACGGGCGCTCCTGCCACTTGCTGTGGTACGCGCCGATCACTGCGGCTTCCTTCACCTTGGGATGGCCGACCGCGAGGTTCTCGAGGTCGATGGAGGAGATCCATTCGCCGCCCGACTTGATCACGTCCTTCGAGCGATCAGTGATCTGCACGTAGCCGTCCTTGTCGATCAGCGCGACGTCGCCGGTGGCGAACCAGCCGTTCGCGTCGAGCTCGGCGCCGGGCTCCTGGCCGTAGTAGGCCGACACGACCCAGGGACCGCGCACCTTCAGTTCCCCGGGCGTGTGGTCGTCGGCGGGCAGCCGGCGGCCTTCGGCGTCGAACACCGCGATCTCCACGCCGAAGATGGCGCGTCCCTGGCGGGTCTGCACGTCGAAGCGCTCTTCCAGGGGAATGCCGTCGTGGCGCGGCAGCAGGTTGCAGATGGTGGCCAGCGGGCTGGTCTCGGTCATGCCCCAGGCCTGGATCACGTAGGCGCCGAACAGGTGCTCGAACTTCTCGACGATGGCGCGCGGCGCGGCGGAGCCGCCGACCACGACGCGCTCGAGGCACAGGCCGGCGCGCGCAGCCGCATCGAGCTTCTCCGCGTGCTGGAAGAAGCCCAGCCACACGGTCGGTACACCGAGCGAGAAGGTACAGCGCTCGTCACGCATCAGGTTGAAGAGGCGCTCGCCGCCGAGGTCCGGGCCCGGCAGCACCAGCTTGGCGCCGCACATGGCCGCCGCGTAGGGAATGCCCCAGGCGTTCACATGGAACATCGGCACCGCGAGCAGCACGCTGTCGCGCGCGCACAGCTGCAGGCCATCGGCGGCACAGGCGGCCCACGAGTGCAGCACCGTCGAACGGTGGCTGTAGAGCACGCCCTTGGGGTTGCCCGTGGTGCCGGAGGTGTAGCACAGCGACGAGGCGGTGTTCTCGTCGAGCGAGGGCCATTCGGCGAGTGGCTCGGCATCGGCCACGAGGTCTTCGTAGCACAGCAGGGGGCCGGGCAGGTTCAGCGCAGGCAGCTCCGCGCGCGAACACATCGCCACGAATCCCTTGACCGATTTCAGCTGCGGTGCGACCTGCTCGAGCAGCGGCGCAAAGCCCAGGTCGAAGAAGACCAACTCGTCGGCCGCGTGGTTGACGATGTAGCCGATCTGCTCGGGAAAGAGCCGCGGGTTCACGGTGTGGAGCACCGCGCCCATGCCCGAGGCGGCGTAGTAGAGCTCGAGGTGCCGGTGCGTGTTCCAGGCCAGCGTCGCGACGCGTGCGCCGGGCTGGATGCCGAGCGTCCGCAGGGCGGAGGCGAGCCTGGCCGCGCGCAGCGCCACCTTGCGCCAGGTGGTTCGCACGCAGGTCCGCATGTCGAGGTGCGAGACGATCTCGACGTCCGGATGATGGCGGGCCGCGTGTTCCAGCAGGCTGGAAATCAGCAGCGCGTTGTCTTGCATCAGGGCGTTCATTCGTTGTCTCGTGTCTCTGGTTCTGTGGTCTCGGCCGCCGGTCTCGATGCTTGTTTTTACATGCCGGCCGGTAAGTTAATTCATGCTAGCAGTTTTGGCTGACAGCCACAACGCGGGTGGGTCGGGGGAAACCCGGGGATCAGCCGTTGGCTGTCTTCAAGGCGACGTGCCGTTGGCACGCGTCATCTGGGCGAGGGTTGCGCTGGTCAGCGCGCGCACGCCGATGCGCATGGCCGACTCGTCGATGGTGAACAGCGGCGAGTGGTTCGTCGGACCCGCGCGGTCCGGATAGGGCGAGGCGTTGAGGATCCAGAAGACCACCGGGATGCCCGTGGCGCCGAACGCGCCGAAGTCCTCGGAGCCCATCGACGGCAGGATTTCCGCGACCTTGTCCTTGCCCGCTGCGGCCTTCAGGCCATCGACCAGCGCCAGGGTGGACGGTACGTCGTTGACCAGCACGCCATAGCCGCCGCCGGTGTCGATGCGCACGTCGGCCTTCACGCCATAGCTGGCTGCGATGTGCTCGGCCTTCATGCGGATCTGCTCGTGGGCCGTCTTCTGGTTCTGCGCCGACAGCGCGCGCACCGTGCCGGAGAGTTCGGCGGTCTCGGGCAGGATGTTGAAGCGGTTGCCGCTTTGCAGCATGCCCACCGTGACCACGGTGGCGCCGCCGTCAATGGTCGGGTTGGTGCGATGGCTCACGATGTTCTGCAGGCCCAGCGTGATCTCCGCCGCCGCCAGCATCGGCGAGTTGGCGGCCCAGGGCGCGGCGCCGTGTCCGCCCGCACCGCTGAGCTTGATGTTGAACACGTCGATGCTGGCAAGCATCGCGCCCGACCGGTAGGAGATCGAACCCTTGGGCGACTGCGAGCCGATGTGCTGGCCCAGCACCACGTCAACCTTGGGGTCGTCGAGCACGCCCGCCTTGACCATGGCCAGCGCGCCGCTCGGGCGGTCGCCGGGGCCGATCTCCTCCGCCGGCTGGAACAGGAACACCACCGTGCCGGGCAATTCGGCGCGCATGGCCGAGAACGCCTGCGCCGCGCCCAGCAGCATCGCCACGTGGGTGTCGTGGCCGCAGACGTGCGCCACCGACACCTCCTGGCCACGCCACACGGCCTTGGCCTTCGAGCGGAACGGCAGGTCGTTGCGCTCCTCGACGGGAAGGGCATCCATGTCGGCGCGCAGCGCCACCACCGGGCCGGGCTTGCCGCCGCGAAGCACCGCCTTGATACCGGTTCCGGCGATGCCGGTCTGCACTTCGATGCCGGGAATCTTCGCCAGGACTGCCGCGATGTACCTGGCCGTCTCGACCTCTTCGTAGGCCAGCTCGGGGTGCTGGTGGATATGCCGGCGCCATGCGATCACGTTGGGCTCCGCGGCATCGGACAGGGCGAGCGCACGATCGAGCAAGGGTTGCGGCGTCGCCGCCGAAGCCATAGCCGACACGATGCCCATCGCGGCCGCACACAGGGTTTGTTTGAAGAGTCGCATGGGGGTGCCTTGTTGTGGTGCGCCACGGGCCGCCGAGGCTGGAGATTTGTTTTACATGCCGGCCGGTAAGTTAATTGATGCTAGCAGTTTCGGCCGATAGCCACAACGAAGGGAGCGGGGGAAAGCGAGGGGAGCAGCAGGCCGCTGTCTGCTCGTGGGTTTTCGCCGGGGCACGAGCGCGAAGCAGCCCGCGCCCCGGCATTGCGACGTTCAGCAGGCCTTGCCGTGGGCTGCGTGAGCGCCCTTGGCCTTCGCGTCGGCCTCCGACATGTACGAGCCATGCTTCGTCTTGCCGAAGTACTTGTCGGTCGCGCAGTGATAGACCTTGCCGTTGACCCAGACCTGGCCTGCGGCAGGTGCTGCTGCCGTGGTGGTCGTTGCGGGTTTGGCCGCGGGCGCTGCGGCTGCGGGTGCTGCGGCCGCGGGCGCCGCGGCCGGTGCCGGTGCTGGTGCTGGTGCTGGTGCTGGTGCCATTTTTGCAGCGGGAGCGGGGCTCGTCGTTGCTGCTGCAGCCGGTGGCTGCTGCGCAAAGACCGAAGCGGTGAAGACAGTTCCGGCAGCCAACAGGATCAGGGCTTTTTTCATGATTGCACCTCAAGGGTCACACGAAAACACGTGCATGTGGCTGTCAACGTCCTCGCCGCATGTCGGTTGACTCTTCGGCCATGCCATCGGAGGCGACGAGCTCCAGACAGGGACGCATTTCACGATTGTCAGAACTGAACTTGCTCAGTTTGCAAAGAGGATGGGTCCGGAGATTCACCCGATGCCAACCTTGAAGTATCTCGAATACCAAGGAACTATTTCCTTGGGGGGCCAACGTCGCGGCGCCTATCCTCGGCGCCCTCATGAGCGTCACACAACAGCTACAGCTTCTCGTCAAACTGCCCGATGGCTGGTCGAGCCGCATCGATATCCAGCGGACCACGAACGGCCGCTACGCCGGCGTTGCCGAGCTGAGCCTTCGCGGGCTCAAGCAGGGAGTGCTCGTATTCATGCAGCAGCCCACGCTGGAAGCGGCAGTGGAGCGCGTGAGGCTTCGCGCCAGCCAGTTCGCGAGGGCGCGGCTTTTCTTGCCGAGTGCCCGGTCGTAGATGCCGCACGACCGAGCAATGCCTTGCGGGTTGGGTTTTTCTATCCTGCACATGAGAATTCCCAACCCACGAACGCACAGCCACGCGGCACCATGGAGCCTCATTGAAGGAGAACGCCATGAAGGCATTCAGGAAGTTCGTTGGCGGCGTCATCTCTATCGCCGGAGCCGTGGTGCTGGTGGCTCAGCACCTGTGAAACGGGCACGCGCCCGCTGCCGCGAAGCACTCAGCCGAAGGTGAACACGTAGGCCTGTGCGCCGGCATCGAGGAATTCGATCTCGAACAGGCGCTCCCTGTCGTTCGCCGCCTGGCGCACCAGCTGGTACAGCCGCTGCCCGTCGATGGTGCCGTTGCCCTGCGCATCGGTATCGGCGCCGTGGTCCGCGAGCGGAGGCTTGCCGTCGACCAGCACCCTGAAGCGCACCGGCTTGCCATCGGCCGACGGGCCGAGCACGAGGTGCAGGTCGCGTGCATGGAAGCGGTAGGCGATGCGCCCGTTGGCGCGGACCAGCACCGCGCGTTCGCTCTCCACCGTCCATTCACCTGCCAGTGCCCATTGGTTGGTGCGCAGCGATGGCGCAGCCGCTGAATAGACGTGCGCATGGTCGTTCGATATGCCGCCGGGCGAAGCGAAGTTGTGCGCGCGCTCGTAGCCCAGGTAGGTCTCGCCCGACAGGGCCGGCAATTCGGCCGGCGCGGCCTGCGTGCCCTGGCCTTGCGGCGAGACCAGGTCGGCCGGCACGGCGGGCCGCCCCGCTTCCGCCAGCAACTGCTGGATGACCTGTTCCGCCTTCGCATACTGGCCCTCGCCGAACTGGTGATGCCGGATGCGCCCCTGCGCATCGACGATGTAGAACGCCGGCCAGTACTGGTTGCCGAAGGCGCGCCAGATCGCGTAGTCGCTGTCGATGGCCACGGGGAAACCGATGCCCAGGTCCTTCGTCGCGCGGCGCACGTTGGCGGGCAGCTTCTCGAACGCGAACTCCGGCGCATGCACGCCGACGACCACCAGTCCCGCATCCTTGTACTTCTCGGCCCAGGCACGAACGTAGGGCAGGGTGCGCAGGCAGTTGATGCACGAGTAGGTCCAGAAGTCGACCAGCACCACCTTGCCGCGCAGGCTCTCGGCGGTCAGCGGGGCGGAGTTCAGCCATTCGGTGGCGCCCGCGAGTGAAGGAAGGCCGCCTTCGTCGGGCAGCGCCGGTGCGCGAGGTTGCGACAACGGCACGGGGATTGGCATTGGCATGCCGATCTTCTCCACAAGTGCTTTCTCCAAGGCCGAAGTGGTGCCGACCGACAGGCGGCTGAGCAGCCCGGTGTCCAGCCCCAGCGCGATGGCGCCGACACCCGCGAGCACGGCCACGCCGGCTGCACGCCGCACCCACTCGCCGGTGCGCAGCGAGCCCTTCATCGCCGAGAACAACCGCCCGCCGAAGAGCAGCGCGGCCGCCAGCGAGGTGCATGCACCTGCCGCGTAGGCCAGCAGCAGCAGCGAGGTGCCGATGCTTGCGCCGTTGAGCGCCGCGCCCGTCAGGATCAGTCCGAGGATCGGCCCCGCGCAAGGCGCCCACAGCAGCCCCGTGCCAACCCCCAGCAGGAGCGGCGAGAACACCGACGCCCTTGTTTCCGGTGCTGGCCCCGCCAGCCTCAGGCCGAGTGCCACCAGCGGCCGGCTCAACCGGTCGGCCACCGACGGAAACAGCAGCGTCACGCCGAATACCGCGAGCATCGCAATCGCGGCATAGCGCCCGTACTGGTTGAGCGCCACGACCCAGCCGCCGCCCACGGCCGCGAGCGTGGCAATGGCCGAGAACGCCAGCGCCATCCCCAGCAGCATGGGAAGGCCGTGCGAGCGGAACGGCCGGTCGGCGCGCGCGAACACGAACGGGAGCACGGGCAGGATGCACGGGCTCAGGATGGTGAGCACGCCACCGAGGTAGGCAACGATGAGGAGCAGCATGATCGGATTCCAGTCGGTGAATGTTGTCAATGAAGGGCTAAACAGGAAGTCGAGAGCGAGCGGGACCCTTCACGGTCTCGCCATGCGAGCCGCTCTTCTCTTTCTTCTTCGGTCGGTGGTGCTGCTGCGGCGGCTGCCGCGCAGCCGGCTCAGTCCGGTGGCGCGGCCGCGTTGGTATTCATGGTCAGCCGGGCTTCCAGCCCGCCTTCGTCCCGGTTGCGCAACGTGAGCTCCGCGCCCATCGCCGTCGCCAGCTGCTGTGCAATGGCCAGGCCCAGCCCGGTGCCGCCGGTGCTGCGGTTGCGCGAGCCCTCGACGCGGTAGAAGGGCTTGAGCACGTTCTCCAGCTGGTCGGTCGGAATGCCGGGGCCGTTGTCGACCACGGCCAGCGTCAGCCGGTTGCCGGCGTCTGCATGCACCTGCAGGCGCACGTCGGTGCCGAACTTCAGCGCGTTGTCGATCAGGTTCGTCAGGATGCGCCGCAGCGCGTTCGGCCGCGTCATCATGGGCTCGCCCACGCGGCCTTCGAGCAGCACCTGCTCGCCCGAGTCCTCGTAGTCGGCCACCATGCTCTCGAACAGCGCGTCGGCGTCGATGCGGCGCGGCGGCTCGGTGGCGCCGTGCAGCGTGCGCGCGTAGGTCACGCCTTCGCGCACCAGGGTGTGCATGGCGTCGAGGTCCTGGCGGAACTTGTCGCGGTCATGGCCGTCGTCCATCAGGTCGGTGCGCAGCCGCATGCGGGTGATGGGCGTCTGCAGGTCGTGCGAGATGGCCGCGAGTATTTCCACCCGCTCGGCCATGTAGCCGGCGATGCGCTTCTGCATCGCGTTGAAGGCGCGCGCCGCGTGCTTTACCTCGGTCGGCCCCTCTTCGGCCAGTTGCCGGCCCTTCAGGTCGGGGCCCAGCTCGTCGGCCGCGTCGGCCAGCTGCGCCAGCGGCCGGGTGACCAGCCGCACCGCGTACCAGGCGCACACCGCCAGCACCAGCAGCTGCACCCACAGCAGCCACATCACCCAGCTCGACACCGGCATGTCCACGCGCCGCGCATGCACCACCACCGAGGAGCCGTCCGACAGCCGCACCTGGATCTGCAGGCCCTGCGGCGGGTTGCTCACCTGCCCGATCTTCACGATCTCGAAGGGGCGCATCGCGTCGGCGATCGCGGTCGCGAACTGCTGCGACGACGGCGTGTCGGGCGCCTTGCCCTGCGCATTCCCGCCGAGCACGAAGCGGTAGTTGCGCCGCTCCAGCCGCGCCAGCCAGCCCTCGCGTTCGGCGGCCGGCAGCCGGTCGAGGATGGCGACCGAGCTGGCGATGTCGCGCTCGATGCCGATCATCATCAGCTCGCGCATCGCGATGCCGCGCTCGTAGCCGATGGCTATGAAGGTCAGCAGCTGTGCGATGGCCAGCCCGACGACGATGATCAGCGTCACCCGCGAGAACAGCGAGCGCGGCAGCAGCCGGCGCAGGCCCATGGGGGCGCAGGAGGCCGGCGCGATGTCGGCGGGAAGGCTGGCGGCGGAAGTAGGCATGGACGGGTTTATAGACCCGGTCCCGCCTCTTGGCGCGGCGCTTTGTATTCCAGTGTGTTGGGCAGCGTGGCCTGACATACAACATTACCCGCCGTCCGGGGCCCGCAGCCACTGGGCCCGCCGAGCAACATAGTGTGGCCCTCCGGCCAGCGGGATACACGGGAATACAAAACCGCCCGATCCGGCGCCCGGCCGGGCTACATTGCACCTGCCCGTCGCCCCGTGGGCGCATCACCGCACTGCCATGAACATTGCCAAGACCTCCGACCACATCCTCATCGTCGACGACGACCGGGAAATCCGCGAACTGCTCTCCACCTACCTGGTCAAGAACGGCCTGCGGGTGGTGACGGTACCCACGGGGCGGCACATGCGCGCGGCGCTGGAGGAGTCGGGACCTTTCGACCTGATCATTCTTGACCTGATGCTGCCGGGCGAAGACGGGCTCACGCTGTGCCGCGACCTGCGCACGGGCAAGTACAAGGCCACGCCCATCCTGATGCTCACAGCCCGCAGCGAGGAGGCCGACCGCATCCTCGGGCTGGAGATGGGCGCCGACGACTACCTTGCCAAGCCATTCTCCGCGCGCGAGCTGCTGGCGCGCATCCGCTCGGTGCTGCGCCGCACGCGCATGCTGCCGCCGAACATGCGCTCCACCGAGTCGGCCTCGAAGCTGGCCTTCGGCGACTGGCAGGTCGACACCACCGCGCGCAACCTGATCGACGACAGCGGCGTGATGGTGGCGCTGAGCGGCGCGGAGTACCGGCTGCTGATGGTGTTTCTTGATCATCCCCAGAAGGTGCTGAGCCGCGACCAGCTGCTTAGCCTCACCCAAGGTCGCGAGGCGGAACTCTTCGAGCGCTCCATCGACCTGCTGGTGAGCCGCCTGCGCCAGCGCCTGCGGGACGACGCACGCGAGCCGCGCTACATCAAGACGGTGCGCAGCGAGGGCTACGTCTTTTCGTCGGCCGTCGAGGCGCTCGACTGACGCCTGTGCGGGCGGGGATGCATTGGCAGTTCACCGGGTTGCGGATTTCCTGCGAGATGCCGCCTGCGAGGAAGAGGAGGGCGAACCAGAGCTTGTTCATTTCTCTTGTTTGTCTTGTGTTGTGGTTGCTTGTGTTTTGGGGGCGTGCGAATGGCATCGGGCGCTCCCCTCCGCGAAGGTCCCCTGTCGTCGTGATCGCACCCCGAACTACTGCGCCGTCTCAAGTCCCAGAAGGCTCAGCCAGCAGCGCCTGAATCTTCTTCTCGGTAGTGCCGTAGCTGCCTTCGCCAAAGTGCGAATAGACGATCTTTCCCTGCTTGTCGATCAGGTACACGGCCGGCCAGTACTGGTTCCTGAAGGCCTTCCAGGTGCCGTAGCTGTTGTCCTGCGCCACGGCATGCTTGATCTGCAGACGCGCGATGGCGTCCTTCACGTTCTTCGTCGATTTCTCGTACGCGAACTCCGGCGTGTGAACGCCCACGACGACCAGGCCCTTGTCTTTGTACTTCTCGTTCCACTCCTTCACGTAGGGCAGGTGGTTGAGGCAGTTGATGCAGGTGTAGGTCCAGAAGTCGACCAGCACCACCTTGCCGCGCAGCTCGCTCAGCTTCAGCGGCGGCGAATTGAGCCAGCTGTCGATGTTCTGGAATTCCGGTGCGGGCAGGGCCTCGCCGGCCGCGCCCTCGCCGCCCAGCGGCGAGGGCGCGGCAAAGGTCAGCGTGAGGGCTGCCGCAGAGGCCGCGATGGCGACGGCAAAGAAGAGGGCGGGAGAGCGAAAGCGCATGGCGATTCCTTCGGAAGAGTGACGGGCGTTCGTCTGTGAACGGAGCCGATTCTTCGCCGGGCCACCCCGCCGCGGAGCGAAATGCGTATGCCTCTGTATCCGCGGGACGAACCCCACACACTACGTTTCACATCCCGCGCGGACGCGCATGGTCAATCGACCCTGATGTTGCGCGAGCGCACCAGCGCACTCACTCTCGCCGTCTCGTCCTGCACGAACTTCGCGAACGCCTCGGGCGCGATGCCCGCGGGCTCCAGGCCCAGCTGCAGCAGCTTTTGCCGCACGGCCGGATCGGCGACCGCCGCCTGCACCGCCTTGCCGAGCTTCTGCACGATGTCGACCGGCGTCCCCTTGGGCAGGAACATGCCGTTCCACTCGACCACGTTGTAGCCCGGCAGGCCCGACTCGGCCAGCGTCGGCACGTCGGGCAGCCCCGGCACGCGCTTGATGGAACTCACGCCCAGCGCGCGCAGCTTGCCGCTCTTGACGTAGCCCAGCGTCGAGGCCACGTTGCCGAAGTAGGCCGACACCTGCTCGCCCATCACGTCGGTCAGCGCGGGCGCGCCGCCCTTGTAGGGCACGTGCATCAGGCCGATCTTCGCCTGCTCGTTCAATGCCTCGCCGGCGAGGTGCGAACCGGTGCCGCCGCCGGCCGACGCGAAGCTCAGCTTGCCGGGGTTCTTGCGTGCGTAGTCGATGAACTCCGGCACCGTCTTGTAGGGCGCGGTCGCCGGCACCACGAGGATCTGCGGCGCCGTGGCCACCAGCGACACGGGAATGAAATCCTTCGCCGCGTCGAAGGGCAGCTTGCGCAGCGAGGGGTTCACCGAGAACGCCGACGCGTCGTACAGCACGGTGTAGCCGTCGGCCGCCGCTTTGGCCACGCTGTCGGCGCCGATCACGCCGCCCGCGCCCGGCTTGTTGTCGATCACGATCTGCTGGCCCAGCGCGGTGCTCATCTGCTGCGCAACGATGCGCGCGGTGTTGTCGGCACCGCCGCCCGCGGCATACGGCACCACCATGCGGATCGGCTTGTCGGGCCAGGCGGCCCAGCCCAGCAGTGGAGCGGCGCAGGCGGCCAGGGCCGCGACGGATTTCAGGAGTCGCTTGTTCATGTCGATGTCTCGGGTCTTGTGGTTCAGGAAAAGTCGTAGAGCCGCGCCGGGTTGTCGACCAGCACGCGCCGGCGCTGCACTTCGTCGGGCACCCACTGGCTCAGCAGGTCGAAGAGCTGCGCGTCGTCGGGCTTGGCGATGCGCTCCGTGGGATGCGGCCAGTCGCTGCCCCACACCACGCGTTCGGGCGCCTGCATCACCCACGCTCGCGCGAGCGCGACGGTGTCGGCATAGCCGCCTTGCGCGCCGACCCGTGAGTCAAGGTACGCGCCGGACAGCTTGATCCAGGTGCGGCCGTTGTCGAGCAGCCGGTGCACCACCTCGGACGCGGGATGCGCCTGCGCGTCGGGCTGCGGCATGCGCGCGAGATGGTCGAAGACGACGGTGCAAGGCAACCGCGCGAGCAGCGCCGCGTGTTCCGCGATCTGGCCGGCGCTCCAATGCAGCTGCACATGCCAGCCGAGCGCATGCACCCGGTGCGCCAGCGGCTCGACCATGCCGAAGTCCGTCGCTGCATTCGCCGGCGTGTACAGCGTGAAGCGGATGCCGCGGATGCCGCCCGCGTGCAGCCGTTCGAGTTCGGCGTCGCTCGCGTCGGGCCGCACCACCGCCACGCCGCGTGTGTGCTGCGCGCCCAGTTCGCGGATGGCCGCCAGTGTCACGCTGTTGTCGGTGCCGTGCACACGCGGCTGCACGACCACCGTGCGCTGCGTGCCGATGCGCCGCTGCAGCAGGCGATAGTCGTCGGCGGTGGCATGGTCGAGCATGGCGTCGGGCGATCCCTGCAGCGCGAAGCGGCGGTCGTACACGTGCATGTGGGCGTCGCAGGCGTCTTCGGGCGCCGCATGGGTGGGCTTGCGTGTGCCGCTGCTGTGCGGCACCACGAGATCGGCGCGCATGGGCTCAGTCGCCCGTGCGGCTGGCGACCGCTCTCGGGGTCAGCACGTGCTGCGTGTGCTGGCCCAGTGTGGGCGCCGCGAAGGGTTCGGGGCCGGGCGTGCGGCCGAACTTCACGGGACGGGTGAAGCCGCGGTAGGAGCCCAGCGTAGGGTGCGCGAAGTTCGCGACCATGTCCTCGGCCAGCACCTGTTCGTCGTCGAACATGTCTTCCACCGTGCGGGCCGCGGCGCAGGGCACGTCCTCGCCGAACAGTTCTTCCCATTCGAGCGCGGTGCGTTCGGCCAGCGCGGCGCGAAGCTTCGGAACGATCTCCGCGAAATGTTGCGCGCGCTTGCGCACCGAGTCGTAGCGCTCGTCGTTGGCCAGCTCCTGCAGCCCGACCTTGGCGCACAGCGCCTGCCAGAAATGCGGCGTGTTGGCCGAGATGTAGATGTGCCCTTCGCGGGTCGGGTGGATGCCAGTGATGCCGCCCGAACGCATGTCGCGCCCCACGTCCTTCGGCTCGCCCTCGGCCCACACCATGCGCGCCGACTGCATCGTGAGCGCGGAGCGCAGCAGCGACACGCCGACGAACTGGCCTTCGCCGCTCTTCTCGCGCTCGTACAGCGCCGAGGCGACGCCGGTGGCCACCAGCGCGGCCGCGTAGTAGTCGACCACCGAGCCGTAGATGATCTCGGGCGGCTCGCCGCGCTTGCCCTGCAGTGCGCACATGCCGGTCATGGTCTGCAGCACCTGGTCGTAGCCGGCCTTCTCGCGCAGCGGCCCCGTCTCGCCGTAGCCCGTCACGGCGCAGTAGATGAGGCGCGGGTTCACGGCCTTCAGCTGGTCGTAGGCAATGCCCAGCCGCGGCGGCACGCTGGGGCGGAAGTTGTGCACCAGAACGTCGGCCGTGCGCACCAGCGCCATCAGCGCGGCAAGGTCCTGCGGGTTCTTGAGGTCGAGCACCACGCCCAGCTTGCTGCGATTGACGCCGACGAACGCGCGGCTCTCGGCCTCCAGCGACGACGGGTACTTGCGCAGGTTGTCGCCGGTGGGCGGCTCGATCTTGATGACCTCCGCGCCCTGGTCGGCCAGCAGCGAGCAGCCGTAGGGGCCTGCGATGTAGGCGCTCAGGTCGAGCACGCGCAGGCCGCTCAACGGCCCGGAGGGGCCTTGGCGGACAGGCAGGGACGCGTCGTCGGGGACGGTGGTGCTCATGGGCTTTTCTTTCCTTCTTTCTTTCCTCAATCGGCGGTGATGTTCTGCTGCTTCGCCAGCTTCTTCCAGCGCTCCACGTCCTCGGCGATGACGGTGCCGAACTGCGCCGGTGTGAGCGGGGTGGCGATGGCGCCTTCGCGCAGGAAGTTGGCGCTGATCTCCGGCCTTGCCAGGATCTGGTTGACGGCTCCGTTCAGCTTCGCGACCACGTCGGTCGGCGTGCCCCCCGGTGCCAGCAGGCCCCACCAGAGTTCGAACTCGTAGCCGGGCACGGCCGTGGCCATTGGCGTGAGATCGGGGGCGATGGGGCTGGGCTTCAGGCTCGTGATGCCGACGGCGCGCAGCTTGCCGGCACGCACCATCGGCAGCAGCGAGGGGCCGCTGGAAATCAGCAGCTGCGTCTGGTTTCCGACCAGGTCCGTCACGGCCGGGCCCATGCCCTTGTAGGGGATGTGCGCGATCTGCAGGTCGCCTACCTTGGCCTTGAGCAGCTCTGTGCCGAACTGGTTCACGCTGCCCGAGCCCGACGAGGCGTAGTTGTACTGGCCCGGCTTCGCCTTGATGGCGCCGATCAGCTCGGCCGGCGTCTTCGCGGGAAACTCGTTGTTGACCGCGACGATGAGCGGGCCCTTGGCGAACATGGCCACGGGCGCGAGGCCCTTCACCGGATCGAAGGGCAGCTTCGACTGCACGGCCGCATTGGTCGTCATGCTGGAGGACACGGCCACGAGCGTGTAGCCGTCCGGCGCCGCCTTGGCCACCTGGCCGGTGCCGGTGTTGCCGCTCGCGCCGGGGCGGTTGTCGATGATCACGGGTTGCTTGAGCGCATCGCCGAGCTCCTTGGCAACCTGGCGCGCGAAGGTGTCGTTGGATCCGCCGGCCGGGTAGGGCACGACGATCGTGATGGCCTTGGTGGGATAGGCGGCCTGTGCGAACGCGGTGCCGGCGAGTGCGACGGCCGAGGCCAGCGCGAGCGGACGAATGAATGAAGGGATACGCATTTTTTGTCTCCGGTTCTTTTTTCGAATAGGGAAGCTCAGCCAGGCAACAGCCCCGAGCTGCGTGCGCTCTTGACGATGGCGCGCGCGCGGATCACGAAGGGGATGTCGATCATCTTTCCGTCCACCACGTAGGCGCCGACGCCCTTGGCATCGGCCTCTTGCGCCGCCTCGACCACCTTGCGGGCGTGCGCGATTTCTTCGTCGGTCGGTCGGAACACTTCGTTGGCGATGGCGATCTGGCTCGGGTGGATGCAGGTCTTGCCGAGGAAGCCGAGGTCGCGCGCGAGCATCGCCTCGGCACGAAAGCCCTCGGCGTCGCGGATGTCGGCGAAGGCGCTGTCGCAGGCATACAGGCCCGCTTCGCCGGCCGCGATGCGCACCGCGAACATTGCCTGCCGGATCGCGGAGGGCTCGCGCCGCGCGATGCCCAGCGGCTCGAAGAGGTCGCCCAGCCCCAGCTGCAACCCCGCCACGCGCGGATGCGCCAGTGCGAGCTCGGCGGCCGTGCGCAGGGCAGCGGGTGTCTCGATGTTCAGCAGCAGGCCGATGGGCGCATGCACACCGTTGGCCCGCTCCGCGCGCTCGATGGCTTCGGCCGCCGTGCGCACATGCGCCGGGCTCTGCGGCTTGGGCAAGTTGATCAGGTGCACGCCGGCCTGCGCCACCGCTGCCACGTCGCGCTCGAAGTGCGGCGTGTCCATGGCATTGATGCGAATGATCAGCGTCTTGTGCGACGCCGCCGCTTCGCCGCTTTCGAGGAACTTGCGCACGGTTTCGCGCGCCTCGTCCTTGCGCGGCTCGGACACCGCGTCTTCCAGGTCGAGGCAGATGGCATCCGCTGCACTGGCCAGTGCCTTGGCGAACAGCTCTGGGCGGGTGCCGGGAACGAAGAGTTTGCTTCTCATGGATGCAGTGTCCGCAGTTCGTGAGAGGAGAAAAACAGCTGCTTCCTGCGATCACATCGTAGAAAATCTATCTTCATGGAAACGGCCTACCTGCAAAGCTTTCTTCTGGTGGTGGAATCGGGCTCGATGTCGGAGGCCGCACGCCGGCTCGACCTGACGCCCGGCGCGGTGGCGCAGCAGATCCGCGCGCTCGAGCGCGAACTCGCCGCGCCGCTGCTCGCGCGCGCCGGCCGCACGGTGCAGCCGACCGAGGCGGGGCACCGGCTGGTTCAGCGGGCCCGCACGCTGCTGCGCGATGTGAGCGACATCAAGGCGATGCTCGGCAGCGAAGCAGCCAGCGGCGAGTTGGTCATCGGCACCATCAATACGGCCATCCACAGCCTGCTGCCGGACATCCTCGCGCGCTTCGTGAGGACGCATCCGGGCGTCAAGGTGTTCCTGCAGTCGGGCACCACCGCCACGCTCTACAAGTCGATGCAGCAGGGCGAACTCGATGCGGCCGTGTGCTTGTATCCGTCGTTCGCGCTCGCGAAGACCTTCGACTGGGCGCTGCTGCGCGAGGAGCCGCTGGTGCTGCTCGCGCCCAGTCGGCTCGCGCGGCGCGACCCGCACGGGCTGCTGCGAACTTCACCGCTCATCCGCTACGACCGCAATCTCGGCGGCGGCAAGCAGGCCGACCGCTACCTGCGCGCGGCGGGCATCGTTCCGCAGGAGCGCTTCGAGCTCAGTTCACTGCTGACCATCGCGATGATGGTCGACCGCGGCCTTGGCGTGTCGATCGTGCCCGACATCGCATCGCCGCTGCTGGAGGGGCAGCGGGTCGCCAAGATTCCATTGCCATTGCCCTCGGAGACCCGGCGCTTCGGCGTCCTGTGGCCGCGCGCGTCGCCGCGGCTGAAATTGATTCACGGATTCGTCGAGAGCGCGGGGCTTGTCATTGCCGGCAAGGGCAGCGGCGCTCGCGGATCGCCCGCCCGCTAGTTCCGGTTCGGGGCGAACCGACGCCTGCGCGCCAGACCGTCGGTCGCCGGATTTTCGCCTGCCGAAGGAGCGGAGGTAGCACGGACGGCGTTGAAGCCCAGGCAAACACCAATGGCCGTCACGCCGGTGACGGCGAGCATCGCCGCGGTGTGAACGCCGACGGCCGCGAGCGCCAGCAGCAGCGAGCCCGACGCGGTGATCTCGCGGGCTGCCGGTGCGCCGCTCATGCACAGCGGGATCAGCGCCGGCACCAGCATCAGCCCCGCGCCGTGCGCGGTGGACATCATGAAAGACCAGAGTGCCAGCCCGGCATTCCCGGCCGCTGCCCGCGCATGCCCTGCATTGCGGCGCCGCAGGTGATGCACCGCGACGGCGACAAGAAGCCCGCCCGCCAGCACCTGCAGCATCACGCCGCCCATCGACAGGCCAAGCGCCACTGCGGCGGCCACGAGCGCGACCGATGCGGCGTGTCCGATGGCGATCGGCAGCAGGGCCCGCAGCGCCTTCGTCCGGTCGCGCGACCGCACGCCCCGGGCGGCGGCGAACATCCAGCCGGTGGTGGGGTTCAGCCCGTGAAGGGCGCCGACCCCCGCGACCGCCAGCCATGGCCAGAGGCTTGCCATGATGTTGTCTCCACGCGCCCGGGCCGCTCGCGCTTCAGCTGTGTTCCGAGCAGCACGACCCGGCAGCCTTCGCATCGGGCTGTGGTTCGTACAGATCGTGGTGGCGCACCCATTCCATCTTGTAGGGCACGTCGCGCTCGCCGCGGCCCTCCGGCACGAGGTCCATCAGGTTGTACGCGCCCATCATCACTTCCACGCCGCGGCCGAAGGTCGAGTAGGTGTGGAACACCTCGCCTGCGTCGTCCTTGTAGAACACGCTGACGCCGGGTGCTTCCTCCTGCGGGAAGGGCTGCATGCCGTAGTTGTAGTAGACCTCGCCGCCGGCGCGTTCCTCGGGCGAGAAGCTGACGTGGAAGTCCCGGTTGAAGTCGCTGCCGTTCGACGACACCCAGTTGAACTGCCAGCCCATGCGCTCGCGAAAGCGCGCGATCTCGGCCAGCGGTGCGCGCGAGATGGCGACCAGCGTGATGTCGCGGTGCGCCAGGTGCACGTTCATGCCGTCGGTGTGGTCCGCCATGAAGGAGCAGCTCTGGCAGCCCTGCTCCCATCCCGGACCGAACATGAAGTGCTGCACCAGCAGCTGGCGCCGGCCCTCGAAGAGTCCGGCGAGCGTGCGCTGGCCGGCGGGCGTGTCGAAGAGGTAGTTCTTCTGCACGCGCTCCCACGGCAGCGCGCGGCGCTCGCGGGCGATCTGGTCGCGCAGGTGCGTGAGCTCCTTCTCGCGCGCCAGCAATGCCTTGCGCTCGGCGAGCCATCGTTCGCCGGATACGACGGGATGGTTGGCGAGGCCCGGTTCGATGGCGGGGTTCTTGGCGGTGGTGGCGAGGCCGGTCATGTCAGTGCTCCGTAGGGTTGTGGGGACGGCGAACGGCGCGGACCTTTCCGCTCTCGCCGCCGCCGGCATAGAAGAGATCGGCCCCGTCGGATTCGAGCCCGCTCACGCCGACGCCGCGCGGCATCTCGAGCCGCTCGAGCACGGCGCCGCTTTGCGGGTCGATCCGGCGGATGTCGCTTTCTTCGGCTTCCCAGGTGGCGTGCCATAGCTCGCCGTCGACCCAGGTCACGCCGGTGACGAAGCGGTTCGACTCGATGGTGCGCACGATGGCGCCGGTCTCGGGGTTGATCTGGTGGATCTTGCGGTCGCGGTATTGCCCCACCCACAGACTGCCTTCGGCCCAGGTGAGCCCCGAGTCGTAGCCGTGGCCGGGTGTGGGGATCGACGCCAGCACCTTGCCGGTGGCGGGGTCGATCTTGTCGATGCGCGACTCGGCGATCTGGTAGAGGTGTGTGCCGTCGAAGGCGGTGCCGGCGTCGCAGGCGGCATCGAGCGTGCGCGTGGTCTCGCCGCTGGCGGGGTCGAAGGCCACCAGCTTGGTGCCGGTGGCGGCCCAGACGCGTTGGCCGTCATGGGTCACGCCGGCGATGCTGCCGGAACCGCCGAAGGGGCCGTACTCGCGCACGATCTCGGCCGGCCGCACCGTGGGCTGGGTGGTGTCCTTGCTCTTCCTGCTGGTCATTGTTGGCTCCTGTAGCGCCGTGGATCGGCGCCTGGAGACAACTTTATTCAAACGGCAGCGCAGCGGGGAGTAACAAGATCGTCGTGAATCCCGCCAGCGGCGGCGACAGCCAGCGGCGCGCCCGCGTCTGGCCGATGGAGCGCACCCGTCCTTCGGCCTCCAGTTCGGCGAGGGCGCGCTGCACGGTGCGCTGGCTGGCCCCGAGCGCCAGCGCCAGGGCCGAGGTCGACCACGCCGCGCCGTCGGACAGCAACGCGACCAGCGAGGCCTGGTCTCCGTCGATGGGCGGTGCCAGCAGCGCGACGGTGCGCTCGCCATGCGGCTTGAGCACGAAGCCGCGCGGCGTGGCCTCGATGCCCGCCAGCGTGGTGGCGAGCGCGCGCAGGCGGCCGATCTCGACCCGCAGCCGCGCGCGATGCGTTTCGTCGGGGCGGTGGGTGCGGAAGGCGGATGCGATCAAGGCTTCGCGGTCGACGTCTGCGGGCCATGCTTCTGCCAGCGCGCGTGCCAGCGTGAACAGGATCGGCCGGCGAGCCAGGGGCAGCCATGCGCCGCCAGCGCCCAGACCCCGGCGGCAGGCGTCGACCACCAGCGCGTTCGAGGCGAGGAGGGCGGCCACTTCGTCGAGGCGCAGCGCCTGCTCGCCACCCGCGAAGAGGCGCCGCGCGGCGGGTCGCTCGAAGGCCGCACGCGCCTCCGCCACCTCGGCCAGCAGCGCGGGCACGCGCGCGCGGCCGGCCGCTTCGTGTGCGCGGGCGAGTGCGGCCTGGGCCGGGCCGATGCGCAGCGAGCGCAGCGCCAGTTCGGCCGAGGTCAGTTCGGCCACCGCCCCCAGCGCTGGTGGCAGGCCGCGCGCATCGATGTGCAGCAGTGCGGCGGCGGCTTCGTCGAGGCGGCCGAGCAGCAGGAGCCTGCGCGCCGCGATCAGCCGCGCCTGCAATGCGTTGGCGTGATCGTCGTGCGCCTCCAGCGTGGCTGCCGCCGCCGTCAGCGGGCGCGGGGAGCCGCCGAGGTCGCGCATGGCCAGCGCGACCTCGGCCTCGGCGACGATGCAGCGGGCGCGCGACAGCTCTTCATGGGCGCCGAAGTCGCGCGCGGCGCGCCGCAGCAACTCGCGTGCGCGGGGGTGTTCTCCGAGCTGCGCCATGGCGATGCCGCGCAGGGCCAGCGCCGGCGGATCGTCGCGCAGGGCGATCCGCTTGAGGGCGCCGAGTGCATCGCCGGCGGCAAGGGCGCGGGCGGAGGCGGCGATGAGGGAATCCATGGCGACAGGTTACCTTGAGGGGCAGACCGCAGGACGACGACGTTGACGAGGCCGGCAGGCGCGTCCACCATGGCGGGTCGTCGCGGGTGTCCCACCAGGCGGCGGACTCGTCGGGGAGGACTGGCCCGCTCGGGAACGGAAGCTCAAGGCGCCGTTCGGAGCTTTCAAGGAGATCCCATGGCTGAGAGCGACAAGGTGTTCGCGGGTTCGATCCCGAAGTTCTACGACACGCTGATGGTCCCCCTGATCTTCGAGGCCTATGCCGCCGACATGGCGCAGCGCGTCGCTGCCTTCTCGCCCGGCGCGGTGCTTGAGACGGCCGCCGGCAGCGGCGTGGTCACGCGTGCGCTTGCACCAAGACTCCGCGCCGACGCACGCTATGTGGTGAGCGACCTCAACCAGCCCATGCTCGACTATGCTGCCGCCCGCCAGGGCCCCGACGGCCGCATCGAATGGCGGCAGGCGGATGCGCTCGGCCTGCCGTTCGAAGATGCCTCGTTCGATGTCGTTTGCTGCCAGTTCGGCGCGATGTTCTTCCCCAACAGGGTCGCCGGCTACGCCGAGGCGCGTCGCGTGCTGAGGCCTGGCGGGCGCTTCGTCTTCAACGTCTGGGACCGCATCGAAGAGAACGCCTTTGCCGACGATGTCACCAACGCCGTTGCCGCGATGTTTCCGGACGACCCTCCGCGATTCCTTGCCCGCACGCCGCACGGCTATCACGATGTCGCACTGATCCGAGAGGATGTGAGCCGCGCAGGGTTCACCGGCATCGAGATCGAGACGCGCGAGGAGGTGAGTCGCGCGCCCTCGGCACGCGAGGTCGCCACCGCCTATTGCCAGGGAACGCCTCTGCGCAACGAAATCGAGGCGCGCGACGCCAGCTTGCTTCAGCTCGCGACGGACCGCGCAACGCAGGCGATCGCCAGCCGCCATGGCGAAGGCCCGGTGGCCGGCAAGATACAGGCGCACGTGATCGTTGCGAAGGGATAGCGCAGGCCCGGGCGCACACGCATTGCCGGCATCGATGCGGGGATTGGCCACCGAGGCATGGCCCGGAGCGCTGCGGGATTCCACCAAGGCCGTGCGCCCGCCAGTGCGGCGCATACTGGCGGCAAAGCCGCATGCCGGCCCCTCCGGGGTCGAGGGAGGCTTGCCAGGAGACACGCATTGCAACGCACCAACATTGCAGATCCGGCCTACTTCCACAAGGTTGTCGATTGCCAGTACGCCTGTCCGTCGCATACCCCCGTCCCTGAATACATCCGCATGGTCGCGCAGCGCCGCTACGGCGACGCCTACATGATCAACTGGGTCTCCAACGTCTTTCCCGGCATCCTGGGGCGCACCTGCGACCGTCCCTGCGAACCGGCTTGCCGGCGCGGGCGGGTGGAAGAAGGCAACACGAAGGAGCCCGAGCCGGTGGCGATCTGCCGCCTCAAGCGCGTGGCAGCCGACATGAAGGAAGACGTGCGCGCGCGCATGCCGAAGCCCGAACCGAAGAACGGCAAGCGGGTCGCCTGCGTCGGTGCGGGGCCGGCCTCGCTCACCGTGGCGCGCGACCTCGCGCCGTTGGGCTACGAAGTGACGGTGTTCGACGGCGAGGCCAAGGCCGGCGGGTTCATCCGCACGCAGATACCGCGCTTTCGCCTGCCGGAGTCGGTGATCGACGAAGAGACGGGCTACATCCTCGACCTGGGCGTCGAATTCCGCGGCGGCGAGCGCATCGATTCGATGAAGGCATTGCTGGCGCAGGGATGGGACGCGATCTTCGTCGGCTGCGGCGCACCGCGCGGGCGCGACCTGGACGTTCCCGGGCGCCGGGAGGCAGCGGCCGGCATCCACATCGGCATCGACTGGCTGAACTCCGTGTCCTTCGGCCACGTCAGCAGCATCGGCCGGCGCGTGATCGTGCTGGGCGGCGGCAACACGGCGATGGACTGCTGCCGGTCGGCACGCCGCCTGGGCGGTACCGACGTGAAGGTCATCGTGCGCAGCGGCTTCGACGAAATGAAGGCCTCGCCCTGGGAGAAGGAAGATGCCCAGCACGAAGGCATTCCGATCATCGACTTCCATGTGCCCAAGGCCTTCGTGCACGAGGAGGGCAAGCTGCTGGGCATGCGCTTCGAAATCGTCCGGGCCGAATACGACAGCCAGGGCCGCCGTACGCTGGTGCCGACGGGCGCACCGGACGCGTACTTCGAATGCGACGAGGTGCTGGTCGCGGTGGGCCAGGAAAACGCCTTTCCGTGGATCGAGCGCGACAGCGGCATCGACTTCGACAAGTCGGGCTTGCCGGTGCTCGAGAAGACCAGCTTCCAGTCGACGGTGCCCAACGTGTTCTTCGGTGGCGATGCGGCCTTGGGGCCCAGGAACATCATCACGGCCGTGGCCCACGGGCACGAGGCGGCAGTGTCGATCGACAAGCTTCTGCGTGCCGAACCGGTGTATGTGCGGCCCGCGCCCATGACCAACCTGGTGTCGCAGAAGATGGGCATCCACGAATGGAGCTACGGCAACGACACCTCCAACGACCTGCGCTACAAGGTGCCGTGGGCCAAGGCCGAGATGGCGCTGGCGAGCATCCGTGTGGAGGTTGAGCTTGGCTTCGACGCCGCCACCGCCTTCAAGGAGGCCGAGCGCTGCCTGAACTGCGATGTGCAGACCGTGTTCACCGAGGCCGCCTGCATCGAATGCGATGCATGCGTGGACATCTGCCCGATGGACTGCATCAACTTCATCGACAACGGCGACGAAGCCGAACTGCGGCCCCGGCTCAAGGCGCCGGCACTGAACCTGGCGCAGGACCTGTACGTCTCCGGCGGGCTCAAGACGGGCCGCGTGATGGTCAAGGACGAAGATGTCTGCCTGCACTGCGGCCTGTGCGCCGAGCGCTGTCCCACCGGCGCGTGGGACATGCAGAAGTTCCTGCTGAAGATGACGCCGGCAGGGCAGGGGGTGGCCGCATGAGCATGAAGCAGATAGAGGCGGTCAACGACTTCGTCATCAAGTTCGCCAACGTCAACGGCTCGGGTTCGGCCTCGGCCAACGAACTGTTCGCCAAGGCCATCCTGCGCATGGGCGTGCCGGTGAGCCCGCGCAACATTTTCCCGAGCAACATCCAGGGCCTGCCGACCTGGTACGAGGTGCGGGTGACCGAGCAGGGCCATCTCGGGCGGCGTGGCGGCACCGACATGATGGTGGCGATGAACCCGCAGACCTGGGACGCCGACGTGGCCGAACTGGAGCCCGGCGGCTATCTCTTCTACGACAGCACGCGGCCGCTGCCGCCATCGAAGTTCCGCGACGACATCCGCGTCATCGGCATGCCGCTGACGGAGATCTGCAACGCGGTCTACCAGGACCCGCGCCAGCGCCAGCTGTTCAAGAACATCGTCTATGTGGGCGCGCTGGCGATCCTGCTCGGCATCGAGCCGGAAGTGGTCGAGAAGCTGTTCGGCGAGCAGTACAAGGGCAAGGAAAAATTGTTGGCCTCCAACGTGCAGGCACTGCACCTGGGCTGCGACTTCGCGAGGGAGAACCTGCGCGAGCCCGTGGGGCTGCAGGTGCGGCGCGCCGACCGGGTGGGCGACCGGATCTTTGTGGACGGCAACAGTGCCGCGGCGCTGGGCTGCGTGTATGGCGGCGCCACGGTCGCGGCCTGGTATCCGATCACGCCGTCGTCCTCGGTGGCCGAGGCCTTCCAGAAGTACTGCGCGAAATTCCGCGTGGACCCGGCCACGGGCCAGCACCGCTTCGCCATCGTGCAGGCGGAAGACGAACTGGCCTCGATCGGCATGGTGGTCGGCGCCGGCTGGAACGGCGCACGCGCCTTCACGGCGACTTCGGGGCCGGGCATTTCGCTGATGGCCGAGTTCATCGGGCTGGCCTACTTCGCCGAGATCCCGATCACGCTCATCAACGTGCAGCGCGGCGGCCCTTCCACCGGCATGCCGACGCGCACGCAGCAGGCCGACATCCTGTCCTGCGCCTATGCCTCGCACGGCGACACCAAGCACGTGCTGCTGTTCCCCGAAGACCCGCACGAATGCTTCGAGCAAGCGGCGGCGGCGCTGGACCTGGCCGACCGGCTGCAGACTCCGGTGTTCCTGATGACGGACCTGGACATCGGCATGAACCAGCGCCTGTGCAAGCCCTTCGCCTGGGACGACAGCAAGGCCTACGACCGCGGCAAGGTCATGAGCGCCGAGGAGCTCGAGGCGGGCCGCGACTTCGGCCGCTACAAGGACGTGGACGGCGACGGCATTCCGTGGCGCACGCTGCCGGGTACGCACCCGACCAAGGGCAGCTACTTCACGCGCGGCACGACGCGCGACGCCTATGCCCGGTATTCGGAGCGCGGCCCCGATTACATCTACAACATGGAGCGGCTGCTGAAGAAGTTCGCGACCGCGGCCACGCTGGTGCCGCAGCCGGTGTTGCGGCCGGCCGCCCAAAAGACCGCGCTCGGCGTGATCTATTTCGGCTCGACCAGCCCGTCGATGCATGAGGCGCTGCAGGCGCTGGAAGAGCGCGGCATCCACCTCGATGCACTGCGGCTGCGCGCCTTTCCCTTTCCGGACAGCGTGGTGCAGTTCCTGGCGCAGCACGACAAGGTGTTCGTGGTCGAGCAGAACCGCGACGCGCAGATGCGCAGCCTGCTGGTCAACGAACTGGACGCCGACCCCGCCCGGCTCGTGCGCGTGCTGCATTTCGACGGCACGCCGATCACCGCGCGCTTCATCGTGCAGGCGATCAGCTCGCACGTGCAGACGCATGCATCCGGCAGCACCGGGACGAAGGAACTTGCATGACCTATCTCGCCAAGCCCCGGCTGCGCCATCCGACGCTGACCACCAACAAGGTCGGCTACACGCGGCGCGACTACGAAGGCAAGATCTCCACGCTGTGCGCCGGCTGCGGCCACGATTCGATCTCCGCCGCCATCATCGAGGCCTGCTGGGAGCTGGACATCGAACCGCATCGCGTGGCCAAGCTCTCGGGTATCGGCTGCAGCTCCAAGACGCCGGACTATTTCCTCGGTGCATCGCACGGCTTCAACACCGTCCATGGCCGCATGCCCAGCGTGCTGACCGGCGCCAACCTGGCCAACCGCGACCTGCTGTACCTGGGTGTCTCGGGCGACGGGGATTCGGCGTCCATTGGCCTGGGACAGTTCGCCCACGCCATGCGGCGCGGCGTGCGCATGGCCTACATCGTGGAGAACAACGGCGTCTACGGCCTGACCAAGGGCCAGTTCTCGGCCACCGCCGACCAGGGTTCCAGGAGCAAGAAGGGCGTCGTCAACAGCGACAGCCCGGTGGACCTTGTCGCCATGGCGCTGCAACTGGGAGCCAGCTACGTGGGGCGGGGGTTTTCGGGTAACAAGGCGCAACTTGTGCCACTCATCAAGGGCGCGATCAGCCACGGCGGGTCTGCCTTCATCGACGTGATCAGCCCCTGCGTGGCCTTCAACAACCACCCCGGCAGCACCAAGAGCTACGACTACGTGCGCGAGCACAACGAGGCGGTGAGCCGCATCGACTTCATCAGCGGGCGGGAGGAAATCACCGTCGACATGGGGGCGGGCGAAGTGGTGGACGTGCGCCAGCACGACGGCACGCTGCTGCGCCTGCGCAGCCTGCATTCCGACTACAACCCCGGCGACCGCTATGCCGCTATGGCCTACATGCAACGGCACCAGGAGATGGGCGAAGTGGTCACCGGACTGCTCTATGTCGATCCGCTGGCCACCGACCTGCACACGGCGCTCAACACCAGCGACCGGCCGCTCAACGCGCTGGGGCCGGCCCATCTGTGCCCCGGCGCCGAGGCGCTGGAGCGGCTCAACGACTCCTTGCGCTGAGCGAAAGCCGGCGGCACCATTCACGCTACTTCCGGAGGGCGCACCATGGCCGAGCGCACCGTTTTCCAATCCATCTCGCGCACACATGTGGTCAGCCTGGGCCCGCAGGCCAGCGTGCGCGACGCTGCCTGCGTGATGACGCGGGCCAACTGCGGCAGCGTGCTCGTCATGGAGCTGCCGGACACCCTGCTGGGCATCCTCACCGAGCGCGACCTCATGACCCGGGTGCTGGCCCGGGGACTCGATCCCGATCACACCGCGGTGCGCGAAGTCATGACGCCCAACCCGATCTGCGTGCCGCCTGAAACGCTGGTGTCCGATGCCGTGGTGCTCATGCTCGAGCGCGGCTTTCGCCACCTGCCGCTGGTGGCGGGAGCGAAGGTGCTCGGCGTGTTCTCGGTGCGCGATGCGCTGCCGCGGGAAATCGGCGCCGCAGTCAGCCTGAGCGAGTTCCGCGAGCAGGTGAACGACGCTTTGGGCTAAGCCTCGTCGCGCACCTGGAACTGGCCCATCAGCGCCTGTTGCGTTGCCGGCGGCACGGCTTCGTAGTGCGACAGCGCGATGGTGTAGCGGCCCTGGCCGCTGGTCATCGCATTCAGCCGCGACTGGTAGCTGGCCAGCTCCGCCATGGGCACCTGCCCGCGAACGACCACGCTGCCGATTCCCATGGCCGACGTGCCCGTGACCAGGCCGCGCCGCGACGACAGGTCGCTCGTGACGTCGCCCACGGAATGCTCGGATACGACGATCTCGATCTGGACGATCGGCTCCAGCACGACCGGCCTGGCCTCGCGGACTGCCGCCATGAAGGCCTTGCGGCCCGCAGTCGCGAAGGCGATGTCCTTGCTGTCGACGCTGTGGTGCTTGCCGTCGTACACCACCACCCGCACGTCGACCACCGGGTAGCCGGCGATCACACCGCCCAGCAGTACCTCGCGCACGCCTTTCTCGACCGCGGGGATGAACTGGCTCGGTATCGCGCCGCCCCTGACCTCGTCATCGAACTGGAAGCCGGCGCCGCGCGCCAGCGGCTCGATGCGCAAAAAGACTTCGCCGAACTGGCCGGAGCCGCCGGTCTGCTTCTTGTGGCGGTGATGGCCCATGGCCGGTGCGGCCACCGTCTCGCGATAGGCGATGCGCGGCGGCCGCGTCCGGACCTCGAAGCGGTACACTTCGCGCAGGCGCTCGAGCACCGTGCGCAGGTGAAGCTCCCCGAGGCCGTAGAGGATCGTTTCGTTGGTGGCGGCCACGTGCTCGATGCGCAGGCAGGGGTCTTCGGCCGCGAGCTTGCCGAGGATCTCCCAGGTGCGCTGCTCGTCGCCATGGCGTGCGGGTTCCACGGCGAGTCCGTGCACCGGCACAGGAAATTCCAGCGGCGCGAGATGGACGTGGTCGTCTTCGCTCGCGTCGTGCAGCACGGCGTCGAAGTGGATCTCCTCGATCTTCGCCACCGCCACGATGTCGCCCGGCACGGCGCGCGACACCTCCACGTGGTCCTTGCCCTGCAGCATGAACAGATGGCCCACCTTGAAGGGCTTGCGGCCGTCGCCGATGTAGAGCTGGCTGTCGCTCGCGACCGCGCCCTGGTGCACGCGGAAGATGCCGAGCTTGCCGACATAAGGGTCGCCCATGACCTTGAACACATGCGCCAGCACATGCAGCGACGGATCGGGCCGGGCCTGCATCGGCTTGGCATCCGCGCCTTCGCCGACCAGGAAGTCCG
Organism: Variovorax sp. 10L421; assembly: GCF_056395365.1. Taxonomy (NCBI): domain Bacteria; kingdom Pseudomonadati; phylum Pseudomonadota; class Betaproteobacteria; order Burkholderiales; family Comamonadaceae; genus Variovorax; species Variovorax sp. 10L421. The sequence continues at coordinate 186,484 of NZ_JBFTJJ010000006.1, forward strand.
GCGGGTTGGCTTCGGCGGGGTCGGGCAGCAGCCTGACGATCACGTCGAGCAGCTCGGCCACGCCCGCGCCGCTGCGCGCCGAGACGAAGCAGACCGGAATCAGGTGGCCCTCGCGCAGCGCCTGTTCGAGCGGCGCATGCAGCTCGGCCGGATCCATGTCGCCCTCTTCCAGGTAGCGCTCGACGAAGGCCGCATCGACCTCGACCACCTGCTCCACCAGCGCGCGGTGCGCTGCTTCGACGGGGCCGAAGTCGGACTGCCCGAAGCGGTTGAAGAAGCAGTCCACCACCTGCTTGCCGACCCCGTCGGGCAGGTTCAGCGGCAGGCATTCGCGGCCGAAGGTGGCCTGGATGTCGGCCAGCAGGCGCGCCAGCGAGACGCCCTGCGAGTCGATCTTGTTGACGATGATCATGCGGGCGAGGTGGCGCGAGGCCGCGTACTCCATCATGCGCACCGTCATCGGCTCGATGCCGGTGGCGGCATTGATGACCACCGCCGCCGTCTCGACCGCCTCCAGCGCCGGCAGGCTCTGGCCAAGGAAGTCGGGGCCGCCGGGCGTGTCGATGAAGTGGACGCGCGTGCCGGCATGCGTGAGGTGCATCACCGATGCGTTGAGCGAGTGCAGCATGCGGCGCTCCAGCGGGTCGTAGTCGCTGACGGTGCTGCCGCGCTCGATGCTGCCGCACGCTGCGATGGCGCCAGCCTTGTGCAGCAAGGCCTCGGCAAGGGAGCTCTTGCCGGCTGCGGCGGCACCGACGAGCGCCAGCGTTCGCACTGCTTCCATTTCGGCCGTGGGGCCGTTCGATCGGCTTGGCATGGCGTGGACTCCTTCACGTCCGCAAGGCCGGTCCGGCGGCCCGCAAGGGCTCGGGTGCTGCGCGTGGACGCCAAGCCAGCGTACGGGATTGAACGTGTCAACGCAAGCCGGTGCTGCTTGCTGGCATGTCGCGGGGACAGGAGCCCTCGCATCCCGGTCAGCGCCGAGCTTGGCGCGAACACGATCCCCAAGCAACAATGTGCGCACGGCGAAATTGCTGCGGCCGATGGCCCGGCGCCTGCTCTGCAGCCGTATCCGAGAGGACAAACTGGATGGCAAGATTCATTTTGGTGCCAGGTGGTTGGCACGGGGCCTGGGCATTCGAGGCTGTCGGCAATGCGCTGTCAGGCGCAGGCCATGAAGTCCAGGCGCTCACTCTCTCGGGACTGGGAGACGAGCCCGTGGGTGGCGCCAATCTCGACAGTCATATCGACGAGGTGGTCCAAGCGGTTCGCGGGCGCGATGCGAGTGCCGTTCTCGTCGGTCATTCGTATGGGGGAATGGTCATCACCGGCGCGGCGGACAAGGAGCCGTCGCGCATCAAGGCCATCGTTTACGCCGATGCCTATGTGCCGGACAACGGTGCATCGGTCTGGGCGCTTGCCACACCGAGCTACCGGGAGCGTTTCATAGCGGGCGCGGCTGCGGATGGATTGAATTGCGCGCCGCCGGCCCATCTCGACAGTCGATGCCGTCCCCATCCGATCGCTACCTTCCTGCAGGCGATCAAGTTGACCGGCAACTGGCGCAACGTCCGCAGCAAAGCCTTCATCGCCGCGTGTGGGTGGGAAGGAAGCCCATTCGTCGAGCTGTACGAACGCCTGCGGCTGGATCCTGAATGGGCCACGCATCGCCTCGAATGCGCACACGATGTTCCGCGGCTGGCCCCCGAAGCTCTCGCGAGGATTCTCTTGAAGTACGTATAGGAAAGCCGGGCCTGCAAGCCCTAAGCCGCCTTCGGCTCCGGAAGAATCGCCGTCAACGCAAAGTCGATGAGATGAAGCCAGGTCGCTTCGAGCCCCATGATGCTGTGATGGTTCGACCCCGGAATCGTCTGCACGCTGATCGGCGTGGGCCATGCGGCGATGAGCTTTTGCGAGCGCTCGGGCACGACAACGTCATCGTGCTCTGCCAGCAGCACCTGGGTTTTCGCGGCGACTTCCTTGGAATGCTCCAGCGAGTTGAACTGGTGCCGCAGCAACAGCGACAGCGGCACGAGCGGGAACCGTTTCTTCGCAATCTCCAGCATCGAGTCGTAGGGCGTCACCAACTGCAGGCTCTCGAAGTCCTGCAGCGCCACGAGCTGGATGGCAACGCCAGTTCCCAGGCTGCGGCCGACGACGTGCAGGCGCGCCTGCGGAAAGGCCCGGCGCAGGTGGTTGGCGAACTGGGCCGCGTCCTCCACCGAGGCGATCTCGGAAGGATGGCCCTGCGAGTCGGCCACGCCGCGGTAGTTGATCGCGGCGAAGCCGAAGCCCTTGGGCAGCCAGTGCAGCATCTGCGCGGTGGCGCGCACGTCCTCGCCGCGGCCGGCGAAATAGACGAACAGGTCCTGCAGCGTGTCTTCACCCTGGGGGTGGTAGACATACCCGCGGACCATCCCGCCCGGCACGGTGTGGGAGTAGGTGGAGAAGTCGTCCGACAGGTGGACGACGGGGAGCTTGCGGGCGTTGAACAGGATGTGCCCCTGGCGCGTCGCGAGGAGGGTCCAGTACGCCGCGATGCCGCCGACGGCGGCGGCCGAAGCCGACAGGGCAATGCGGGAGACTTTGGATGACAAGATGGGTTCTTCAGATATTCAGGGGTGCGAACGACTTGACCAGATCGTCCAGCGCCTTGATCTGCGCCAGGAACGGTTCGAGCTTGTCCAGCGGCAGCGCGCTCGGGCCGTCGCACTTGGCTTGCGCCGGGTCCGGGTGGGCTTCGAGGAAAAGACCGGCCAGGCCTACCGCCATGCCGGCGCGCGCCAGGTCGGCCACCTGTTCGCGGCGGCCGCCCGATGCGGCGGCGCCGGCTTCGCGCTGCTGCAGCGCATGGGTCACGTCGAAGATGACGGGCAGGTTCTGCGTGACCTTCTTCATGACGCCGAAGCCCAGCATGTCGACCACGAGGTTGTCGTAGCCGAAGCAGGTGCCGCGGTCGCACAGGATGAGCTTGTCGTTGCCGGCCTCCTTGAATTTCTCGACGATGTTGAGCATCTGCGATGGGCTCAGGAACTGCGGCTTCTTGATGTTGATGACGCGGCCGGTCCTGGCCAGCGCCACCACGAGGTCGGTCTGGCGCGCGAGGAAGGCGGGCAGCTGCAGCACGTCGACCACTTCGGCGACAGGCGCTGCTTGCGCGATCTCGTGCACGTCGGTCAGCACGGGAACACCGAAGCTGTCTTTCACGGCCTGCAGGATCTTCAGGCCTTCATCCAGGCCGGGACCGCGGTAGGAGTGGATGGAGGAGCGGTTGGCCTTGTCGAAGCTGCCCTTGAAGACGTAGGGAATGCCCAGCTTCTGCGTGACACGCACGTACTCCTCGGCGGAGCGCAGTGCCAGGTCCTTCGATTCGAGAACGTTGACACCGCCGAAGAGGACGAAGGGGGCGTCGTTGCCGGCGTTGACTTGAGGGGTGATGGTGACGGTGGACAAGGTTTTCTCCTGGACGGGTGCTTCGCTGCAGGCGCCTATTGTCGTTGCGCCGGCCGGTCTTCATCTCAGCCTGCCGGCGATACCGTGATGTAGAACGGCGTCAGCGTCCCGGCCACCGGCCGCAGCAGCTTGAGCAGCAGCGGCCGCCCGTACCCTTCGCCCGCCAGCCGCTTGAGCAGGTCGGACAGCTGGGCAAGCGGTATCCCGTCGCATCCGATGAGGATGTCGCCGCTGCGCAGCCCGTCGCGCGCCGCGGCCGAGCCGGCCACCACCTCGACCACACGCACGCCGGTGGCCACGGGCCATTCGTTCTCGCGCACCCAGCGCCTGGGCAGCGCCACCGCCGCACACTGCACGCCCAGCTTGCCGCGGCGCACTGCGCCATGGCGCATCAGCTCGCCGGCCACCCAGCGCGCGGTGTCGATGGCCACCGCGAAGCTCAGGCCTTGCGCCGACGGGATCACCGCCGTATTCACGCCGATCACCTGCGCCGCGCTGTCGAGCAGCGGGCCGCCCGAGTTGCCGGGGTTGAGGGCCACGTCGGTCTGGATCACGTCCTCGATCATCCGGCCGCCGCGTGCCGGCAGGCTGCGCCCCAGCGCACTCACGATGCCCGCGGTCACGGTGAAATCGAAGCCGAGCGGGTTGCCGACCGCCACGGCCAGCTGGCCGGGCTGCAGGGTGGCCGAGCTGCCCAGCGGCAGGAAAGCCCCCGGGTGCGACTCGATGCGCAGCACCGCGATGTCGGTCGAGGCGTCCAGCCCCACCAGGCGCGCGATGCTTTCGGTGCCGTCGGCGAACGCGGCGCGCAACTCGGTTGCGCCCTCGACCACGTGGGCGTTGCTGAGCGAAAAGCCGTCGGGCGTGAACAGGAAGCCCGAGCCGCTGCCGTGGGAGGCTGCGTTGCCGCGCTGAGCCGCCTTGCGGACCTTGATGTGCGCGACCGCCGCGCTGGCGGTGTGCGCCACCCGCGTGACGGTGGCCGAGTAGGAGTCAAGAATGAATTCGTCGCGCGCGCCCATGGAGCACCTCTTTCAGTCGCCTGGATCCCAGAGGAGGTGGCGGCGTGCCGGAGGTTTTCAACCCGGCCGTGACGGGCGCCCCCGGCAAGCGCGTGCGGTGGCCGCTCAAGGCGCCTTGGGCCGCGACGACGGCTCCCACGAGTCAGGCGTGGTTGCGACCAGCGACTTGAAGTCCTTCCAGGGCCGAGCGCCCGGGATGGTACGCCCGCCGACGATCACCGCCTTCGCGAACACCACCATGCGCTCGCGCAGGTAGGCCTGATCGGAGGCGGGCCAGGTCTCGATCGAATGCGGCCCGCGCGCCAGCACGATCTCCTTCACGCCGCGGATGCGGTTGTAGGCGGCCACCGTGCCTTCGAGCGTTTCCGCGCGGTCCCACAGGCCCTTGCCGAAGAAGGCCGCCGGCCAGCGGTCCATGCCCGCGAGCGTGGACGAGTTCGGATAGAACGCGATGTGGTGCTCGGCCGCCATGCCGCCCAGGAACAGGTTGCGATCGGCCAGGTCGGGCGAATCGCCCACGTAGCCCGCGCCACTGGCGAACGACGACAGCAATATCGCGCCGCGGATGTTCCGCAGGCCCTTGGGCGGCGTGCAGTTGGGCTCGGGCATGTCGAAGCTGCACTGCGCCACGTAGTTGCGGGTCATGGCCCACGCAGTGGACATCGAGCCGCGCGAATAGCCGCCGAGCACCAGCGGAATTTCGCTCGACGCCATGCCCGCCAGCAGCCGGCCCCGGGTGGCGTTGCCTTCGAGCACCTCGCCCTTCGGCGTGAGGATGCGCAGGCCGCGCCCGGTGTCCAGGGCGGCGAGCGCGCGGAACACGTCCTCGCCTTGCTCCAGCGTGTTGGTGTCGCTGAAGCCGCCCGACAGTCCCTCGCCGCGCCGGTCGTAGGCCAGCACGTCGAAGCCGGCCTGGTTGAGCGCGTACAGGTTCTCGCGCCACCAGCGCTGGCCCATGGTCTCGGTGGTCGCGTTGGGAAAACTGATGGGCACGGTCCTGCCGGTCTTCTCGTCGATGCGGTACGCAGCTTCGTCCGGATGCTGGACGGCCGTGAGCTGCCCGCCGCCGCCCGGCGCCATGATGGCCAGCGCGCGCACCTTCCTGCCCTTGCCGTCATCGACGCCGGCGCCTTCGATGTACCAGCCGCGCAGCTTGATGTCGCCGGTCATCTTGAGGTCGATGCGCTCGAAGGTGTCGCGCGGCGCGGTGAATTCGACGATGTAGGTGCGGGCGTCGGCCTCCGCGATGCCCTCGCGGTACGGCGCCTTGGCGAAGAAGGCGGGCCGGCGGATCTGCTTCAGGTCGACCTGGCCGTCCGGATCGATCTTGCCGGAAGGGTCGACCACGCCGGTCGAGCGCGTGGCGCGCTCCTTGTTGGGCGGCAGCCAGCGCTGCATCTGCGCGTCAATGCGCTTGAAGCAGGCCGGGTCTTCCTTGCAGGCGCGCCAGCGGGCCTTGAGCTTGTCGTCGGTGAATTCGCCGATGTGATAGTCGCCGCCCGCGTAGCCGGCGGGCGCGCGGTTGGCTGTCGTCAGCACCGGTACGCAGACCTTGGTGCCTGTGCTGTTTTTCTGGCCTTGCGGCAGCAGATAGCCGCCCATCATGGCGTTGCGGTCGGCACCGACCCAGGCGGTGCAATCGGTGGGCGGCGGCGTGCTGGCGGTGGCCTGGCGCTGGGCCTCGCTGGTTCCGGTGCACGCGCCCAGCAGGAGCGAGGCGGCGAGGGCGCATGCAGCGGCGCATCGAGGTGCAGGGCGCGTGATCGTGGCGGTCATCATCGAATCAGGTGCTCCGTGAGCGAGGAAATTGGAGGCCTGATCTTCGCTGCATCGACGCCTTGCAACGGAGGCCGGAACCGTTTCCGGATGCAAGCGCGCTCCCTGTTGCCTGTAGGAAATGTCCTGCACGGAGATGCGCTGATTTCCGCTCCCTGCCGCCGCGGCACACGCGTCCAATCGCCGCCGCTTCACAAGGAGACACCAGAGATGAACTTCGAAGGCATCTATTGCTTCGACACGGCGAGCGTGCGATTTGCCTTCTACCCCGAAGGCCCTGACGGGCCGCGCGTCGTCGCGCAGATTTCAGAGGAAACCCTGCACGACGAATTCGGTGCACGCGAAATGGGAGAGGGCCTGCTGGAAACGTGCAGGCGGTACTTCCACGTCATCGAGCCCGTGGCGATTGCCCGCTACCAGGCGGGGCAGCGCGGCGCCATCACGCTCACGGTCGACGACTTCGCATTGCACGCCTGAGCCCCAAGGCTGTAAGGCGTAGCGTTCCACTCAACCGTGGCCGGCAGGCACGCGGTGCCGGATCTCGCTTTGCAGCGCCCGCTGGCCGGCCGAGAGCGCCAGCTCATAACTTTCCGCTGCGTCGTAAGCCCTGCGCAGCACGCGCGGGTGTGCTCCTGCGTCGTCGGTTTCGAGCAACTGCCAGACAAAGGCGCCCGGCAGCGGCTCCACGATGGTGAGTTCGATGGGATGTGTCATGGCTTGCAACATGGCGCGGCGAGGGGGAGTTGTCTGTAGGCCGTTGGCGACGGTCGTTGCGCAACTTGCAGGCTGCCCCCCTCAGGAAAGACCTCTTCGATATCTTCCTTGTCTTGCCGGTCGCCTGCATGCGTGTCACCCCGCCTTGCGGAATGTGAGGTTGATGCGGATCGCGCCCAGCAGCGGATGCGGTTCATCCTTCAGTGGCAGCACGCCGTGGTAGCGCAGCCGGTCTTCGCCGCCCCAGACCACCACGTCGCCATGCATCAGAGGAATGCGCGCCGCCTTGTCGCCACGCGCCAGTCCACCGAACAGGAACACGGCAGGCATGCCGAGCGACACCGAGACGATGGGGGCGCCGTAGTCGCGCTCGTCCCTGTCCTGGTGCAGCGACAGGCGTGCGCCGGGCGCGTAGCGGTTGACAAGGCAGGCGTCGGGCGCGAAGCCGTCGAAGCCGGCTGCCGAGGCCGCCTCGCGCGCCAGCCGCGTGAATGGCTCGGGCATGGCGGGCCACGGCTTGCCGGTGTCGGGATCGGCGGCGCTGTAGCGGTAGCCGCGCCGGTCGCTGGTCCAGCCCAGCGCGCCGCAGTTGGTCAGCGCCACGGACATGGTGAAGCCGCCCGGTGTGACGAGGTGGCGGAACGGCGCGCGTTCCGCCAGCCCTTCGATGGCCGGCAGGAGCGCATCGACGAAGGGCAGGGCGAGGCCGGGCAGCACGAAGGCCCCGGGCCCGAGCCGTTCGCGCCCCTCGCGCGGCGGGTCGTCGAACAGCGCGAGGGTGGCCGGCCTGCCCGCTGCGGAATTGGTCTTTGTGTTCATGCCCCTCGATCTTTGCTGAAAAGCGGAGGCATGTGCCGGCCCCCATATTCGAGGGATGCTGTTCGTGAGTGCTGCCTTTAGTCTCCGCCTGACGAATATTTGTAGTGCTTAGGGTTTCAATTCATGGCGCTGCGTTACAAAAAGGGTAGGGTGTATTCATCATGGCCAGCGCTCGAGTCGCTCTCAGCGTTCCAGAAGGCTGGACGGGTTGGATCGAGCTCATGCGCACACCCAGCGGCACTTATGCCGGCATCTGCGAGCTGAGCCTGGGCGGCATTCCGCGCTGTGCCCTGGTGATCACCCAGCAGCTGTCGTGGGATGCGGCGGTAGAGCGGGCCACGCTGCGGGCGGATCACTTCGTCAGGCAATGGGAGCCGACGCGCGGGCACTGAACCCGGACGCGATCGGCGGTGCAGCACGTTCGACAGGCGCGTGGTAGAAACCGCGAGCTTTTCGATCCACGCTCCAACCCACCTCTGTTTTTCATGCCGAATTTCCCCTGTCGGGCTGCCGACGAACCGTGCGCCCGGTGGCTGGCGTGGCTGCTGCTCGGCATCGTTGCGCTGTGCATGGCCGGCTGCGCCGGACTGCCTGCCGACGTGCAGCGCAAACCCTCCGTGGCAATCAGCGATGGCGCGGACACCACCCTGGGCCGTCTCGTGCAGGCGGCTGCCCCGCCCGGCGAGCCGCTCAGCGGATTCAGGCTGCTGCCCATGCCACAGTTTTCGCTGCACGCGCGCATCGAGCTCGCGCGCCGCGCGCAGCGCTCCATCGACGTGCAGTACTACCTCGTGCAGAACGACGAGACCGGCCGCTACCTGCTGCGTGCCCTGCGCGATGCGGCCGACCGCGGCGTGCGCGTGCGGCTGCTGGTGGACGATCTCTACACGGCTGGCGCCGACCCGCTCTTCGCCAGCTTCGCCGCGCATCCGAACGTCGAGGTGCGGTTCTTCAACCCGTTCCCCGCGGGGCGGGGCCGCTTCGGCACGCGCTGGGCCTGGTCGATACTGGACTTCGACCGTGTGCACCGCCGCATGCACAACAAGCTCTATGTGGTGGACAACGTCATCGGCGTCATGGGCGGGCGCAACATGGCCAACGAGTACTTCCTGCGCGACGGGGGCTCGAACTTCATCGACATCGACACGCTGGTGGCCGGCGCTGTGGTGCCCAGGCTGTCGTCGCTGTTCGACATGTACTGGAGCAGCCCGTACGTCTACCCCATCGAATCGCTGGTGCCCGCCACGGGCGAAACGCCGCAGCAGCTGCGCGAGCGCTTCGACAAACTGACCACCGGCCCCGAGCAGCTGCACCCCGAGGAGCTTGCCTCCACCGACCTGCTGGGCAACAACCCGCTGGCCAAGGACCTGGACGCGGGTGCGCTCAAGCTGGTCTGGGCGCGCGCCGAGGCCTACGCCGACGCGCCGGCCAAGGCGCTTGCGCCGACGGACGAAGCGCGCGGCCTGCCCGCCGACCAATCGAAGGACAGCGTGCTCTACAACGTGCGCCGCTACCTGCGCGGTGCCGAGAACGAGATCATGCAGACCACGCCCTACCTTATTCCGGGGCGCGGCGGCATGGAGACGATCCGCCTCGTGCGCGGCAACGGCGTGGGCTACAGCATCGTCACCAACTCGCTGGCGGCCACCGACGAGTCGCTGGTGCACATCGGCTACCGCCGCTACCGCGCGGAGATGTTGCGCCTGGGCGTGGAGCTGTACGAACTGAGCCCCAAGCGGGTGGAGCAGACCAGGCGCTTCGGCATGTACGGCTCGGCCAGCGGCCGGCTGCACGGCAAGTCGGCGGTGATCGACCGCAAGATCGTGTTCATCGGCTCGATGAACTTCGATCCGCGTTCGATGCTGCACAACACCGAGGTCGGCATCTTCATCTTCAGCCCGCAGATCGCCCAACAGCTCACCAGCCTGATCGGCTTCATCCGGCTGGACGGCGCCTATCAGCTGCAGCTGGGACCGACGGGCGCTATCGAATGGGTGAGCCCGGCCACGGGGGACGCGGCCGACACCATCCTGCACCAGGAGCCCGAAACGGATTTCTGGTCGCGCTGGAAGCTGGAGTTGCTGGCGCCGCTGGTGCCCGAGAGCCTGCTCTAGCCGGCGAGGCCAGGGCTTCGGCATGACGCGCTCTGAAAGAAAAAAGCCCCGCGAGGGGCTTTTTTTTCATGGGCGGCGGGCGCCGCCTGTCATTGCTGAAGCAATCCGTTGAGATACGGCTCGGGGTTCACGGCCGTGCCGTTCTTGCGGATCTCGAAGCGCAGCTTCACGCGGTCGGCGTTGCTCTTGCCCATCTCGCCGATCTTCTCGCCCTGTCGGACCACCTGGTTCTCCTTCACCAGGATGGTCTGCAAGTGCGCGTAGGCGGTGAGGAAGGTCTCGTTGTGCTTGACGATGATCATGTTGCCGTAGGCCGGCAGCTCGCCACCCACGTACACCACGCGGCCGTCGGCCGAGGCGACGACCGGATCGCCCAGGTTGCCGGCGATGTCGATGCCCTTGGTGCGCACGCCGTCGAAGCGCGCCAGCGTCGCGCCGGTGGCGGGGCGCACGAACATCGCGGTGGGTCTTTGCACGGGGGGAGTGACCGAGGGGCCGGGCCGCGGCGCGTTGAGGTCGGTGGTGGTACAGGCCGCGAGGCTCGCGGCAACCATGGCCAGGGCGGCGATACGGGAAACAAAAGTCTGAAGATGCATGGCGCTGTGTTGGAACGGTTTCGTTGCGGAGGGTTCCGGCGATCTGGCTCGCCGCGGCCCGCGGGGGGAGGCCACGCGGGCGATGCTAGCAAACTGCCGCGACGGCGCCCCGCGAAAGAGCAACCGGCTGTGAAGGGGCCATCGGCCCCCGGGCGCTACTTGAGCGGGATCGGTGTGCCGCGGTCGATGGGCACCGCCGTCACGCTGTTCTTGGGCGAACCGTCGATCAGCAGGTCGGAGTAGGTCAGGTAGACCAGCGTGTTGCGCTTCGGGTCGACCATGCGCACCACGCGCAGGCGCTTGAAGAGCACCGACAGCCGCTCGCTGTAGACCTCCTCGCGCTTGGGTAGCGGCTGCGTGATGCTCACGGGGCCGACCTGGCGGCAGGCGATGGAGGCCTCGGCCTTGTCCTCGGCCACGCCGAAGGCGCCGGCCAGCCCGCCGGTCTTGGCGCGCGAGACGTAGCAGGTCACGCCGCTGACCTTGGGGTCGTCGTAGGCCTCGATCACGATCTTGTGGTCCGGGCCGATGAGCTTGAAGGCGGTGTCGACGTCGCCCACGGTTTCCGCCTGCGCCGTCGCGGCCAGGATGAATCCGAAGCCGATCGCGGCGCGAAGAAGGGTGGAGCGAAGTGTCATGGGGCGCTGCGGGTTCAGACGATGTCGAACGTGTGGACTCGGTCGAAGCTGCCGCGGCGCCGGTCCTCGAAGTAGTGCTCGAGCGTCTCGCGCACGGTGCGAAAGGCGATCTCGTCCCAGGGAATCTCTTCTTCGGCGAAGAGCCTGGCCTCGATGGTCTCGTGGCCTGGGTCGAACCTGTCGTCGAGCAACCGGGCCCGGTAGAACATGTGCACCTGGCCCACGCGCACCACGCTGATGACGGAGAACAGGCCCTCCATCACATAGTGGGCGCCGGCCTCTTCGTCGGTCTCACGGGCCGCGCCCTGGGCGGTGGTTTCCTCGAGCTCCATGAAGCCGGCCGGCAGCGTCCACTTGCCCCAGCGCGGTTCGATGTTGCGCTTGCACAGCAACACCTTGTCGCCCAGGACCGGGATGGTGCCCACCACGTTCAGCGGGTTCTCGTAGTGGATGGTGTGGCAGGCCGGGCAGACGGCGCGCTGCTTGGTGTCGCCGTCGTCCGGCACGCGGTAGACCACCGCGGTGCCGCAGTTCTTGCAATGCTTGATGGGTACGCGCAGGAGCATGGAGCCGGCTGCCGTCTTCAGGCGATCTTGACGGTCAGCTTGGGCAGGCCCGCGACTTCGCCCACGAGCGTGTCTCCGGCCACCACCGCGGCCACGCCTTCGGGCGTGCCGGTGAAGATCAGGTCGCCGGGCTGCAGCTCCCACGCGGCCGACAGGTGCTCGATGGTCTCGGCGACGTTCCAGATCAGCTTGCCCACGTTGCTGCGCTGGCGGTCGGTGCCGTTCACCTGCAGGGAGATCTCGGCTTTTTCCGCATTGCCGGCCTGCGCCACGGGCACGATCGGGCCGATGGGTGCGCTCTGCTCGAAGCTCTTGCCGATGTCCCAGGGGCGGCCCTGTTTCTTCATGTCGTTCTGCAAGTCGCGGCGCGTCATGTCGAGGCCGACGGCGTAGCCGTAGATGTGCTTGTGCGCATCGGCCGCCAGGATGTTCTTGCCACCCGTGCCGATGGCCACGACCAGCTCGATCTCGTGATGCAGGTTCTTCGTGAGCGAGGGGTAGGACATGGTGCCGGTCTGGCCCGCGTCGACCACCACCAGCGCATCGGCCGGCTTCATGAAGAAGAAGGGCGGCTCGCGGCCGGTGAAGCCCATTTCCTTGGCGTGATCTTCGTAGTTGCGGCCCACGCAGTAGATGCGGTGCACCGGGAAGCGGGCGGGCTGGCCGGCCACCGGCACCGAGACGGTGGCGGGCGGGGCGAAGACGAACTCGGAAGCCATTGCGACGTGTCCTTTTCAGCGAAACCTAAGCGGGAGATCGGCAGTGTGCCAGAGGCGGGAGGTCCACAATAGAAGCCGGCCAGAACGGCGCGCTGAAGGGCCGTGCCGCGCCCGTGACGGAGCGCTATGCTTGGGAAATCATGAAGCTGCACAACTATTTCCGTTCCTCCTCCTCGTTCCGCGTGCGCATCGCCCTCAACCTGAAGGGCCTCGATTTCGAGTACATCCCCGTGCACATCGCGCGCGGCGACCACCGCACCGGCCCTTACTCCGCCATCTCGGCCGACATGCTGGTGCCCCTGCTGGAGGACGAGGGCGAGCGCTTCTCGCAATCGATGGCGATCATCGAATACCTCGACGAAGTGCACCCCGAGCCGGCGTTGCTGCCGACCGATCCGGTGGGCCGCGCCCACGTGCGCGCACTGTCGCAGTCGATCGCCTGCGAGATCCATCCGCTCAACAACCTGCGCGTGCTCAAGTACCTCGTGAAAGAGCTGAAGCTCGACGATGCGGCCAAGAACGCCTGGTACCGCCACTGGGTGCGCGACGGCATGCTGGCCTTCGAGCGTCAGCTTGCGCAGCACCCAGCCGGCATCTACTGCTGGGGCAACACACCCACCATGGCCGATTGCTGCCTGGTGCCGCAGATCTTCAACGGCCGCCGCTTCGACTGCGACTTCAGCGGCCTGCCGCGCACCATGGCCGCCTTCGAGGCCTGCATGGAGCTCGACGCCTTCCAGCGCGCGCAGCCCTCGCAGGCGCCCGACGCGGAAGCCTGAGCCCCATGAACGAGCGCTGGCTCGTCCCCGACTGGCCCGCGCCGCCGAACGTGCGGGCCGTGTGCACCACGCGCGACGGCGGGGTTTCGCTGGGGCGCTACGAGAGCCTGAACCTCGGCGACCACGTGGGCGACCAGCCCGCGCATGTGGCGGAGAACCGGAACCGCTTGCGCGCGGCCATCGGAGCGGGTCCGGTCTTCCTGCAGCAGGTGCACGGCACCGGCGTCGTCTCGCTCGACGCCGCACAGGACGCGGTGCGCGACGGCACCGTTGGTGATGCCTGCACGGCCACTGCCGGCGGCCTGGCCTGCACGATCATGGTGGCCGATTGCCTGCCCGTGCTCTTCACCGACGAAGCGGGCCACCGCGTGGCGGCCGCGCATGCCGGCTGGCGCGGGCTGGCGGGCGGTGTGCTCGAACAGACCGCCAAGGCCTTCGAGGCCGATGGCGCGGCCCGCGTCATCGCCTGGCTGGGCCCGTGCATCGGGCCCAAGGCCTTCGAGGTCGGCCCCGAGGTCAGGGCTGCCTTCGAGGCGCATGCGCCCGAAGCGGCGTCCTGCTTCAGGCCCGCGGCTGCCACCGGGAAATGGCTGGCCGACCTGCCCGCACTGGCGCGCCAGCGGCTGCACGCGGTGGGTATCGAGGCCGTCCATGGCAACGACGGCAGCGACGGCTGGTGCACCGTCGCCAATCCCTCAAGGTTCTTTTCGCACCGGCGGGACAGCGTCAGCGGCCGCTTCGCCGCCCTGGTCTGGAAGAAGGCCTGAGCCTGCGACCGGCGGCGCCGATTTCTCGGTTGCGGCACGCCGGGCGGCTTCCTGTGCCTCGGCCTCGCGTTGCCTCATCGCGCGGCGGCGGCCCGGAGTGCCCATCAGGTAAACCACCAGTGCCACCGGCACCAATCCGTACAAAAGAAATGTGAAGATGGCGCCCAGCACCGTGCCTGTGGTGTTGGTGGCCTCGGCCACCGCCATCATCAGGGCGACGTACAACCAACCGATGACGATCAGATGGATAAACACAAGTAGTTTCAGTTGGTAAGCAAGGAAGCGGCGTTGTGAGGGCCCCGTGAAATGCAGGATACTCAAAACACGCAAGCCATCCGTTTCGACTCAGGCGAGGACCAGGAGACATGATGAAGCAACAAGCCACGGGGGCCGATGCGTTCGCGCCCTTCCAGCAGGCAATGACCGAGGGATGGACCCAGGCGCTGGAAGCTTTCCGGCAGTCCGCCGCGCAAGGGGCTTCGGCCTTCAACGGCGGCGGCACGCCGCTATGGCAATTGCCGCAGGCCGCGAAGATGCCCGAGCTGCCAAAATTCTCCATCGACCCCGAAAAGCTCCAGTCCATCCAGCAGCAGTACATGGCGGAAGCCACCGAACTCTGGCGCCAGGGCTTCGGCGCCAAGCCCGAAGGCGACAAGCGCTTCGCTGGCGACGCCTGGGGCCGCAACCCGCTGTCGGCCTTCTCGGCGGCCGTGTACCTGCTCAATGGCCGCACCATGCTCGGCATGGCCGAGGCCATCGACGCCGACGAAAAGACCAAGGCGCGCCTGCGCTTCGCGGTCGAGCAATGGATGGCGGCCTCGTCGCCCAGCAACTCGCTGGCCTTCAATGCCGAAGCGCAGAAGAAGGCCATCGACACGCAGGGCGAGAGCATCGCCAAGGGCATCCAGAACCTGCTGCACGACATGAAGCAGGGCCACGTCAGCATGACCGACGAGAGCGCCTTCGAGGTGGGGCGCAACGTGGCCACCACCGAAGGCGCCGTGGTGTTCGAGAACGAGTTCTTCCAGCTGCTCGAATACAAGCCGCTCACCCCCAAGGTGTACGAGCGGCCGTTCCTGCTGGTGCCGCCGTGCATCAACAAGTTCTACATCCTCGACCTGCAGCCCGAGAACTCGCTGATCCGCTATGCGAACGATCAGGGCCACCGCGTGTTTGTGGTGAGCTGGCGCAACCCCGACGAGTCGATGGACAAGGCCACCTGGGACGACTACATCGAGAACGCCGCCATCAAGGCGATCCACACGGTGCAGGAGATCAGCGGAAGCAACCAGATCAACACACTGGGCTTCTGCGTGGGCGGCACCATCCTAAGCACCGCGCTGGCCGTGCTCGCGGCGCGCGGCGAGAAGCCGGCCGCATCGGTCACGCTGCTGACCACCTTCCTCGACTTCAGCGACACCGGCATCCTCGACATCTTCGTGGATGAGCAGATGGTGGCGTACCGCGAAATGCAGCTCGGCAAGGGCGGACTGCTGCCGGGCGGCGACCTGGCCTCGACCTTCAGCTTCCTGCGGCCCAACGACCTCGTGTGGAACTACGTGGTCGGCAACTACCTGAAGGGCGAGACCCCGCCGCCCTTCGACCTGCTGTACTGGAACAGCGACGCGACCAACCTGCCGGGCCCGTTCTATGCCTGGTACCTGCGCAACACGTACCACGAGAACAAGCTGGCCAAGCCGAATGCGCTGACGGTATGCGGGCAGAAGATCGACCTCGGCAACATCGACATCCCGGCCTACATCTACGGCTCGCGCGAAGACCACATCGTGCCCATCGGCGGCGCGTATGCCTCCACGCAACTGTTGCCGGGCAAGAAGCGTTTCGTGATGGGCGCCTCGGGCCACATCGCAGGCGTGATCAACCCGCCCGCCAAGAAAAAGCGCAGCCACTGGATCCGCGACGACGGCAAGTTCCCGAAGACGCAGGCCGAATGGCTCGCCGGCGCGCAGGAGCATCCCGGCAGCTGGTGGACCGACTGGGCACAATGGCTCAAGGGCCACGCGGGCAAACAGATCCCCGCGCCCAAGGCTTACGGCAACGGCAAGGCTTACAAGGCCATCGAGCCGGCGCCGGGCCGCTACGTCAAGGCTCGCGCCTGATCCCTCTCACCTCGAATTTCAGATCACTTCAACGGAGAACCTCATGGAAGACATCGTCATCGTTTCGGCTGCACGCACGGCAGTCGGCAAGTTCGGCGGCTCGCTCGCCGGCATTCCCGCCACCGAGCTGGGCGCCCTCGTGATCAAGGAAGTGATTGCCCGCGCGAACCTCACCGCCGAACAGGTCGGCGAGGCCATCATGGGCCAGGTGCTGGCGGCCGGCGCCGGCCAGAACCCCGCGCGCCAGGCGTGGCTCAAGAGCGGCGGCGCCAAGGAAACGCCGGCGCTCACCATCAACGCCGTGTGCGGCTCGGGCCTGAAGGCCGTGATGCTGGCGGCCCAGGCCGTGGCCACGGGCGACAGCGAGATCGTCATCGCCGGCGGCCAGGAAAACATGAGCGCAGCGCCCCACGTGCTGCCCAACTCGCGCAACGGCCAGCGCATGGGCGACTGGAAGATGGTCGACACCATGATCGTGGACGGCCTGTGGGACGTCTACAACCAGTACCACATGGGCATCACGGCCGAGAACGTGGCCAAGAAGTACGAAATCAGCCGCGCCGCGCAGGACGAGCTGGCCCTGGGCAGCCAGACCAAGGCCGCCGCCGCGCAGGACGCCGGCAAGTTCAAGGACGAGATCGTCGGCGTGAGCATTCCGCAGAAGAAGGGCGATCCCGTCGTCTTCGACAAGGACGAATTCATCAACCGCAAGACCAACGCCGAAGGCCTGGCCGGCCTGCGTCCCGCCTTCGACAAGGCCGGCGGCGTGACCGCGGGCAATGCCTCGGGCCTGAACGACGGGGCTGCCGCCGTGATGGTGATGACTGCCAAGAAAGCCGCCGCGCTCGGCCTGAAGCCGCTGGGCCGTATCGCCAGCTACGCCACCGCCGGCCTCGATCCGGCCATCATGGGCATGGGCCCGGTGCCTGCATCGACCAAGGCGCTGCAGCGCGCGGGCTGGAAGGCGGCCGACCTCGACCTGCTCGAGATCAACGAAGCCTTCGCCGCGCAGGCCTGCGCCGTGAACCGTGAAATGGGCTGGGACGTGAACAAGGTGAACGTCAACGGCGGCGCCATCGCCATCGGCCACCCCATCGGCGCGTCGGGCTGCCGCATCCTGGTGACGCTGCTGCACGAAATGCAGCGCCAGAACGCCAAGAAGGGCATTGCCTCGCTGTGCATCGGCGGGGGCATGGGCGTGGCCCTGACCATCGAGCGCTGATCCACAGCGCCCGGCGCGCCGTCGTGCCGCTCAGCGCGACATCGACGGGCGCTGCGCCATCGCAGCGCGCCAGCGCAGCAGCTCGGGGTGCTGTTCCCCGGGCTTGACCCGCACCACGCGGGCAAAGTCCACCGCCACCACGGCGGTGATGTCGGCCAGGCTGAATCGGTCGGTGGCGACGAACTCGCGGCCGGCCAGCCGTTCGTTCAGCCTCTCGAAGAAATGCTGCACACGTGCCAGCCCGCGCTGTGCCAGCTCGGGAATCTGCGCATAGTCCACAGGGCCGGGCAGTGCCCGATTGGCCATGGCCGGTGAACCGTTGCGCAGCGTCTCGGCAATGGCCAGCAGGCCTTCGAATTCGATGCGCCAGTTCCAGTTGGCGATCTCGGCCTTTTCCTTGGGCGTGCGGCCCATCAGCGGTGGCTCCGGGTAGCGGGCCTCCAGCCAGGCCGCGATGGCGGCGTTGTCGGTCAGCAGCCCGTCTTCCTCGGTGCGCAGCGCGGGCACCGTGCATTGCGGGTTGATCGCGCGGTAGGCTGCACCCAATTGCTCACCATGTGCCAGGTCGACCTGCACCGTTTCATGGGCAATGCCCTTTTCGGCAAGCAGGATGCGGGCGCGCCGCGGACTCGGCGCGGTGGCGCAGTCGTAGAGAATGATCATCGTCTGTCCAACTCCTGGAACTCATCGCATGAATGGCACGACAGCCTACACGCCGCCCACCGTCTGGTCCTGGAACAAGGAAAGCGGCGGCCGTTTCGCGAACATCAATCGCCCGATCGCGGGTGCCACCCATGAGAAAGACCTGCCGATAGGGAAGCATCCGCTGCAACTCTATTCGCTCGCGACACCGAACGGCGTGAAAGTGACGGTGATGCTCGAAGAACTGCTGGCGCTCGGCCACACCGGCGCCGAGTACGACGCCTGGCTGATCCGCATCAGCGACGGCGACCAGTTCGGCAGCGGCTTCGTGGCGGTGAACCCGAATTCCAAGATCCCCGCGCTGATGGACCGCAGCGGCGCTACGCCCATCCGCGTGTTCGAGTCCGGCGCGATCCTGCAGTACCTGGCCGAGAAGTTCGGCAATGCCTTTCTGCCGACCGAGCGGGCAGCCCGCGCCGAATGCCTGTCGTGGTTGTTCTGGCAGATGGGCAGCGCGCCCTACCTGGGCGGCGGCTTCGGGCACTTCTATGCCTATGCGCCAACGAAGATCGAATACGCGATCGATCGCTTCGCCATGGAGACCAAACGCCAGCTCGACGTGCTCGACCGCCGGCTGGCCGAGAGCCGCTACCTGGCGGGCAGCGAATACACCATTGCCGACATGGCCGTCTGGCCCTGGTACGGCACGCTCGCCAAGGGGCAGCTGTACGAGGCGGGCGAGTTCCTCCAGGTGGGCGAGTACAGGAACGTGCTGCGCTGGACCGACGAGATCGCGCAGCGCCCGGCGGTGCAGCGCGGCCGCATGGTCAATCGCGCCTGGGGCCAGCCTTCGAGCCAGCTGCACGAGCGCCACGACGCAGGCGACTTCGGGACCCGCACCCAGGACAAGCTCGAAACGGAACAGCGATGAGCGACAGGATCCTGGTCTTCTACGGTTCGTACCGTTCCGATCGCATGGGCGTGCGCCTGGCGGACTACGTCGTCTCCGGCCTTCGCGCGCGGGGCGACGATGTGGAGTTGGTGGACGCGAAGGTGGTCGACCTGCCCATGCTCGACCGCATGTACAAGGAATATCCCAAGGGCACCGCGCCGGCGGCGATGGAAGCGCTGGCCGAAAAGATCCGCACAGCCGATGCCTTCGTCTTCGTTACCGGCGAATACAACTGGGGTCCGCAGCCGGGCCTGAAGAACCTGACCGACCACTTTCTCGAAGAGTGGTTCTGGCGGCCCGCGGCCATCGCGAGCTATTCGGCGGGGCGCTTCTCGGGCGTGCGCTCGGGCACGGTGTGGCATTCGATCCTGTCGGAGATGGGCATGGTCGTCGTGTCGAGCACGCTCGCGGTTGGCCCGATCTCGCAGACGCTGGACGCGGCCGGCAAGCCGACCGGGCCGGCGGGTGAATCGCTCGAGCGCTCGTTCGACCGCTTTGCGGACGACCTGGCGTGGTGGACCGAAGCGGCGCGAGCGCAACGTGAGCGCAAGGCACCGCCATACTGAGCGACAGGCCAGGCGAAGCACTTTGTTCACCGCCCATTTTTTGGGCAAAGTGATTAATTTCTTTATAAAACAATAACTTATGAGCCTTTTACAAGGCTCCCCATGAGTTATCCCCAAAGTTGTGCACTGAAAATGGGGACGACATCAGGTTTTCTTGATTCGGGCGTAAGTCACTGATCCGATGGGGCTTTCTGCCCTCCAGAAATTGAAGGAAAGTTCTCTTCATCGCCGTTTTCAGGCCCATCGGAACCGTTTTGCCCGCTCAGGTTGTTCACCGCCCAAATTTTGAGCAAACTAAGGATTACCCTTGTAAAACAATGACTTAAATCTGTTTTACAAGGCTCCTCGTGAGTTACCCCCAAAGTTGTCCACGGAAAATGGGGACGGGATCGACTTGTTCGGCAATCGCCTGCAAGTCCCCTGTTTTTCGGGAGGCCACGCTCAGTCTTCTTCGGCTTGCTGTTCGGCGTAGTGCCGGCACAAGGTTTCGACCAGCGCCTGCGCATAGACCGGCAGCGCCTCCCGGTTCCGCACCAGCAGATACCGCTCGCGCACGCACCACGCATCGCTGAGATCGATCAGCGCGAGCTGCATGCTCTCCTGGTTGCGCCGCGCCGCCGACTCCGGCACCACGCCAATGCCCACGCCGCTGCCGATCATCCGGCACATCGCGTCGAAGCTGCCGAGCTGGATGCGCAGCTTCTGCCGCTTGCCGAGGTTGTCGGTGATCTGCGCCAGGAAGGTCTGCAGCGTGCTGCCCTGCTGCATGCCGATGGCATCCTCGTCGAGCGTCTCGGCGAAGGCGATCCTGCGGCGCTTCGCGAAGCGGTGCTTGCGCGATGTGACGAGCACCAGCCGGTCGGTGCTGAAGTGGATTGCCTCCAGGCCTAGCGTGTCGACGCGGCCTGCGACGATGCCGATGTCGGCGCGGCCGTCGAGCACGCCCCGCGGGATCTGAGCATTCGGTTTTTCCTGAAGGTCGACGTTGATGCGCGGGTTGTGCGCGAGGAAGCCGGGCAGGATCTCGGGCAGGAAATCGGTCACCGCGGTGGTGTTGGCGAACACGCGCAGGTGGCCGCGCAGCCCGCCGCCGTACTCGAGCAGGTCGGCGCGCAGCTGTTCGGTCTGGTGCAGCACGAGGCGCGCGTGGTGCAGGAAGGCTTCGCCCGGCGGCAGCAGCCGCACGCCGCGGGCTTCTCGCTGCAACAGCTGAAGGCCCGCCTGTGTTTCCAGCGCCTTGATGCGCGCACTCGCGGCGGCCAGCGACAGGTGCTGGCGTTCGGCGGCCCGAGTGAGGTTGCCGAGTTCGGCCGTGGCCACGAACAGCCGCAGGTCGGTGAGATCGAAAAGCATGAGGCGATGTTATGCGCCGAGCCTTCGGAAATGCAGAAGGCTGGGTTCCGAAATCGCAGATTGCGCGCAGGAGGAGGGCGAACGACCATGCGGCCATGGAGACACCACACATGAGATTCCGCCTACGTGCGCTGCTGTCGCTGGCTGCGGCAGCGCTTCTGATCCCGACGGGCCCGGCGAGCGCCCAGCCGTATCCCTCGCGCCCCATCACATTGGTCGTGCCGCAGGCTGCCGGAGGCACCAACGACATCGTCGGGCGCCTCGTGGGTCAGAAGCTCGGCGAGGTGATGAACAACGCCAGCGTGGTGGTCGACAACCGTCCCGGTGCGGGCGGCAACATCGGTACGCAGCTTGTCGCCAAGGGGCCGAAGGACGGCTACACGCTGCTCATGACCATCAGCAGCAGCCAGGCGATCAACCCGGCGCTGTACAGGAACCCGGGCTTCGACCCGGTGAAGGACTTCAAGCCCGTCGGCCTGATCGGCGCCGTGCCCAACGTGCTGCTGGTCAATCCCACGTTCCCGGCGAAGGACCTCGCGGAGTTCCTGAAGCTCGCACGGCAGAAGGGTGCCAACTACCAGTACGCCTCGGCCGGCAACGGCACGCTCAACCACCTGCTCGGCGAAATGCTCAACAGCATGGCCGGCATCTCGCTGCAGCACGTGCCGTACAAGGGCGTGGCGCCCGCGCTCAACGACGTGCTGGGCGGGCAACTGCCGATCGTGTTCGCGAGCCTGCCTTCTGCGCTCTCGCACATCAAGGCCGGCAAGCTGCGCGCGCTGGCCGTGAGCGGCGACAAGCGCTCGGCCGTGCTGCCCGACGTGCCGACCATCGCCGAGGCGGTGCCAGGCTACAACGGCACATTGTGGATCGGCCTGTTCGCACCCGCAGGCGTGCCGGCCGACGTGTTGGCGACCTTGCAGGACGCCACGCGCAAGGCGCTCGCCTCGAAGGACCTGCGCGACAAGCTCGAACAGCAGGGCGTCGAGATCGCGGCGCCGACTTCTCCCGAGCAGTTCGCGGCGCTGCTGCAGGGCGATCTCGCCAAGTGGGCGCGCATCGTCAAGGCCTCCGGCGCTGCGGTCGATTGAAGGAAGCCCCATGAGCAACGACAACCACACGGCGCCTTCCATGATCGACAGCGAGGCGCTGGCCAGGCTGCAGGCCTGGCAGGGCCGCAGCGAAACGCTGGCCGACGACATCACCGCCGCACCCGTGCGCGCGCTCTCCGCGACGCTCGATCGCGACGATCCGCTGCCGCAGGCCGGCACGCGCCTGCCCGAGCTGTGGCACTGGCTCTACTTCCTGCCGCACCATCGCCAGTCCGAGATCGGCGACGACGGCCATGCGAAGCGCGGCGGCTTCCTGCCGCCCGTGCCGCTGCCGCGCCGCATGTGGGCCGGCGGGCGGCTCAACTGGGAGGCGGGCAATCCGCTGCAGGTCGGCGACAAGGTGGAGCGCACCTCGACCATCGCCTCGGTCACGCACAAGGCGGGCCGCACCGGCGAGCTGGTGTTCGTGCTCGTGCGCCATGAGGTGCGCAACGAGCGCGGCCTCGCGCTGACCGAGGAGCACGACATCGTCTACCGCGCCGCCGCCGCGCCTGGCGAGAAGGCCCCGCCGCCCACGCCCGCGCCGAAAGACGCTGCCTTCAGCCGCGACATTGCGCCCGACGACGTGCTGCTGTTCCGCTACTCCGCGCTGACCTTCAACGGCCACCGCATCCACTACGACCGCCGCTACGTGACGCAGGTCGAGGGCTACCCGGGCCTGATCGTGCATGGCCCGCTGATCGCGACGCTGCTGGTCGACCTGCTTCGCCGCAACGTGCCGGGCGCGCTGCTCGCGCGCTTCGAATTTCGCGCCGTGCGCCCGACCTTCGACATCGCGCCGTTCCGCGTGCACGGCAAGCCGGACGCCGATGGAAAGACATTCAGCCTCTGGGGCGAAGACGCCGACGGCTGGCTCACGATGCAGGCCACGGCCGTACTCGCCTGACAAGAGAAGGAACACATGACAAGACCCCTGGACGGCATCACCGTCATCTCGCTCGAACACGCGATTGCCGCACCGTTCTGCACCCGCCAGCTGGCCGACCTCGGCGCCCGAGTCATCAAGGTGGAGCGCCCCGAGGTAGGCGACTTCGCGCGGGCCTACGACGCCCGCGTGGCCGGCGAGGCCTCGCACTTCGTGTGGGTGAATCGCTCAAAGGAAAGCCTCACGCTCGACCTCAAGCAGCCCGCCGCGCTCGCGGTCCTGCAGGAGCTGCTGGCCGGCGCCGACGTGCTGGTGCAGAACCTCGCACCCGGGGCCTCGGCGCGCATGGGGCTCGGCGCCGAGGCGCTGCAGGCGAAGCATCCGCGGCTCATCGTCTGCGACATCTCGGGCTACGGCGAAGACGGCCCGTACCGCGACAAGAAGGCCTACGACCTGCTGATCCAGAGCGAAGCCGGCTTCCTGTCGGTCACGGGCACGCCCAACGATCCGTGCAAGTCGGGCAACTCCATCGCCGACATCGCAGCGGGCATGTATGCGTACACCGGCATCCTCGCGGCGCTGCTGCAGCGCGGCAAGACCGGCAAGGGCTCGCACATCGACGTGTCGATGCTCGAATCGCTCGCCGAGTGGATGGGTTATCCGATGTACTACGCGTACGAAGGCGCGGCGCCGCCGCCACGCAGCGCCGCTTCGCACGCGACCATCTATCCCTATGGCCCGTTCCCCGTCGGCGATGGCGGCACGGTGATGCTGGGCCTGCAGAATGAACGCGAATGGCGCACCTTCTGCGAGAAGGTGCTGCTGCAGACCGGGCTCGCGGCCGATGCGCGCTTCGACAGCAATGCGCGGCGCAACGACAACCGCGAGGCTCTGCGCTCAATCATCGTCGAGACCTTCGGCGCGCTGAGCACCGCGCAGGTGCTGGAACGGCTCGACACGGCGCAGATCGCCAACGCCCGCATGAACGACATGGCCGGGCTGTGGGCCCATCCGCAGTTGCAGGCACGCGAGCGCTGGCGGCAGGTGGGGTCTCCGGCCGGAAACATCCCGGCCCTGCTGCCGGCCGGCCGGCAGAGCGCGTTCGACTACCGCATGGACCCGATCCCGGCGGTGGGCGAGCACTCCGACGCCATCCTGCGCAGCCTCGGCCGCAGCGAGGCGGACATCGCGGCGCTGCGCGAGGCAGGGGCGGTGTGAGCGTGCCATTGGCTCCGCTTGCTCTCGCGCGCGCCTTTCTCTTCGTGCCGGCCGACCGGCCCGAGCGCCATGCGCGGGCACTGGCGACCGGTGCGGGCGGCGTGATCGTCGATCTCGAAGACGCGGTGGCGCCCGAGCGCAAGGTGGCGGTGCGCGAGGCGCTCGCCGCCTCGTTCGCCAAGCTGCCCGAGATCGACCGGCAACGCCTGCTGGTGCGCATCAACGCTGCCGGCACGCCGTGGCATGAAGACGATTGCGCGCAGGTCGGCGCACTGGCGGCGCAAGGCTTGATTGCCGGCGTCGTGCTGCCCAAGGCGGAGCGCGCGGCTCATCTGTCCAGGATTGCGGAAGCCATCGGCCCGAAGGGCGTGCTGGTGCCGTTGATCGAGTCGGCTGAAGGCCTGTCGGCGGTCGATGAGCTCGCGGCTGGCCCGCAGGTGCTGCGCCTGGCGTTCGGCAACCTGGATTTCCAGGCCGACCTCGGCCTGGCCTGCGATGCGGACGAAGCCGAACTCGTGCCGGTGCGCCTCGCGCTGCTGCTGGCCTCGCGCCGCGCCGGCCTGCCCGCGCCCATCGACGGCGTGACGCCCGACTGGCGCGATGCGCCAAGGCTTGCGGCCGACACCGCACGCGCCCGGCGCGGCGGCTTCGGCGCCAAGCTGTGCATCCACCCCGATCAGGTCGCGCCGGTGCACGCCGCGCTCGGCCCGAGCGCCGACGAAGTGGCATGGGCCCGTCGCGTGATCGATGCCGTGCGCGCAGCCGGCGGCGGAGTCGTCAGCCTGGACGGCCGCATGGTCGACGCGCCCGTGGTGCGCCTGGCCGAACGCCTGCTCGCGCTCGAACATCCGTAAATAAATAACCCCCAGAAGGAGACAACGAAGTGACAGCAACGAAGACCTGGAAATCCAAGGCCCTGCTCGCGGCCGCGGCGAGCGCCTGCCTGCTTGCCTTTCAGTCACCGGCGGCCGCACAGGCTGCGTGGCCCGACAAGCCCGTCACCCTGGTCGTGCCGTACTCCGCCGGCGGCCCGACGGACGTGGTGGCGCGCATGCTGGCCATTCCCATGGGCAAGTCGCTGGGCCAGACCGTGATCGTCGAGAACACGGTGGGCGCGGGCGGCACCATCGCGCCCACGCGGGTGGCCAAGGCGGCGCCCAACGGCTACACCATCCTGATCCATCACATGGGCATGGCCACCGCGCCCGCGCTCTACAAGAAGCTCAACTACGACCCGTTGAAAGATTTCGAATACATCGGCCAGGTGATGGACGTGCCGATGACGCTGCTGTCGCGCAAGGACTTCCCCGCCAACAACTACCAGGAGCTGCTGGCTTACGTGAAGGCCCACAAGGACAAGGTGACGCTGGCCAATGCGGGCGTGGGCGCGGTGTCGCAGCTGTGCGGCCTGCTGTTCATGAACCAGATCGGCGTTCAGCTGACCACCGTGCCCTACAAGGGCGCGGGCCCGGCGCTCAACGACCTCATGGGCGGGCAGGTCGACCTGCTGTGCGACCAGACCACGCAGACCGCGCCGGTCATCAAGGACGGCAATCGCGTGAAGGTGTTCGGCGTGACCACGCCAAGGCGGCTGTCGAGCATGCCGACCATTCCCACGCTCGACGAACAGGGGCTCAAGGGCTTCGACGTGAAGGTGTGGCACGGCATCTACGCGCCCAAGGGCACGCCGCCCGCAGTGCTCGAGAAGCTCAACGTCGCCCTGCGCGCCGCGCTGCAGGACGACATGGTCAAGCACCGGCTGGCCGAACTCAGCTCGGAGATCGTGCCGCTCGACAAGCAGACGCCGGAAGGCCTGCGCACGCACCTCGCGGCGGAGATCGAGAAATGGGGCAAGGTGATCCGCGCAGCGGGCGTGCAGGCGGATTGAATCTCTCAGGCGGGCGGTGTCTGCGGCTGCGCCCGCAGCGTCTCGTCGAACAGCGCGAGCAGGTGCCGCGCGAACACCTCCATGTTCCTCGGACGGTCCGTGTCGCCGGTCTCGATAGTCCGGCTCACCGTGACCCCACCGACCACGGCGACGCACACGTGCCCCGGCGCATCGCCATACGGACTGCCCGACGGGCCGGCCGCACCGCTTTCGGCGATGCCCCAAGTCGTGTGATGGGTGTCGCGCACCCGGCCTGCCACGAGCCGGGCGTAGGGCTCGGTTTCCCCGCGCATGCCGGCCATGTCTTCCGCGGTCAGGCCCAGCAGCGCGCGGCCGGCGCGCCGCGAATAGACGACCGCGCCGCCGCGGAAGTAGGCCGATGCACCGGGAATGGCGAGCAGGGCGGCAGACACGAGGCCGCCGGCCGAAGACTCGACGACCGACACCGTCTGGCCCCGCGCGCGCAGCGTTTCGCCGACGCGCGCGGCCAGTACGGACAGAAGTTCGGGCAGGGGAACGGCGCTCATGGCGTCTTGAAGGGCGTGCCCGGACGCGTCACGTAGGCCGGCGCGCGCTCGTGGCTCGCGGTACTGCCGTATACCGTATCCGCCGGGTAATACTCGGCCTGCAGCTGCACCCGGGCGGCGGCTTCATCGCCGGCGGTGTGGGCGATGAAGGCCAGCATCAGATCGGTACCGGCCGATACCCCCGCCGATGTCCAGACGTTGCCGTCCTGCACGAAGCGCTGCTCGACCACCTTCACGTCGCCCAGTGCGCGCAGGCGGTCCAGCGATCCCCAGTGCGTGGTGGCGGTCTTGCCCGAGAGCAGCCCGGCCGCGTGCAGCACGAAGGCGCCGGTGCATACCGACATCAGCGTTTGGCATCCCGGCGCCTGGTCGGCGAGGAAACGGGTCATTGCGGGATTGTCGACCTCGCGTCGCGTGCCCATGCCGCCGGGCACCAGCAGATGATCGAGCGGCGGGCAGTCAGCGAAGGACACGTGCGGGTTGATGGACAGCCCCTTGGCGCAGACCACCGGTTCGCGCTTTTCGGCCACGATCAGGCAATGCTCGGGACCGCCGGCCAGCTTGCTCCACATGGTGAGCATTTCCCAGGGGCCGACAAAGTCGAGTTCCTCGACCTCGGGGAAGACGATGATCCCGAAATTCATACTTTCGACTCCTTGGTAATAAGGTTGGCGATGACGCTTGCGCGAGAGCGTACAGATGCGAGGATAGAGCCCGGGCACGAAGGTCGCTTCGTGACAGCTGGTTGCAAGCTCGGCTCAGTGTTTTCCTCAGAGGACCACGGCTTGAAACTCGCTAGAGTGAAGGCGGCCGTTCAGGCTTTTGCTATGTACATAAAGGAAATCTCATGAGCAAGAAAGTTGCATATGTCACCGGAGGCATGGGTGGCATCGGAACTGCCATCTGCCAGCGTCTGCACAAGGACGGGTTCACCGTGGTCGCCGGATGCGGCCCCACGCGCGACCACGCCAAGTGGCTGGCCGAACAGAAAGCCGAAGGCTTCGAGTTCCATGCGTCGGTCGGCAATGTCGGCGACTGGCAATCCACCGTCGAGGCCTTCTCCGCCGCCAAGGCCGCGCACGGCCCGATCGACGTGCTGGTCAACAACGCCGGCATCACGCGGGACCGCATGTTCCTCAAGATGACGCCCGAGGACTGGAGCGCGGTGATCGAGACCAACCTCAACAGCATGTTCAACGTCACCAAGCAGGTGGTGGGCGACATGGTCGAGAAGGGCTGGGGCCGCATCATCAACATCAGCTCGGTCAACGGCGCCAAGGGCCAGGCGGGCCAGACCAACTACTCGGCGGCCAAGGCCGGCATGCACGGCTTCACCATGGCGCTGGCGCAGGAGCTGGCCAGCAAGGGCGTGACGGTCAACACCGTGAGCCCGGGCTACATCGGCACCGACATGGTCAAGGCCATCCGACAGGAAGTGCTCGACAAGATCGTCGCCACCATCCCGGTCAAGCGCCTGGGCGAACCGAGCGAAATCGCCTCGATCATCGCGTGGCTCGCCACCGACGAGGGCGGCTACAGCACGGGGGCCGACTTCTCGGTCAACGGCGGCCTGCACATGCACTGAGCATGCGGACCTGTACCTGATCGACAAGACCCGCTTCGGCGGGTTTTTTCATTTCATCGATGCGGGTTCCACGGATAGAAAGCGGCCGATATGCGTCCTACAGTTTCCAAACCCTCCGGAAGGCAAGCCATGGAAAGCACAACAACCACACCCGCCAGAAAGCTCCCGATCTACCGTTCCCTCTACGTGCAGGTGATCACCGCGGTGATCATCGGCGTGCTGCTCGGCTACTTCTACCCGGCGACGGGCGAGGCGATGAAGCCGCTGGGCGACGGCTTCATCAAGCTGATCAAGATGATCATCGCGCCGATCATCTTCTGCACGGTGGTGGTGGGCATCGCCGGCATGGAGGACATGAAGAAGGTAGGCAAGACCGGCGGGCTGGCGCTGCTGTACTTCGAGATCGTCAGCAGTATCGCGCTGCTGGTCGGCCTGGTGCTGGTGAACCTGCTCAAACCCGGCGCCGGCATGAACATCGACCCGGCCACGCTCGACACCAAGAGCATCGCGGCCTACACCGGCCCGGGAAAGATGACCGGCACGGTCGACTTCCTGCTCAACGTCATTCCGAGCACGGTGGTCGACGCCTTCGCCAAGGGCGAGATCCTGCAGGTGCTGCTGATCGCGGTGCTGTTCGGCTTCGCGCTGCACCGCTTCGGCGGCCGCGGCACGCTGGTGTTCGACGTGATCGAGAAAGGCTCGCACGTGCTCTTCGGCATCGTCAACTACATCATGAAGCTCGCGCCCATCGGCGCCTTCGGTGCGATGGCATTCACCATCGGCAAGTACGGCCTGGGCAGCCTGTTCTCGCTCGGCAAGCTGATGGGCACCTTCTACCTGACCTGCCTGCTGTTCATCTTCGTGGTGCTGGGACTCATCGCGCGCTTCCACGGCTTCAGCATCTGGAAGTTCATCAAGTACATCAAGGAAGAGCTGCTGATCGTGCTGGGCACGTCGTCGAGCGAATCGGTGCTGCCGCGCATGATGGAGAAGATGGAGAACCTGGGCGCCAACAAGACCTGCGTGGGCCTCGTCATTCCCACCGGCTACTCGTTCAATCTCGACGGCACGTCGATCTACCTGACCATGGCGGCCGTGTTCATCGCACAGGCCACCAACACGCCGATGACGCTCACGCAGGAGATCACCCTGCTGGCCGTGCTGCTGCTCACCTCGAAGGGTGCGGCGGGCGTCACGGGCAGCGGCTTCATCGTGCTGGCGGCCACGCTGTCGGCCGTGGGGCACGTGCCGGTGGCGGGCCTTGCGCTGATCCTGGGCATCGACCGCTTCATGTCGGA